>CALMJU010000084.1 GCA_937864465.1 uncultured Acidobacteriota bacterium
CCCCCCCCCCCCCCCCCCCCCCCCCCCCCCCCCCCCCCCCCCCCCCCCCCCCCTCAGGCTCAGATCGCGGTGTACGCGCCGGTGCTCGACGCCGGCGGCCGGCTCGTCGGCGTGCTGCGCGCGGTCGTCCCGGTGCCGGAGCTCGGCCGGTTCGAGACCGGCTTCCGGCTCGTGCTCGCGGTCCAGGTCGCCGGCGTGCTCGTGATCCTCGGCCTGGTCGTCCTCTTCGCGAACTGGGTGAGCCGGCCGTACCGGACGCTCGCGGCCGCGGCGGGGGAGGCGGGGCTGACGGCGGCGGACCGGCGAGCGTCGTCCGAGCCCGACGATCTCGCGCAGGCGTTCCGGGACGTCGTGGGGAAGCTGAAGGCGCAGGAGGAGGCTCTCGGCGCGCTCGGGAGGGAGGGCGGCGGGCTGGGCGATCTCGTTCGCTTCGCCGCGGGGCCGGCGCGCGCGATGACGACCGGGGTGCTCGTCACGGACCGGGACGGGAGGCTCGCCGCGAGCAATCCCGCGGCGCGCGCGCACCTCGGCCTCGGAGAGGCCGGCGCGCCCGGCGTGCCGGTGCAGGAGTTCGCCGCCGGGATCGAGGGGCTCGCGTCTCTCGTCCGCGCCTGCATCGAGCGGGGCAAGGGGGCCTCCCGCGAGGTGTTGCCGCTGCGGGGGCCCGACGGCAGGGCCGGTCACCTCGGCGTCGCGATCTCCCCGGCGTTCGGCTGGGGGGAAGAGGTCGTCGGCGCGCTCATCCTGACGACCGATCTGACGGAGATCCGGCGGCTCCAGGAGCAGGCGCGATTGCGAGAGAGCCTGGCGTCCGTCGGGGAGCTGTCCGCGGGGATCGCCCACGAGTTCCGGAACGCGCTGGGGACGATCCTGGGCTGGGCTCGCAGGATCGAGAAGGAGGGGGGCCCGGAGGTCCGGGAGGCGGCTCGCGAGATCCTCCGGGAGGTCGACTCGGTGCGCAACGCGGTCGACGAGTTCCTGCTGTTTGCCCGGCCCCCCGAGCCGTCGAGGACCGCCGTCGACCTCGAAGGGCTGGTGCGGCTCTGCGCCGCCTCGGCGCCGGAGGGGGCGGACGTGGAGGTCGAGGGGGAGTTCGGAACCCTGTGGGCCGACGCGGGGCTCCTGCGCCGGGCGTTCGCGAACCTGATCCAGAACGCGCACGAGTCGGCGGCCGAGACGGGGCGGCGCGTTCGGGTCCGCGTCCGGGGGCGGAGGGCGGCGGGCGGGCGGACGTTGCAGGTCGAAGTCGAGGACGACGGTCCGGGGATCCCCCCCGACCGGCGATCTCGCGTGTTCTTGCCGTTCTACACGACCCGGGCTCGCGGCACCGGCCTTGGCCTGGCTCTCGTGCAGAGGACCGTCGTCGACCTGGGCGGGTCGATCGAGGTCGCGGAGGGGCCCAGGGGCGGCGCTCTCTTCCGGATGCGGTTCCCGGCGGCGTCGGCGGAGGGAACGGAGCCGGCCTGAGTGTGGCGAACGGTTACAGTACCTCCCGGCTCCGAGAGTGTCCGGTAGTCCTCCGCCCGATGACAAGATCGTAACCGCTGTCTTCCCAACAAATACGAGACGAGTCGGGCGGGAGAGGTCGCGGCACGGGGCGTGCACCTCGCCCCCGGCAGGCGGATCGAGATCCGGTCCCGCCGTCGGCGCGGGAGGCCAGACATGAAGACGGAAACGGGGGTGCGGGGATCGCGGGGATTCAGCCTTTCGGAGATGCTCGTCGTCGTCGCGATCGTCGGCCTCGCGGTGGCGATCGCGATCCCGGTGACCTCGGAGCAGGTGCGTCTGGCCAAGGTGCGGGCGGCGGCGGACGAGTTCGCCATCCACCTCAAGGCCGCGAGGATGATCGCGGTGACGACGCGCGCGACCGCCGACGATCCGCTGGAGTTCGTGGTGGTGCCGGATCCCACGAACACCTATCGCTACCCGGCGGTGAACGGGCAGGACCGGACGTACCGGCTCCCGTCGGGAGTTCGGATCGTGTCGCCGACCGCGGAGACCACGATCGCGTTCCGGGGAGACGGCTCCCTCGCCGCCGCCAACACGACGGTCCTGGAGGCGATGATCTCCGGCGACGAGAGGGAGAGGTTCACCGTGACGACGAGCATCCTGGGCGTTTCGACGGTCTCGCGGGCGCGGGTCCGGTCGTGAGGGGGAGACGGCCATGAGACGACGGTCCGAAGGAGGATTCAGCCTGGTCGAGGTCGTGATCGCCCTCGGCCTGCTCGCGGGCGTGCTCATCTCGATCTCGGGACTCTTCATCATCGGAGACCGCCAGGTGAAGAGCGGACGGACGTCGAGCGAGGCCCTCTCCGTGGGGCGGACGATCCTCGAGGAGATGAACCGCTGGGGGTTCCGCCAGACCTACCTGATGTTCGGCTCGACGTACGACGGAGCCGCCCAGAGCTACTCGATCGACAGCCGCACCAACACGTTCGCCTCGAAGTGGCAGTCGACGCTCGACGAGAAGCTCGTGAACAGCTACGCGACGATCGACATCCAATCGCTCGGACCCGGCTCGGTCCCGCCGGACCTCGACGTGACCCGCGCGATGAGGGTGCTCGTCACGGTCTTCTGGGACGAGGGGCAGCGGCACCGGTCGCTGCGGGTCGGCACGGTCCGGATGTGATCGGAGGTGACGCCATGACGCGCCCCAAGGGTTCGCGCCGCGCGGACAGCGGCATGTCCATGATCGAAGTGCTCGTCGCGGTGACGATCCTGGCGATCGCCGTCGTGATCGCGCTGGTCCTCTACGACGCCGCCCGGAAGTCGTTCAAGAAGGGGGAGAACGTCACGGAGCAGCAGCAGGCGGTGCGGATCGCGTTCGACAGGTTGAACGCCGATCTCCGGATGGCCGGGTACAACTACAACCCGGACGGGAACATCGGCCGCCCCGACGAGCAGATCGAGGCGGCCTTCGACACCGCGATCGTGCTGCGCGCGGACCTCGACGCGGGGACGGCGGATGCGACGACCCCGGAGACCGCGCTCGCCACCTCGGGCGCCTTCACGACGGTCTCGACCGGGAACGACGAGGTGATCGCGTATGTCCTCGGCAAGCCGGACGGGTCGAGCCCCAGCACGCTGTCGTTCCAGGCCGACTTCCACAGCCCCCGAACCGGCGAGATTCAGAACCTGACGATCCCGCACGTGGCGCTGGTTCAAGACGACCCGCCGTACACGCTCTACCGCGTGACGTTCAGCAACACCGACGGGTCGGCGGTCAAGACCCCCCTCGTGGACAACGTCCGGTCGATGACGTTCCGCTACCTGACCCTCGAGGGGAATCAGATCAACGTCGCCTTCGACCTGTCGAGCACCTCCGACGACATCGGCGGCGACGACGCGACGGCGACCAAGGACCAGAGGGGCACGATCCGGAGGATCTCGGTGGACCTGGTCGGCCTGACCCGGGACCCGGACCTGACCTGGGTGGACTCCGAAGACACCGATCCCGACACGCGCTCCTATCGGAAGTTCCAGCTCGTCGGCGACGTGACGCCGCGGAACCTCGGCATGAAGGGGATGTCCGACCTTCTCGCGGACCTGATCCCCCCCTCGAAGCCGGGCACCCCGACGCTCCATCCGGGGCACTGCGGCGGGTTCTACGTGACGTGGCCGCCGAATCCATCGGACGACGGGGTGGCCTCCTACCGGGTCTCCTACGGGACGATGCCCGGCGCGCCGACGGCGCAGCGTGACGTGGCGGCCACCGAGGTGTACATCGGCACGCTGAGCGACGCCACGACGTACTACGTGACGGTCCAGGCGCTCGACGCGGCGGGGAACGCCAGCGTCCCCTCCGACGAGGTCAGCGGCACGACGACGAACACGACGACTCCGAAGGCCCCCACGAGCCTGGCCGCCACGAGCGACATGAAGAGCTCGGTCCGGCTGACCTGGGAGGCGGTGACCGAGAACACCACCAACGTGAGCGGCGACCCGGCCTCGCCGGTGATCCGCGACCTCGGCGGGTACGACGTCTATCGGGACACGACGTCGTCCTTCACGCCGGGCGTCGCCAACCGGATCGCGGAGAAGGTCGGCGCCGCGACCCCACTGTACCTCGACATCGCGGCGGTCAATTGCCGGCAGTACTACTACCGGGTCACCGCCGTGGACGATCCCTGCGGAGTCGAGGGGGCGCCCTCCGACGTCGCCGCCGGGATCGCGACGAGCTCCGTGCCTCCCGAGCCGCCGCGGAACGTGCAGGCCTTCCTGATCGCCGGCCACGGCGTGCGCGTCACGTGGCAGGCCTCGCAGGTGGACACCGAGGGGAGCCAGGTGGTGATCGACACGTACAAGGTCTGGCGCTCGCGGGACGCGGTGCCGCTGACGGCGGACCCGCTGGCGGTGGAGTACGTGCAGATCGGGAGCGCCACGGGGGCGCTCTCGTTCGACTACGGCACTCCTCCCACGGCGCTGCCGGACACCTCGTATTACTACCGGGTGAGCGCCGTGGACGACTGCCCGAACGAGTCGGAGCTGTCGAACGCGGCGGCGGCCCAGTGCGCGTTCTCGGGAACCGTCTCGATCACGAGCCCCACCGACGGCCAGGCGGTCGCGGGGGTGGTCACGGTCACGGGCGGCGTCGTTCTCGGGACCGACACGTACACGAAGGCGACGTTCACGTACACGCACGCGACGGCGGGGCTGACGCGGACGCTGGAGCTCACCAGCGCCGGCCCCACCTGGACGGACGACGGCTGGCTCGCGGACCCGCCCGGGCTGTACACGATCGTGCTGTCCGTGGAGAACTCGACCGGCTGCGTCCGCTCGGCGACGATCCAGGTGACCGCGGGCGACGTCGTCGGGTGCTGCCTGTCGCCTCCCAACCCGACGCAGAACCCGGTCGTGCTCGCGTGCGCGAGCGGGACCGGCGGCTGCATGACGAACACCTACCAGGTGGTGAACAACGGCTGCAGGACCGCCGTCGCGATCGAGGGGATGACCGTCACGTGGGTGGACGTCGTCGGGAACGGCGCCAAGCTCATCAGCGTCAAGTTCGACGGGTCGGTGATCTGGAGCCTCTCGCCGTACTCGCCGTCCCCCGCGTCCACGACGTTCAGCGATCCCAAGCCGATCGTGACGCTCGACCGCACCAGCTCCAATCCGCTCGTCGTGACGTACTCGTTCAACTGGCCGACCGCCGTCAAGACCAAGTCGACCTGCACGCAGGACACCATGACGACGACCTACGACTTCCGGCTCCTCGACGAGACCGGCGCCCCCACGGCGATCACGGGGCAGTGCGGCCCCGCCCAAGGCATGTTCGCGAACCTCATCGTCCAGTGCCCCTGAGCGGAGGAGGAAGACGATGCTCGCCAAGCGACGCGACGGAAGGCCTGGGGAGAGAGGCTCGGCCCTGATCATCGCGGTCCTCGTGATCGTGATCCTGACTCTCCTCGGCGTGTCCTTCCTCCTGATGGCGGATACCGAGAACCGGATCGCCGAGAACGAGCGGCTCTCCGCCCAGGCCCTCTATTTCGGGGAGTCGGGGGTGCGGATGGTCAAGCGGTGGTTCGACAGCCCCGCCTCGTCGGCCAACCTCATGAACCCCCCGATCACGGTGATCGACCGCACGCTCCGTCTGATCGACGCGGACGGCGATCCCACGACCGACCCGGTGCTGCAGGACGGCTCGACGTGGCCGAGGTACAAGCAGGGGATCGACCTCAACGGCGACGGGACGGACGACGTCTTCGAGAAGCCGTACCGCCCGTCGCTCCAGAATACGCTCCTCGGGACCGAGGACGGGCCCGACATGCGGATCGACGAGGAGTACTCGAGCGCCGCGAAGACGTTCCTGGGGAACCTGTCGGACGCGCTGTTGGACGACTACCCGGCGGCCGCGGCCGGGATCCGGGCCCGGATCACCCGCATCGACGTGTACGCGCCGCCGTACCTGAGCGTGGCGGGGGCCTGGACTCGCTACGGCATGGCGACCGTCGCGGTGACGTCGAGGATCTACCGGGTCATGGACTCGACGGAGATCGTGCTCGCGGAGCGGCTCGTCCGCGCGGTGCTCAACGAGACGCCGTTCCCCGGCCCGTACGGGCCGCTGCACTCGTGCGACATCCTCTACTACGGCGGGTATTTCCTGCCGCACTGGGGGTCGGTCACGTCGGTGGAAGACATGGACGTGCCGATGGCCACCGGCGAGCTCGACGCGAAGATGGACGACAGCGTGCCGCGCGCCATCCCGGCCGCCGCGCGCGTCGACGCGATGTGGGGATCGGACCTCTCGGTGCACCCGAACTGGGTGGACTACAAGAACTCGGTCGAGGCATCGGGCCTCACGATCGAGGACCCGTGGCTCCGCTTCATCACGGGGGGCGACTTCGTCGGAACGGGGACGCCGGGCTCCAACCAGCAGCCGTTCCCGTTCGTTTGGGACCCTCCGTATCCGGCCGCGCTCGCGGACGCGGACGACCACTCGAACCTTTTTCAGAAGCTCCCGATCGTCCAGTGTCCGAACTTCGACTACGAGACCTGGAAGAACATCGCCACCTCGGGGGGCGAGAACGTGCACTACTACACCTGGAGCAACGGATCGTCGTTCCAGGAGAACGGAGTCGGACCCGTTCGCACCTTCATGGACATCACGAACAACCAGGCGGGCCTGTTCTTCTTCGACACCAAGGACCGGACGGCGCCGCGCGACGACGACGGCGACGGCCTGTACGACAACCTGACCCCGGAGATCTACCTGGCGAACTCCACCTGGGGAGTGAAGGGCTTCCTCTACGTGAACACCGAGCACTTCCGGACGACGGGGATCACGGGACTGCCCGCCACCTACCATGCTCCGGGCGAGCCCTTCCTCGACCAGAACTCGAACGGGATGTGGGACAGCGGCGAGCCGTATCTGAACCTCCAGTACCCGACGACGCTCGACGGGATCTACAGGGCGACCAACGTGGACAACGGGCGCGACAGCCAGGGGCCGGCCGTGAACGACGTGGCGGTGATCTGGGGGATCCTGTACACGAGCGGCTTCTACGACGCGTGCGGCATGGCCAAATACTACGGGAGCGTGGTCGCCAAGCAGGGCATCTCCGCGGCGCCCGCCGCCTCGGGCAACCCGGACCTGTTCTGGGACGCGAGCATCCTCACGAACTGGCCCCCTCCCGAATGGGACATGCCGCGCGTGATCATCACCCGCTGGGAGACCGACCTGTGACGGGGGTGGTAGGAGGGGAGTGACCGAGAGGACGATCGGGGGTAACGTGAAAGGGCCGGGAGAGGCCCGGCGGGGGAGCGCGATGCGGCGACTTGGTTGGACGGCCGGCGTCCTGATGGCGGTCCTGGCGGCCGCGGCTCCCGCCGCGGCGCAGGAGCGGCAGTCTCCCGACGTCCCGGAATCGGACGCGGCGAAGAAGGCCGAGTCGAAGGGGAAGCCCGCGAAGGCCGAGGACGTTCCCCTCTACACGAACGAGGACCTCGACCGCCTCGGGCCCGATCCCTACGCGCCGAAGCCCGAGAAGCCCGCGGCTCCGGAGGCCGCTCCCGGGACGGAGGCGGCGAAGGCCGCCGCGGATCCCCTGCGGGAGCTCGAGGACGATCTGGACAGGGCCGCCGGGCTCGCCGCGCAGACGGCCGCCGCCGCGCGGGCGGTCTCCGCGGCGGAGGCCGCGGTCCGGGAGATCGAGAAGCGCGCCCTCGCGGTTCGGAACCCGTTCCTGCCCCCGCCCGTCCCGCCGCCCGAGCGCGCCGAGGCGTGGGCGAAGATGAGCGGCGACGAACGTGCGGCGGTCACGGATGAAGACCTGCAAGAGGCGAAGAGGCGGCTCGAGGACGCGAAGGCTCGGCTCGCGCAGCTGCGGGCGGGGGCGACGCCCTGATTCTCTCGCTCCCTTGACACTCCGAGAGGCGGTTCCCTAGACTCGCGGGGCCATGCCCCCCGTGCTCCTCGTCGAGGATCGGGACAGTCTGCGCGAGATGCTTCGCTCGACGCTCGCGGCGGAGGGGTTCTCCGTCGAGGAGGCGGCCGACGGGGCGAAGGCGGTGCGGGCTCTCGGGTCGGGCCGGTACCTGGCGGTCGTCACCGACCTCAAGCTCCCCGGGGCGGACGGCCACAAGGTGCTGGCCGCCGCCCGGGACGCCGATCCGAACCTCCCGGTCATCGTCATGACCGCCTACGGGACGATCGAGGACGCCGTCGGGGCGATCAAGGCCGGGGCGTTCGACTTTCTCGCCAAGCCCGTCGATCCCGACCACCTCGTGCTGCTCCTGCGCCGGGCGGTCGAGCGACGCCTTCTCCTGGAGGAGAACCTGCTCCTGAAGGAGGAGTTCGCCGAGCGGCTCGGCTTCCCGCGGATCATCGGAGAGGCGCCGTCCCTCGTCGAGGTGTCGCGCCAGATCCAGAAGGCCGCGCCCACCGACGCGACGATCCTGCTCGAGGGGGAGTCGGGCACCGGCAAGGAGCTGTTCGCCCGCGCGGTGCACCATCTGAGCCCGAGGAAGGACGCGCCGTTCGTCGCGATCAACTGCGCGGCGATCCCGGACACCCTGCTCGAGAACGAGCTGTTCGGCCACGAGAAGGGGGCGTACACCGGCGCGAGCGCGGCCCGCGCGGGCCGCGTCGAGTTGGCGGACCGGGGGACCCTGTTCCTGGACGAGATCGGGGACCTGGGTCTCGGGGTCCAGGCCAAGCTCCTCCGCGTCCTCCAGGAGAAGTGCTTCGAGCGCGTCGGGGGGAACCGGACGATCTCGGTCAACGTCCGGATCGTCGCCGCGACCAATCACGACCTCCGGAGGGGGACCGCGGCCGGGTCGTTCCGGGAGGACCTCTACTACCGCCTCGCCGTCGTGGCGGTGACGGTACCGCCCTTGAGGGAGCGCCGGGGGGACATCCCGGCGCTGGCGGCGCACTTCCTGGACCGGTTCCGGCGAGAGATCGGACGCGAGCGCCTGGAGCTGTCGGAGGGGGCGCTCGCGGCGCTCCGGGGGCACGCGTGGCCGGGGAACGTCCGGGAGCTGGCGAACTGCATCGAGCGCGCCGCGATCCTGGCGGAGGGGGACCTCATCGAGGCGAGGCATCTCGGTCTCGGCGCGTCGGCGGAGCGGGGCGGGGAGGGGGCGGATCTGTGTCGGGCGATCCTGGACGAGGGCTCGCTCGACGACGTCGGGAGGCGGGCCCGGGACCTCGCGGAAGGGATCGCGATCCGGCGCGCGCTCCTGCAGGCGGAAGGGAACAAGGCGAGGGCCGCGCAGGCGCTCGGCGTCCCGTACAAGAGGCTGCTGGCCCGCGTCCGGGAGCTCGGCCTCAGCGATTCGGAGCCTTGATCCCCGCGCCTCCTCTGCTATAGTCTCCGCTCCGGTCCGCCGGGCCAACGCCACGGCTCGCGGACGGCGGGGAGCCCTCGCAGCGGCGCCTGCAGCACACGGAACCCGGGGGTGCGGCGAGTGGGTCCGACCGGAGCCCCGGGACGGGGCTGGCCGGGCACTCCCCTCCGCCCGTTTCCGCGGCAGGGCGGCGGCGACAGGAGGGCTCGATGACTCCGCGTAAGGTTTTGATCCTCGGCGCTGCGGGAAGGGACTTCCACAACTTCAACGTTCTCTTCCGGGAGGACCCGGGCCACCGGGTCGTCGCCTTCACCGCGACGCAGATCCCGGACATAGCGGGCCGCCGTTATCCGGCCGAGCTCGCGGGGCGGCTGTACCCGAGCGGGATCCCGATCGTGGCCGAGGACGAGATGGAGTCCCTCGTGCGGGACTTCGGGATCGACGAGGTCGTGTTCGCCTACTCGGACGTGTCGTACGAGACGGTCATGCACCTGGCCTCGCGCGCGATCGCGGCGGGGGCCGACTTCCGGCTGGTGGGCGCCGACCCGACGATGCTCCAGTCGAGCGTGCCGGTCGTCTCCGTGTGCGCAGTGAGGACCGGCTGCGGTAAGAGCCAGACCACGAGAAAAGTGGCGGAGATCCTCCAGTCCGCCGGGCTCCGCGTGGTCGCAGTGCGCCACCCGATGCCCTACGGGGACCTCGTCCGGCAGCGCGTGCAGCGGTTTGCCGTCCACGAGGATCTCGACCGCCACGAGTGCACGATCGAGGAGCGGGAGGAGTACGAGCCGCATCTCGACCGGGGGACCGTCGTGTACGCCGGCGTGGACTACGGCGCCATCCTGGCGGAGGCGGAGAAGGAGGCCGACGTCGTCCTCTGGGACGGGGGCAACAACGATCTCCCGTTCTACCGGCCGACTCTCGAGATCGTCGTCGCGGACCCGCACCGCCCCGGGCACGAGTTGCGGTACCACCCCGGGGAGGCGAACCTGCGGCGAGCCCACGTCGTCGTCATCAACAAGGTGTCGACCGCGAAGCCGGAGGGGGTCGCCGAGGTCCGGAGGAACGTCGCCGCGCTGAACCCGGCGGCGGTCGTGGTCGAGGCGGACTCCCCGGTCTCCGTGACGGACCCGGAGACGGTGAAGGGGAAGCGGGTGCTCGTCATCGAGGACGGGCCGACGCTCACGCACGGGGAGATGACGTACGGAGCCGGCGTCGTCGCCGCGAGGCAGCTGGGTGCCGCGGAGATGGTCGATCCGCGGCCGTACGCGGTCGGACGGATCGCGGAGACCTTCCGCAAGTACCCGGGGACGGGGGCGCTGCTTCCCGCCATGGGGTACGGCGAGGAGCAGGTTCGCGACCTCGAGGCCACGGTCAAGGCGACGCCCTGCGACCTCGTCGTCATCGGGACGCCGATCGATCTGCGGCGGCTCATCCGCTTCGAGAAACCGACCGTGCGCGTGACCTACGACCTCGCCGAGAGGGGGCGGCCCGACCTCGCCGAGGTCCTGGCGCCGCTGACTCGCGGGCGCGGCTAGAGGGAAGCGTCAAGGAGGATGTCATGATCGCGGAAAGCCTGGCGGGGCGAGACCTGATCTCCCTGCTCGATTTCTCGCCCGGCGAGATCCGGGCGCTCCTCACGCTCGCGGCCGAGGTGAAGGCGAACCCGGGCCACTTCGCGAAGGCTCTCGAGGGGAAGACGCTCTTCCTGTACTTCGAGAAGCCGTCGCTCCGCACGCGGGTGACGTTCGAGGCGGGGATGACGCAGCTCGGGGGGCACGCGATCTACTACTCCGCGTCGGACGGGAAGATCGGGGTCCGGGAGAGCGTGGAGGACGTGGCGCGGAACCTCGAGCGCTGGGTCGACGCCGCGATGTGCCGGACCTTCAGCCACGAGCTGGTGGCGGACCTGGCGCGGCTCTCCGGGATCCCCGTGATCAACGGCCTGACCGACCGCCTCCACCCCTGCCAGGCGCTGGCCGACTTCATGACGATGCAGGAGGTCGAGGAGGATCTCGCCGGGAAGCGGCTCGCATACGTCGGCGACGGGAACAACGTCGCGCACTCCCTCATGGAGGCCGGAGCGAAGCTCGGCGTGCACGTGACGATCGTCACGCCCGAGGGATTCGCCCCTTCGGAGGAGGTCGTCCGCGCCTGCCGGGAGGCGGCGGGGGAGACGGGAGCGAGGATCGCGGTGGGCACCGACCTGTCCCTGGTCGAGGGGGCGGACGCGGTGTACACCGACGTGTGGGCCTCCATGGGGCAGGAGTCCGAGGCCGAGGAGCGGCGGCGGATTTTCCTGCCGTACCAGGTGAACGCGGCCCTCATGAGGCGCGCGGGCCCGGACGCGGTCTTCATGCACTGCCTGCCGGCGCACCGAGGGGACGAGGTGACCGACGAGGTGGCGGACTCCCCGCAGTCGGTGATCTTCGAGCAGGCGGAGAACCGACTGCACGCGCAGAAGGCCGTTCTCCTCGCCCTGATCGGGGCGGCGTAGGAGACGAGAGCCCGGCGGGCCGGTCAGCCCTTCACGGCGACGTGGAGGCAGACGATCCCCGCCGAGAGCCGCGTCCAGCTCGCCGCCGCGAAGCCCGCCTCGCGCAGGCGGCCGGCGAGGAGAGCCGGCTCGGGGAATTCGCCGATCGTCCGAGCGAGATACCCGTAGGGGCCGGTCCTGCCGGACGCGCGGTCGCCGAGAAGGGGCACGACCCGGCGGACGTAGAGGCTCCAGAGGGGCGAGAGGAGTGGGCCGTCGGGACGGCCGAACTCGAGCACGACGAACCGTCCGCCCGGGCGGAGCACGCGGTGCGCCTCGCGGAAGCCCCGGTCGCGGTCGGAGAGGTTCCGCACGCCGAACGCGACGGCGATCCCGTCGAACGATCCGTCGGCGAAGGGCAGGCGGAGCGCGTCGGCCTCGACGAGGGCGGAGCGGCGGGAGGCGCGCCGGAGCTTGCGGCCCGCGCGAACCAGCATCGGGTGCGAGAAGTCCAAGCAGACGACGAAGCCGGCGCGGCCCTCGTCCAGCAAGACGCGCGCGAGGTCGCCGGTGCCGCCGCACAGGTCGAGGACGCGGGCGACCGCGGAAACCGGCATCTCCCGGGCCGCCCGCCGGCGCCACCGCGCGTCGAGCCCGAGGCTGAGCGCGCGGTTCAGGAGGTCGTACCGGGGGGCGATCGCCGCAAACATCGAGCGCACCCGATCGGGGCTTCGATCCTCTCCGGGGGCCACCCTCTCTCCTCCCGCGCACCGAAGCGGGGACGGAGTATAGCTCCGCGCCCCTTCCCCGGGCCCTCGGCCATGGCCCACGCCGGGCGGAAACGGCGCGGAATCTTGACAATGCGGGGGCGGGGTGGTACAACCACGCTTTCGCTTCGGGGATACCTGCGCGCACGAGGGCGCCGGGACGACGAGGTGAGGCGGCATGCGGACGTACGTTCCCAAGCAGGGGGAGATCGAGCGGAGCTGGTGGCTCGTGGACGCCGACGGGCTCACGCTCGGCCGGCTCTCGACGGTCGTCGCCGATCGGCTCGCGGGGAAGCACAAGGCGGCGTACACGCCGTTCCTCGACACGGGCGATCACGTGATCGTGGTGAACGCGGAGAAGATCCGGCTCACCGGCCGGAAGATGAAGGACAAGATGTACCGGCGGCACTCCGGCTACCCCGGCGGCCTCCAGGAGATCGCGGCGGAGAAGCTGCTCGCCAGGCATCCGACCCGCCTCGTCGAGTTCGCGGTCCGGGGGATGCTCCCCAAGGGGCCGCTCGGAAAGCAGATGGCGAGGAAGCTGAAGGTTTACGCGGGCGACAGGCACCCGCACGCCGCGCAGCAGCCCCGGCCGCTGGCGGTCCCGGGCGCGGCAAGAGCGCGGTAGGGGGAGTTCCGAGTTGAGCGAAGGCGCGATTCAGTACTACGGCACGGGCCGCCGCAAGACCTCCTCGGCCAGGGTGTACCTCCGGCCGGGGGCGGGGGCGATCCGGGTCAACGGGAAGCCGTTCGACGACTACTTCCCGAACGAGATGCTCAAGATGATCATCCGGCACCCGCTCGTGATCACCGAGACGGCGGACAAGTTCGACCTGCACGTCCGCGTGGCGGGGGGCGGGTACGCGGGACAGGCGGGAGCGCTCCGGCACGGGATCGCTCGCGCGCTGATCTCGTACAACCCGGAGCTGCGGCAGCGCCTGAAGGAAGCCGGCTTCCTGACACGCGACCCGCGCAAGGTGGAGCGGAAGAAGTACGGACGGCCGGGCGCGCGCAAGCGCTTCCAGTTCTCGAAGCGGTAGCCGCTTCGCCGCAGCGTCGGAAGGGAGGAGTCGCTTGGTTTCCGTGACGATGAAGGAGCTGCTGGAGGCCGGCGTCCACTTCGGCCACCAGACGCGGCGCTGGAACCCGAAGATGAAGGAGTACATCTTCGGAGCTCGAAACGGCATCTACATCATCGATCTCCAGAAGACCGTCCGGAAGTTCCGAGAGGCGCTCGCGTTCGCTCACGACGTCGCCTCGAACGGGGGCTCGATCCTGTTCGTGGGCACGAAGCGGCAGGCCCAGGAGGTCGTGGCGGAGGAGGCGACGCGGTGCGGCCTCTTCCACGTCAACCAGCGGTGGCTCGGCGGCACGCTGACGAACTTCGCGACCGTGCGGAAGAGCCTCAACCGCCTGAGGGAGCTCGAGGAGCTCTCGGGCTCCGACAAGACCGCGCACCTCACGAAGAAAGAGGCCGCCGCCCTGGCCAAGGAGCGGCAGCGCCTCGACAAGGCCCTTCTGGGCATCAAGACGATGGACGGGCTCCCGAAGGCGCTCTTCGTCGTCGATCCCCAGAAGGAGCGGATCGCGGTGGCGGAGGCGAACAAGCTCGGCATTCCGGTCATCGCCATCGTGGACACGAACTGCGACCCGGAGCCGATCCAGTATCCGATTCCCGGGAACGACGACGCGATCCGCTCGATCAAGCTGTTCGCGGGCCGCATCGCGGAGGCGATCCTGGAAGGCCGCTCTCTGTGGGAGGCGGTGCGGCGCGAGCGCGAGACGGAGGCGGAGAAGCGCGCGGCGGCCGGAAGCCAGAACATCGCCGAGCGGGTGCGCGCCCGCGAGGCGCGGCGCGAGAAGGTGCGGGCGCAGGCGCACGCCAGGGGGACGCGGGGTCGCGG
>CALMJU010000085.1 GCA_937864465.1 uncultured Acidobacteriota bacterium
GCAGCCGGTAGAAGCAGGCCGTCGCGGTGTTTTCCCTCGGCGACAGCTCGATGCGGTGCACGAAGGCCTGAACCAGGGTCTTCGGCTCCTCCGGGCTGCCGTAGTCCAGCAGGAGTTGGTGTGCCAGCCGGAGCGGTTCAAACCTCCGCGTGGCGCCGGAGTGAATCCGACCGCGTCCATGCTAAGACTGTCTGCATACGCAAGGCTCGAATCGGCCGACGGCCGCCTGCGGTTGCGCTTGCCTTCGGACCGTCGGCGAATTCCTACTCTGAGATGCCGGTTTCCCGGGAGTCGCCGCGGAAGCCGGCGCCCTCTGGACACCACGGAAGCGTCGCGGTATCTTCCGCCGCGAGGACTCTTGCCGTGCGAGGGAACGAGGCCATGAGCCGGGTACGGCCCATCGAGACCTGGCAGGCATCTTACACACGGTACCCCGCGAAGGTCTCCGCGGCGGCGTCCCAGTACGTGCAGCGGGGGACGCGCCTCGGGAACCCAAGTCGTCGCCTGCGATAGGCAGCGCGCGCCGAGCCGGCGCGATCGCCTGTCCGGCGGGCGACCCTCCACGACGAACCAGAACCGGTCGGCGGCCCGGAGGTGCGGCGAAGCCCCGCATCGGGCGTCCGGCACAGGGGAGGCAAGGGGACCATGCACCCGATGATCGAGACGAGACTGAAAGAGGTGTTCCCGAGCGGTGACGTCGAACTACCGGACAAGTCCCGCTATCTGACGGAGGATGTCGATTGCGTGTTGGACACGTTCTTGGAGGAGATGTTGTCCTTTGACGACATACGTTTCGACTGGTGCTCGCCCTTCGCGAGCGATCGCGTGAGAAGGCTGGTATTCGTTCCGAAAGAGGCGCCGCCGCTCCGGACGTGGTGGTTCGATGACCTTTACGAGAAGATCCGGTGGCTGGAGGAGCACGGCGGCGTCTACAGGGCCGCGTTCGTGGATGTGAGCCTGGTGATCCCGGTCGTCCGCACGAGGATGCATGCGTGGCGCGTGGATTGGAAGACCGGAAGAATCGCGCCGGCCTGCGAGCCGGGTCCGCACGCTTCGCCCTGGCGGGAATTCCTGGCGGCCGTGGTCGCGAGATGCGAGGGTCTGGGGATCGCCGAGATGCCGCACTGGTTCTCGACGACTCCGATCCCGTACGTGCGCATCCTCGACAAGGATCGACCGGAGTTCTCGTCGGAAGCGGAGATGGTGGCGGCCCTTCCCGAGCTCGTCGCCCAGAAGCTCGGGATCTCCTCCGATCTCGTGCAAGGGAAAACGCTGGTGGAGACCTGCGGGCCGACGGTTCAATCGGGATGCCGTGAATCGGTCGAGGGAGCCGAATCGCCCGGCTCGAAACCCGCTGTACTGGAGGAGTGCCTTTTCTGGTACTGACGGGACGGGCGTTCCGGGGTTGCGGCACCGCTCGGGCGAGGGGCGGGGATCGGTCCGTCCGCGCAACCGCTCCTCCCGCCTCACCGGCGTTCCCGGTTCCCGGGAACTCCGCTGGCGGGGGAGCCGGGCTACTCCGGCCGGTCTCCTCCCTCGCCCCCCTCCTACCCCTCCATCACGTGCCGGAAATGGCAGCGGTCGTTCCCCTCCATCAGCGTCTTGCTGTGCGTCGTCCGGATCTTCGGGTTGTACACCTTCGTCGCCGCCGCGTCGGGGTAGCACAGGAGCGCGTAGCCGATGTCGCCGGCGTCGGCGGCGCGGAAGGTCTTCGCCCACAGGCACTCGGTGACGCTCGCCTCGAAGGCGGTCGGCGTGTCCTCGAGGATCTCGTACGACAGGGTGTGCCGGTAGAGCGGGCCGGGATTCCGCATCTCGGCGGTCAGGGTCGCGAGGTCGTTCTTCGGATCGGCCTTAAGCCGCGCCCGCGTCGCCTCCTCGGCCGCCTTCGATGCGGCCCTCTTGAGCATCTCGACGAAGTCGGCGTGGCCGACCTCCTCGGCCATCGCCTTCATCGTCGGGATGAGGCCCTGGGCGTAGAACATCGAGAACATCTCGTCGTACGACATCTCGACCCGCGCGCCGGAGCCGCTCTGGACGGACTCCGCGGCGGCGAAGGCGCCGCGGCAGGCGAGGCACGCGAGCGCTCCGGCGGGGAGCACCCGTGTGAGGAGGTGCCTTCGGCCGGGAAGAAGCAGGAGATTCTCGTCTTTCATGACCGCCTCCTTCCTTCGGTGGGACGAGCGCGGATCCGTCCGACGGCCGCAAGAGCGCACACCGCTCCCCAGGGCCGGGGGAAGCGCGCATCGTGCTCGGTTTGCATGGCTATCTGCCGACGTGCCGATCGGGGCGAGGCTAGACCCGGGATTCGCGGCGGTCAAGGGGGCGGACCTGTCAACGTTGCAGCGTGGGGCCAGGCGGTTGATTCTGTAAGAAAAAGCAGGTAGAGTTTCTTACATGAAGGGATCGCAACGCAAAGTACAAAGTACTGAGTCTCAGGTGCTTAGGCGAATTCTGGGGCGGGGCAGGGGGGCGGTCTTCGTCCCGGCCGGCTTCCTGGACCTCGGGAGCCGTCTCGCGATCGACCTGGCTCTGCACCGTCTCGTGAAGAAAGGAACGCTCCGAAGGCTCGCCCGGGGGGTGTACGACTTCCCGAGGGTCCACGGCGAGCTCGGGCCGCTCTGGCCCTCCGCCGAAAACGTGGCGGGCGCGATCGCGGGGCGGGACGGGATCCGGCTCCAGCCGGCGGGAGCCTACGCCGCCAACCTGCTCGGGTTGACCGAGCAGGTGCCCGCGAAGGTCGTGTTCCTGACGGACGGACCGACGCGCAGCGTTCGCGTCGGGCCGACCGTGATCCAGCTGCGGCACACCACGCCGAAGAACATGGCGGCTGCGGGGCGGCTGTCGGGGCTCGTCATTCAGGCCCTGCGCCACCTGAAGCGGGAGCACGTGACGGCGGCCCGGGTCGCCCGATTGAAGGCAACGCTGCCCGCGCGAGAGCGACGCTCGCTCGCCCGAGACATCAAGCTGGCTCCGACGTGGATGCATCCGATCCTCCGGGAGCTGGCCAAGGACTGAGCCTTGCGCCTGGAATTCCTGACCCTGCCGGAGCCGGAGCGCCGGCCGTATTTCGAGCACGTCGCACAGGAGCGCGGCCTTTCGCCCGTGCTCGCCGAGAAGGAGTTCTGGGTCTGTTGGATTCTGGCGGTCCTGTTCCGGTCGCGCTTCGGCGGCGAGCTCGTGTTCAAAGGGGGGACCTCGCTGTCCAAGGTGTTCGGCGTCATTCGGCGGTTCTCGGAGGACATCGACCTTTCGATCTCGCCGGCGTTCCTCGGCCTCGAGGACGGGGATTCGCCCGACGCGTTCAGCGGGAGCCGGGCAGCCAAGTGGATGAAGGCGGCGGAAGCCGCGTGCCTGCGGGAGGTCGAGGGACAGGTCGCGCCCGAGATCGAGCGAATCGTGGCCGGCGTGCTGGGAGATCGGGGGACTCCGTGGCTGTCGTTCGAGAAGGACGCATTGACGCACTCCCCGGTGATCCACTTTCGCTATCCGACGACGCAACCCGCAGGGTTCGACTACCTGAAGCGTTCCGTCAAGCTCGAGTTCGGCTCGCTGACGGATCAGCGGCCGGTGGGCAGCCATGCCGTGCGCCCGTGGCTCGCGGAGAGTCTCCCGATGCGGTTCGCGGACTGGAGCTGCGAGGTCGTGTGCCTCGACTTGGAGAGGAGCTTCTGGGAGAAGGCGACGATTCTCCATGCCGAGCATCACCGCCCGTCGGAAGTGCCCACCCCGGATCGGTTCTCTCGGCACTATGCCGACACCGCGGCGATGGCTCGTCATCCTTCGCTCGCGCCCGCGGTCGAGCGAGGCGATCTCCTCGGTCGGGTCGTCGCGTGGAAGAGCCGCTTCTTCCGTTCCGGTTGGGCGCGGTACGACCTCGCCGTGCCGGGCACGTTCCGACTGCTTCCTCCGGACGATAGGGTCCCGGGGCTCCGCGCCGATTACAGGGCGATGAGGGACATGTACCTCTCGGAGCCGGAAGCATTCGAACGGGTCCTGGAGACGCTCGGCAGGCTGGAGTCGAGGATCAACGGCGAGTAGGCCGGTGGCCATCGCGAACCAGTAGCGCGCCGGATCGCCCCCCGATTTGCGCAACCGCCCGACCGCCTGCACCATGTTGGTTGTCCTCGGGGGCTCCGCCGGCGGTGGGAACCGCGCGCCCAGGGTCGGCGAAGAGTCGAAATCGCGCGAATCGGTTCCATAGAGGAGCGAACGATGAAGAACCTGCTGCTGGTCGCGGCCGCGCTCGTCGTCGCCGCGACGGCTTTCGCCGGCGAGAAGCCGTGCGCCGGCTGTCCGTGCGGGATGGAAGGGGTCACGCGAAGCGTCGAGAACCTGGACGACGGCGCGAGGGTCACCCTCACCGCCAAGGATCCCGAGACCGCGGAGAAGGTCCAGAAGATGATGGACGAGCGGCATCCGGGCAAGTGCAACTGCGCCAAGTGCAAGTGCCCGATGATGCTGGAAGGAGTCGAACGCAAGGTCGAGGCGACGGCCGACGGCGTCGTGATGACCGTGACCGCCCAGGACCCGGAGACGGTCAAGAAGATCCAGGCGCATCTGACCGAATTCGCCGGCTCCGGCCCGCACAAGGGATGCAAGAAGGAGTGCCCGCGGCGGAAGAAGGCTGCCGCCTGATCTTCGGAACGAAACGAGAGGGCGGCCCGGAGGGGGAGAACCTCCGGGCCGCTCTCCTCCCTCCCTTGTCTTCACCGCTTCCGGCCTTCTCGGCCGATTCCCTCACGACGCCCGGATCCGGATCGGCAGCAGGACGGTCGGGACGCCGGCGAACTGCAGGCGGCGCTGGATCGCGAACGCCGTGTCGTTGTGCAGGACGCGGTGGACGAGGGTCTCGCGCTCGAAGATCAGCTTCCCGAGGAAGAACGTGGCGCGGGGGTAGGCGTCGGCGGCCTCCCGGCTCAGGCGCACCGCCTCGTCGAGGACCTCGGTGCCGACGGCGAAGCGGTAGTCGGCGTTCAGGCCGAGGCCCCGGGCCAGCTCGACGTAGCGGCGGAGCTGCTCCTCGGTGCTCCGCCTCAGGTCCTCGATCGCCTCGGCGCCCTTGAAGTGGCCGGAGTCCACGGCGCCGACCGAGAGGAACAGGACGTCGCGGAAGGTTCCGGGGAACAGGCGCTGCGCAGACAGGAGCGAGTGGACGCCGAGGCCCCCGTACCCGGAGACCAGGAGGGCGGCGACCGGCCTCGAGGGGTCGATCGGGGCGGGGGAGGGCGCCCCCGGGCCGGTCGGGAGCGTCGCGAGCACGTCGTCGAGCTTGCGGATCTCCGCGCGGGTGCGCGCGTAGTGCCGCTGCACCAGGAGGCAGAGGCCCGCGAGGCACGCGGTGACGACGAGGGTCAGCCAGCCCCCCTCCGTGAACTTCTCGACGATCGTGATCGTCAGGATCGAGAGGCAGAGCGCGAGGCCGGTCAGGTGCACGGCGGCGTGTCTCCGCCAGCCCCGGCGCCGCCTGCGCCCCTCGGTCAGCCAGTGGCGGGACATGCCGAGGAGCGACAGCGAGAACGTGAGGAACACGTTGATCGCGTAGAGGACGACGAGGAGCGAGACCTTCCCGCGGGAGTAGAGGAGGGTCGCGGCCGCGGCGGCGCTCATGAGGAGGATGCCGTTCTGCGAGACCAGACGGTCGGAGAGGCTCGCGAAGCGGCGCGGCACCCACGTGTCCGTCGCCATGTTCGAGAGGACGCGGGGCCCGTCGATGAACCCTGCCTGCGCCGCCACGAACAGGAGCGCCCCCTCGGAGAGGAGGGTTGCGACGACGAGCCAGGGGCCGACGGGCCAGGACCCGATCGCCCACGGGCCGAAGACCCGATCGAGGAGCGCCGCGTTCATCGTCTTCCCGGCCACCGGAGCGACCTGCCAGAGCAGGTAGCAGACGAGGATGCCGCCGGCGGTGAACGCGAGCGAGCACGCCATGTAGAGCATCGTCCTGCGCCCCGTCGCGACCCTGGGTTCGCGGAGGATCGGGAGGCCGTTCGAGACCGCCTCGATCCCGGTGTACGTCCCGCCGCCGATCGAGTACGCGCGCAGGAGGACGAAGAGGAGCGGGAAGAAGCCGAGGGTCCCCGCGTCCGCCGCCGTTCGCTCGTGCGCCGCCCGGAAGATCGCCGGGAGGCTCCCGGCGTGGGCCAGGATCCCGTAGAGGATCAGGAGGGCGTGCGTCGCGAGGAAGAGGAGGAAGATCGGGAGGAGGATCTTGACGGATTCCTTGACGCCGCGGAGGTTGAGCGCCGTCAGCGCGGCGAGGATCGCGAGCGCCGCGGCGAGCTTGTGCTCCTGCCAGGAGAGCGGCAGGAAGCTGAAGATCGCGTCGGCCCCCGAGGCGATCGAGATCGCGATCGTCAGCACGTAGTCCACGATCAGCGCCGATCCCGAGACCACTCCCGCCTTCGGCCCGAGGAACTTCGTCGCGACGACGTACCCGCCGCCGCCCGCGGGGAACTGCTCGATCAGCAGGCCGTACGCGAGGGAGATGACCGCGACGGTCACCGCCGTCATCGCCGCGAGGTGGAGGGCGAGGTACTCGTGCCCCGCGAGGGCGCGGAACGCCTCGTCGGGGCCGTACGCCGAGGAGGACAGGCCGTCGGCGCCGAGTCCCACCCAGGCGAGGAACGCCATGAGGGAGATCTTGTGGAAGATCGAGGGGTCGCTCGGGTCCCTCGGCCCCCCGACCAGGAGGCGCTTCGCGTACGAGACGACGCCGCCGGGGTCCGCGAGCGGATCCTTTTGGGGCTCCGGCGCCGAGGCGGACGGACGGATCGGCGGCTCGGCCACGATTCCACCTCCCGAAACTCTCGGTTCCGAGGATGCTCTGCGGCCGAACCCGGCAGGGCTCCTCTTCGACGCCTACGGGGTTAGCTGACGGGCTCGGGCCGAAGAGCTTGCCCTACGCGCGATCCGCGATTCGCCCCGGGAACCTGGTTCCCCCGCTCCCGCCCCCGGCGGGACTCGGCGATACCGCCGGGCAAGGTACTCCTCCGGCGGCGGCCTTGCAACGCGGCGGTGCCAGTCGGGATCCTCGGCCGCGGTTCATAGGCTCCCGGCGCCGGACCATCGCACCTCGCCCCCGGTTCGCACGATGGCGAAATCGAATCGAACGTCCAAGTAGGCAGAACGATACGCCGCGTGCACAGGTCGGGTGAAGTCCGGCTCTCCGTCCTCGGTCCAAACGATCCAGCCCGGCGTGAAGCGCCACTGGCGCACTGCGGACTCCGCGGCGGCTCGGAATTCCCGAGCGTGCCGCCCAGAGCTGGATTCGACCAGGGGGCTTGGACTCAGGGATCCGACGGTCCCCTCCGCATCCACGACGAAGCGGAGGCCCACGACGGCCGACTCCCGTGCGGCGAGGGCGGAGGAAGGGTAGTGGGGGAGAACGAGACTCCCGACCGGCTCGGGCGGATGAAACCGGACGTTCGAAGGGAGGGAGAGAGCCGGATTCTCCGGGTCGAAGATGAAGCTCGACGAAGCTCGGCCCAGGGGCGCCGGAGCTTCGGACACGGCATTGGCCGTCAGACGCCTTGCGGGAGCCGGGACGCACCCGGCGAAGGCATACGCCAAGGCGCAGAGGGCGAGGGGAACCCCGGCGTGCCCCGCGCGGATCGTGGCATTTGGCCGAAGACAGCCCACAGTACTTAGCCTTGCGTCGGCGGAGGGAGAAGACACGGCGCACCCGTGCTCACTCGAGAGCGAAGTCAACCATGATGGTGAAGTAGACCGGAACCGGACGCCCCTCGAGCCTAGCCGGCTCGTATCGCCATTGCCGCACCGCCTCGACCGCCGCGGAGGCCATGTCCTCGCACCCCGGCGGAACGCGAAGGACCCGTATGGCCCGGGGGATCCCTTCTGCGTCAATCAACGACTCCAGGAGGACGACCCCGCTTCGCTTCTCTTCGCGTGCGGTTCCGGGGTAAACGGGATCCACTGCGCGAACCCGTTCCGGAGGCGTGATGCCGGGAATCTGTCCGAGCAGGTAGATGTCCTGCTCCCGCTCGACCTGCTGCCTGGCGGCGTCCGAGTCCATGGGGGTTACCGCCAGGACGATCCACTCGCCCTCGATCGGGGACGGCGTGGCGATGGCGACGGTTCTGTCGGCCCGAGCGAGGATGTGAGCCTCCGCCAGCGGCGGAGCGGTCTCGTCGGGCCGATGGATCAGGAGCGTGATGTCGTGCGGGTCGCCGCTCTTTTGCGGCGCCACCGCCTCGAAGCGGAGATCCACGAACGTCTCTCCAGGATATATCCTCCCGGCGAAGGACGCGGTCATGCCGTCCGCGTTGATCGCAAATCCCGTTACCGCATCGGCCCGCTCTCCGCCGAGCACCCGAGCCAACGCCGCGGTCTGCTCCGGAGTTCCCCAGGCTTCCTCCGAAGGAAGGAGAATCGGCGTTCCGCAGCGCCCCGTGCAGCCGAGCCCGGCGCCGCGCGGGGCCGAAACCCCGGTCACTCGAACCACCCGGAGGTGGTAGGAGAGCGCACCGGGTCCTCTCGCGAGTGCCGAGGGCTCGTCCGCGAGGAGAGCGTTGCCGGCGCGCCCTGCCCCCACCAGCGCGACGGCCGCGATCGCGAGCGCGACCGCAAGGACACGACAACTCGAAGCCGACCGGTGCAGTTTCATCGAACGCCTCCTGCTCGAGTCGCCGGGGACATTCGGTCGGCGACGGGAACAACGACGATGGAGCCGGCCTCCGCGGAATCCACCACCCGTGCGGTTGCCGTGTGGCCGTGGATGCGAATCGAGAGGACCTCGACCGGCGGGTGAACCGGTGACTCGCGGATCACGGGCCGTCCCAGGAGAAGAACGGCAACCACGACCGCACCGGCGAGCGCCCACGCGAGCGGACGAGCCGGAGACGGAATGCGTCGCCGGGGCGGGGGTAGAGAGGCGGCAACCTCCCGGACCACGCTGCGGAGCCTCTCGATGCCGCTGCCATCGTCGGTCATCGTCGTTCCTCCTGCGAAGGACGGGGATCGGCGGCCGCCTCGCTGAGGCGAATACGAGCGTCTCTCGCGATGGATCGCACTCCGGCCGCGGTGATTCGCAGCAGGCGGGCCGTTTCCTCCGCCCGCAGTTCGCCGATCTCGTAGAGCGCCACCACCTCTCGCTGGGATTCCGTCAGAGACGTCAGGAGGCGTTGCAGCGTGATTCTTGCCTCGACCGCGTCCAGCCCAGCGCGTACCTGCGGCCGGGGAAGGATCGACGAGAGGCGCGCGACGAGCCCGAGGCGACGCCTCTCGGAGCGGAAGAGGTTCCTCGTGCGGCGAACGAGGATCGTGGACAGCCAAGCCTCGACGCTTCCTTTCGCCGGGTCGAACTTCGACAAGCTGCGATGGGCGGCCAAGATCGAGTCCTGAACCAAGTCGGCGACATCGGAAGGCGAGACCCCCAGAGCGAGCCCGATTCGAAGAAGGCGCGGCCGGAGGGCGCCCCAGAGCGTGCCGGCAGCGTCGGCGTCGCCTCCTTGTGCCGCGACTGCCAGGTCTTCCAGGAGAGCGAGGCCCGTCGCACCGTCCTTCTCGGCTGGGGTGGCGACCTCAGGTTCGGCGGCTCCGGGTCTCATTCCTGCTCCTCTCTAACGGATACACCGCAACGGGGCGATTCGTGCGGAGCGAAAGCGCGCCCGAGGATCCGCCGGGAGTATTCCACCACCGTTCCTGTCGCGTCGCGAGGATTCGCGGGGACCTCGCCGACGGCGTCGTGATGACCGTGACCGCCCAGGACCCGGAGACGGTCAAGAAGATCCAGGCGCATCTGACCGAATTCGCCGGCTCCGGCCCGCACAAGGGATGCAAGAAGGAGTGCCCGCGGCGGAAGAAGGCTGCCGCCTGACCTCTTCCAGGGACTGCGAGGACGGCCCGGGGGTGTGAGTCTCCGGGCCGCCCTCCTGGGTTCGTCTCGCGCTCCCGCCCGCTTCTTGTTTCCCCGCCCCTTCGCTCACTCCCCGAGCGCGCCTCGAATCAGCGCGATCGCCTCGTCGAAGCGCGCGCGGCAGGCGTCGTCGGCGCACAGCCCCCGGATCAGGTTCGCGTCCTTGAGGATGACGTCCGGGGGGTGGGCGGTGTGCATGCTCCGGGCGTTCGCGCCCTTCGAGAGGAGCGTGCGGACCACGTCGGGGCGGCCCGCGACGACGGCCCAGCACAGGGGCGCCTGGCCGTGCGCGTCGAATCCGTTCACGTCGGCCCCCGCCTCGAGGAGCACGTCGACCACGCCGGCCTGCCCATCGAGGATCGCCTGGCCGAAGGGGAGGTTGCTCTTCCCGTCGGGGAGATCGAGGCGGCCCCCCGCGTCGAGCAGGGCGCGCACGACCTCGGCGTGGCCCCCCTTGGCCGCGCGGACCATCGCGCCGTTCCCCTGGTCGTCCCTCGAGTCGGGGCTGACGCCGGCCGTGAGGAGCGCCCGCACGCTCGCGACGTCCCCGTGGGCGGAGGCCTCCACGAGGTCGAACTCCGCGACCGCAGGGATCCGGAAGATCGTCTCGGCATCGAAGGCGATCAGGGAGGGGTGGGGGAGCCGGAACAGGCCGATCTTGTAGGTCTCGTAGGCGGCCGGATCGAGGGCGATCCCCTTGGTGACGATCCTCTCCCCGTCCGGGGCCTCGACGGCGCGGGGGAGGTCCACGCCGATCTCCCGGAGGAAGAAATCGTCCTGGACGGAGAACAGGAAGTCGGCCCTCCGGCCGGTGGCGAGGTCGACGACGACCATGCCCCGGGCCTCCCTCCTGCGGAACGGCCGGATGTAGAACCGCTCCTGGAGCGAGGACCGGTGCACCTCCACCGCGTGGCGAAGGTCCACGAACTTCCTGAGACCCTCCGCCTCGCGGATCGCGGTGGACAGGTCGTCGAGCGCGGTCATCACGGCGTTGCAGAGCTCGATCGTCGCCATCATGGATTCCATCGAGGCCAGGACCGACTGCTGCGACGCCTCGGCGCCGAGCGACGCGACGCGCGCGCGGCTCTCCTGGCGGACCGTCTCCCGCGCGAGGTCGCGGCCCGAGTCGAGGGCCCGGTAGGCCGGATCGGCGGGCGTCGTCCCCCTGGAGATCTCCTGGGAGATCGCCCGGTCGTAGGCGGCGACGTCGCGGCGCGCCTGCTTCTCGGCGAACGTCGGGCCGGTCGCCGTCGCGCTCGATCCCGCTGCCGGGGCCGACGGCCGCGCCCGGGCGAGGAGGACGCTCGTCCCGGCGCTCGCCTGCGCGGCGGTGACCGCGCCGTCGAGGAGATGCGCCATCACTCCCCGGAAGCGCTCCTCCGCCGCGGCGAGGTCCTTCATCTGTCCCGACCAGTACGCGCCGAAGAGGTCCGAGGCGCGGGAGTCGAACGCGTACGGAGCCGTGGCGTCCCGCTCGATCTCGTGGGAGAAGAGGATCTTCCCGGTGTCGCCCGCGAGCTTCACGACGCCGAAGGTCTCCCTGGCGACGACGAGCTCGTCCCCCCGGATCTCGATGAGGTCCGGGAGGAGCCACCGGTACCCCTCGCTCCTCCCGCCTCGCCGGAACCCACCCGGGACCTCCGAGCGGAAGAGGCTCTCGCCGGTCGCGAGGTCGCGGCAGAGTACGGCGGTCTCGGACGTGTATCGGAGGCGGCCCGCCGTCAGGAGGAGGGGGCTCCGGATCTCCTCCTCCTCGATGCGCCAGAGCGGCTTTCCGCTCTCGGCTTCGAGGGCGCAGAGGACGTCGCGAACGGAGGCCGGGTCCTCGGAGGTGCGGGTCCAGACGATCGCCGCGCCGTCGGAGGGGAGGGCGGCGCGGATCTTCCCCCCGTCGAGGCGGGCGGTCCACCGGACGGCGCCCGTCGCGGCGTCGAGCAGGGCGATGCCGGTCTCGCCCGACACGAGCAATCCGTCTCCCCAGGCCTTCGCCGAGACCGGGTCGTCTCCCGCGAGGGGCGAGGGGACGCTCCAGAGGTCCTCTCCCGTCCGCGGGGAGATCCGGAGGATCGCGTTCCCGGCAACGATCAGCGCGTCGCCGGTGGCGGCCAGCAGCGGAGGGCGCCCCTTCGGGACGACTTCGCGCGGCAGCGAGCGCTCCCACAGCAGGGCGCCGGTCGCGAAGCCGAGCGCGGAGAGCTTGCGGGAGACCCACCCCCCGGACGTCACGACGAGGTGCTCCCCGTCCGGGGAGGGGACGGCGGAGTACGGGGCCCGGAACTCCTGCTTCCATCGCTCCTCGCCGGTCTCGGGGTCGAGGGCGGTGTAGAGAGCGGTCTTCTCGTCCGCTCCGACGAGGAGGATCGCGGGCGCGACGGCGACGACGGAGTACTGCCCGGGAGGGAGGGGGCGTCGGTCGCGGGTCCAGAGCTTCTTGCCCGTCCCGGCGTCGTAGAGCGCGATCGGAGCGGTGTATGCCGTCGCGTCGAGGGGGAGGAACGGGATGCCCCGCGCGATCTTCACCTCTCCCACGAGGACGCGGTCGTCCGAGACGAACCGGATCAGGTCGGCTTCCGAGGCGCGGACGACGGCGCTCCAGGCCGGAGCGGGGGCCACCGTGGCGACCTTCCGGGCGACTCCCGCGAGGGGGGCGACGAGGTCCGCGCCGGAATCCTTCTTCGCGGTCGCCGGGGCGGAGGCCGCGAAGAAGACGGCCAGGAGGGGGAGGGCTGCCCGCGGAATCCGGAACCGGATGTCGCTCATCGTCGACCTCCTCTTCCTCGTCGCACGGACGGCGAGCGGATCCTACACCCGGCGCGGGGGCCGGGAGTCCTCGGTCCCGGGGCCGAGGGTCTCGGCCATGAGGCGAGGAGCGCGGCGTGCGAATTCTGTCCTATCATGAGCCCTTTTCGAAGGCCCCGCGGGGGAGGGGAGCCGGCTCCGGACGTCCGCTCCCCCGGGCGGCGGGCAGGGGTGCGCCATGACGAAGACGCAGGTTTCCGTGAGTCCGACCGGTGAGAAGTTCCCTCTTCCTTCCCCCGGGGACTACCGGGCGGAGAGGAAGCGCCTCGCGGCGCTCGCGGCGAAGCACCGCCGCGAGGGACGGGAGATCGTGGTGGTCGTGGGGGTGGGGTTCGTCGGGGCGGTCATGGCGGCCGTGATCGCGGACTCGACCGACCGGAAGGGGCGGCCCGGGAAGTTCGTCATCGGGATGCAGAGGCCGAGCGCGCGGAGCTACTGGAAGATCCCGCTCCTGAACCGGGGCGTCTCTCCGGTGAAGTCGGAGGATCCCGAGGTCGACGAGATGATCGGCCGCTGCGTCCGCCGGAAGAAGACGCTCGTCGCGACCTTCGACTACGACGCGCTCTCCCTCGCGGACGTGGTGGTCGTGGACGTGCAGTGCGACTACCTGAAGTCCTCCCTCGGGAACTGCCGCACCGGCGCGGCGGACATGGAGGCGCTCGAGGCCTCGATGGCGGTCATCGCGCAGAAGATCCGTCCCGAGGCGCTGGTCCTGATCGAGACGACCGTGGCCCCGGGGACGACGGAGCAGGTCGCGTACCCGATCATGAAGAAGGTCTTCGAGAAGCGCGGCATCCGGACCGACCCGCTGCTCGCCCACAGCTACGAGCGCGTGATGCCCGGACGCGAGTACGTCCGGTCGATCCGGGACTTCTGGCGCGTGTGCAGCGGCGTCAACGAGCGGGCGAAGCGGAAGGTGCGGAAGTTCCTCGAGGAGATCCTGCACACCGACCGGTTCCCGCTGACCGTCCTCGACCGCCCGATCGAGTCCGAGACCGCGAAGATCGTCGAGAACAGCTACCGGGCGACGATCCTCGCGTTCCTCGACGAGTGGTCGCTCTTCGCGGAGCGCAACGGGGTCGACCTCAAGAAGGTGATCCAGGCGATCAAGGTCCGGCCGACCCACTCGAACCTGATCTTCCCCGGCCCCGGGATCGGCGGCTACTGCCTGCCGAAGGACGGGGGGCTCGGGGTCTGGGCGTACCGCCACATCCACGGGTTCGAGGACGACATCTTCCGGATCACTCCGCTCGCGATCGACATCAACGACACGCGGGCGCTGCACGCCGCGCAGCTCGTGCGCGACGCGCTCCGGAACATGGGCAGGCCCGTGGCTTCCGCGGCCGTGCTGCTGCTGGGAGCCGCCTATCGCGAGGACGTCGGCGACACCCGCTACAGCGGGTCGGAGTTGATCGTCCGGCGCCTGGCGGAGATGGGGGCGGACCTCCGGGTGCACGACCCGTACGTGGACCACTGGTGGGAGTTCGAGGCGCAGGAGACCTACCCGGGGCCCGGGCAGAGCAAGGCGCGGTTCTTCCACCGGCAGGAAAGGCTCCGCGATCTGCGAGTGGAGAAGGATCTCGGGAAGGCGATGAAGGGGGTGGACGCCGTCGTGCTGGCGGTCCGGCACGAGCCGTACCTCGCCCTCGACCCGGACCGGGTCGTCCGGGCGGTGGGGAAGCCCTGCGCGATCGTCGACTGCTTCTGCGTGCTGGACGACGACGCCATCCGCCGGTACTTCGAGCTGGGCTGCGAAGTCAAGGGGATGGGGCGCGGCCACATCCAGAGGATCAAGGAGGCGGCGCGGAAGGGGCCGGAGCGGAAGGCCCGGAAGGCCCGGAAGGCTCGCGCCTAGGGCGCCTCCCGGTTGCCGGCGACCCGCAGTCCGGGACACTCCTCGGCGGCGAGCCCGCCCTCGGCGTTCCCGGTTAGGTCGTTTCCCTCGACGATCGCGGCGGAGCCGTGCGTCGCGAGGATGCCGATCGCGTTCCCGGTGATCGTGTTCCCGGAGATCCGCGGGGCGCCCCCCCAGATGCGGATCCCGGCGTGGGCGTTCCGCTCGATGCGCGACTCCAGGACCTCGAGGGACGGGCTCTCGACGTAGAGGCCCGCCTCCGTGGCCTCCGCGCCGAAGGACTGGGAGCCTCCGAAGCGGACCGCGACATTCCGGAAGGCGCTCCCGGCCACGGTCGAGCGGACCGCGATGCCGCCCCAGTCTCCGGGGGCGGGCGACGTCGCCGAGCGGTCCCCGTTCGTGTCCCCGGCGACCGAGTCGTCGAGGAACGAGGTGAAGACGATCGGGCTCCCGGCCTCTCCGCGCGCCGCGATCCCCCCTTGCACGCGGATGGACGCCCCGGAAACCGCCTTGACGACCACGCCGGGCTCGATCGTCAGGAAGGCTTCGGGGGCGACCTCGAGGCTGCGCTCGAGGACGTAGGGGAGATCTCTCCGCCAGACGGCGCCGTGGGAGAGGGTCCCGCCGATCGCGAAGGCATCCAGGCCGTTCCCGGCGGCCCGGTTCCGGGAGAGCGTCGCGCGCGTCGAATCCGGCTCCGTCGCGAAGATCGCGTCGCCCCGGCAGCCGCGGATCTCGGTGCGCTCGATCGTCGGCCAGGCGCCGAGGGCGAGGAGGATCCCGTCCCCCCCGCCGTCCAGGATCCGGACGTCGCGGAGCACGAGGTCCGAGACCTCGGTGGTGAGGCCCGCGGGGCGGCCGTATCGCTGCCAGGCGAGGCCTCCGGCGTAGCGGATCTCGGCGCTCTCGATGGTTCCGCCCCCGCCGCCGAGGAACCCCTCGAGCGTGATCCCCATCCACTCGCCGGGGGCGGGGGAGGAGGCGTTCCCGTCCCCGTTCGTGTCGCCGCCCACGGAGTCGTCGGCGGCGGACGTGAAGACGACGGGGGCCTCGGGGGTGCCCTTCGCGACGATCCGCCCGCGTAGCCGGAGCTCGGTCTTGCTCGACGCTCCCTTGACCGTGGCGCCCGGGAGCAGCGTCAGCCGCGCGCCGGGGGCGACGACGACGTCCCGCTCCAGCAGGAACGGGATCTCCGCCGTCCAGGTGGCGGAGGCGTCGAGCTGCCCCTCGATCCGGAAGGCGTCGGGGCGGTTGCCGCGGACCAGGATCTCCGAGAGGGCGCTCCGGGTGGAATCCGCGTCGTTCGCCCAGATTGCGTGGCCCGCGTTGCCGCGGATCTCGCTGCGCGCGATCTCCGCCGTCGCGCCGTCCGCGAGGAGGATGCCCTCTCCTCTCCCGTCCACGATCGCGGAGTCGCGGATCGAGACCCCGGGGGCCTCGATCGCGAGGCTCGCCGGGCGGCGGAGCCCGTGCCAGGAGCGGGATCCCGCGCCGCGGATCTCGACGTGGACGAGTCCGCTCGGGACCGGCCCGCCCGGGGCCTCGAAGCGGATCCCCATCCACCCCCGCGCGGCGCTCCCGCGTGCGGGAGCGAACACGATCGGCTCCTCCGAGCGACCCTCCGCGACGAGGGAGCCGCGGACGAGGAGCCCCGAGCGCTCCCCGGCGGCGTGGACGACGACCCCGGGCTCCACGCGCAGCGTGACGCCCTCCTCGACGAGGATCGTCTTCTCGAGGACGTACGGGCTCTCGATCCTCGTCCACGTCTGGTCCTCGGCGATCCTCCCGTGGACCGGCGTCTCGGCGAGGATGGGGCCGGCGGCGGCGCAGCAGAGGAGCGACGCGGCGACGGAGGTCGTGAAGAGGCGCATGGCGGTTCTCCAGTGCGACCGCGCCTTCGTACACCCGCGATTCCGGGCAGTCAAGCGGGTCCCGCCCTCCGGCCGCCGTCCCGGCCGCGGCGGAGCGAAGCGCCCGGCGGCGAGCCGGGCGTCTCCTGAACCGTCACATCGAGGCGTCCCGGACGATCCGGAAGCCGTCGGGGCCCCGCTCGAGCGCCAGCAGCGTGAGGCCGGAGGCTGTGGAACGATCCGGACGCGAGATCGTCCACCGCGCCACGACCGTGGCCCCATGGATGCGCCCCGGAAGTGCGTCGCCGAGCGGGGACGTCTCGCGTCCCCAGACCGTGCGCACGTCGAGCACCTCGAGGGCGAGCGACCCCATGGCGAGGCGGTCCGGGTACCGCTCGCGGTAGCGCGCGATCACCTCCGCGCGGCCGCGGGTCATCCCGGAAGGGGAGACGAAGAGGACGTCGTCGTCGTACGCCGACGCGAACGCCTCGACGTCGCCGCGGCTCCACGCCTCGGCCTGGCGGTGCAGCAGCGCCTCGATCTCGGCGCGCGACCGCTCCTCGTCCCGGGCGTGGGCGATCCGGTCCCACAGGCCGCACCCGAAGGAGGCGAGGAAGGCGGGCGGATCGGCGAACGCGGGATCGGCGAGCACCTCGTCCGCGGTCGCGAATCGGTGGCCGGATTCCTGGAGGCCGTCGAGCAGACGGGCCCACTGCTCGGCGCCGACCTCGGTGGCGTGCAGGAGGAGGATCTGGGGGGTCGTGCGGCCGAACAGCTCATCCCCCACCCGTTCCTGACGCTCGACGGCGAGGCGCAGCGAGGCCTGGAAGTCCTCCGCGACCCGCGCCATCTCTTGCCGGTCGTCGCGGCGCCGGGCCTCGACCCACGGCTCCTCGAACGAGGCGTCCTGCGTGTCGAGCGTCACCGGGAGGTCCCGCTGGCCGCTCCGCGCGAGCCACGCCCGCGCCTCCCGGCGCTCGGCCTCCGTGGCGCCCTCCCGGAGAAACGGGAAGCGGAAGAAGCGCAGCGCCAGGCCCCGCGCGGAGAGATGGGCGGCGAGCGCCTCCCGTCCGCGCTCGGCGTCCGCAATCCATTCCGCCACGGGGGTCCGGGTCAGGTCGGGGTGCGCGAAGGAGTGGTTTCCCAGCTCGTGACCGGCCTCGAGCCAGAGGTCGAGAAGCCTGCGGTCCTCCTCGTCGCGGACGTTCCTCCACGTCACCAAGCCGACTGCCCGGACGCCGCGGGCGCGGAGGGCGTCGAGGAGCCGGCGAGTGATCCTCTCGCGCTCCCCGGGGTCGGGATGGAGGCGCGCCGAGGAGACCGGAAGGTCGTCCACGGTGACCAGGAGGGGGCGGCCCCGGGGCGGGGGCGCCGGAGAGGAAAAGGCCGAAGCCGCGACGGCTGCGGCGACCAGGAGGAGGGCGGCGGAGGAGCGCATCTCGGATCTCCCGCAGCGGCGACGGCCGGCTCGGACGGGCATCGTATCCCGGCAGCGCTCGAGGATCGAGGGGAGCGCGCGGCGAACGGGCGGGGGGACGAGGTTTCCGCTAGAATGCCGCAACCGAAGCCCTCACAACCGGAAGCGTCGCGAAGGGGCCGGCGCCCCACCCGATCGCAAGAGGATGGCGAAGATGGAATTCCGCAGGCTTGGGATCGTCGGCGGCGGGACGATGGGTCGGTCCATCGCCGAGAAAGTCGCGTCGAACGGCATCGACGTCGTCGTGCACGAGGTTTCCGAGGAGGCGGCCGAGAGCTCCCGCGAGCATCTCGTCGCGTCCCTCGACGAGGAGCTCCGGAAGTGGGGGATCACCGCTTCCGAGGCGAAGGTGATCCTGAGCCGGATCCGCTTCACCGCCGACATCGCCGCGCTCGCCGAGGCGGACATGCTGATCGAGGCGGTCACCGAGGACCTGGAGACGAAGAAGCGGGTGATGGAGGCGCTCGGCAGGACGTGCCCCGAGGACCGCGTGTTCCTCACGAACACGTCGACCCTGAGCATCACGGAGATCGCCGCGGCCTCGGGGAGGCCGGACCGCGTCCTCGGCGTCCACTTCCTCCCGCCCGTCAGCCGCAACCCGATCGTCGAGGTCGTGCGGGGGATCGAGACGTCCGACGCGACGTACGCGACGGCGATGGAGCTCGTGCGCGCGCTGGACAAGACCCCGATCGAGGTGTTCGAGTACCCGGGTTACGTCGCGACGCGGGCGATCGTTCCGCTCCTGAACGAGGCGATGCACATCGTGCTCGAGGGCGTGGCGAGCGCCGAGGACGTGGACACGGCGCTTCGCCTCGGCTACCAGTTCCAGATGGGGCCGCTCGAGTACTGCGACCGGGTCGGCCTAGACAAGATCATGGCCTGGATGGAGCATCTGTTCCACGAGCTCGGGGACGTGAAGTACCGGCCGTGCCCGCTGCTCCGGAAGCTGGTGCGCGCCGGCCACCTCGGACGCCGCACCGGCCGCGGCTTTTTCGCGTGGGAGGGGCCCCGGCGGGTCCCCGCGCACCGGGCGGGGGAGTCGCGATGAAGGTCCTCGTTCTCAACTGCGGGTCGTCCTCCGTCAAGTACCAGCTCATCGAGACCTCTCTCGCCCAGATCGAGTCGAACACCGACCGCGTCATCGCGCGGGGGGCCGTCGAGCGGATCGGGACCTCGAGCGCGATCCACTCCTACCGGCCCGAAGGGGGGGAGAAGTCGTCCGAGGTCAAGGAGATCCTCGAGCACAGGGTGGCGATCACCGAGATCATCCGGACTCTGACCGACCCGCGCCGGGGCGTGATCCGCGAGGCCCGGGAGATCGATGCGGTGGGCCACCGGGTCGTGCACGGGGGGGAGAAGTTCGCCCGCTCCGTGCTGATGAGGGACGAGGTCGTCCGGCAGGTCGAGGAGTGCTCGGAGCTGGCCCCCCTCCACAACCCGCACAACCTCCGCGGGTACCGCGCCGCGCGCAAGATCCTCCCCGACGTCCCGCACGCGGCGGTCTTCGACACGGCCTACCACCAGACGATGCCGCCGGCGGCTTACGTGTACGGCCTGCCGTACGTGCTCTACACCCGCCACGGGATCCGGCGGTACGGGTTCCACGGGACCTCGCACCGCTTCGTCGGCTGGCGGTCGCAGTCGATCCTCGGGCGGCGCCGCGAGGACAGCCGCCTGATCACCTGTCATCTCGGCAACGGTGCGAGCGTCTGCGCCATCGATCACGGGAGATCGGTGGACACCTCGATGGGGTTCACCCCTCTCGAGGGACTCCTGATGGGGAGCCGGTGCGGCGACCTGGATCCCTCGGTGATCTTTCACGTGATGCACAAGGAGGATCTGACCGAGCAGCAGGCCACGACCCTTCTCAACAAGCACTCGGGCCTCTACGGGATCTCGGGCGTGTCGAACGACATGCGGGAGGTCCTCGCCGAGGAGGCGAAGGGGAACGAGAGAGCCCGTCTCGCGGCGGACATCTTCTGCTATCGGCTGAAGAAGTACATCGGCGCCTACGCCGCCGCGATGGCGGGTGTGGACACGCTGATCTTCACGGGGGGAATCGGCGAAAACTCTCCCGCGGTGCGGGCCCGCGCGTGCGCGGGGCTCGAGTTCATGGGCGTGCACGTGGACGCCGCGCGCAACGAGACGGCGATCGGCACGGAGGCGCGGATCTCTCCCGACGGCGCGCCGGTGGCGGTGCTCGTGATCCCGACGAACGAGGAGCTGATCATCGCCCGCGACGCGCTGCGTCTGGTGGAAGGCGTCCTCTGAGGCGGGATCCCGCCTCCGGGGCGCGCGTCTCCGCGCGGGTTTCCTCCCGCCGTGCTATGTTCGCGCCGGCGGCCGGGGACGGCCGGGAGACCCGCCGATGAAGCTCGAGAAGTTCTTCAGCGCGGAGGATCTCCGCCTCGTGGAGGAGGCGGTGCGCGAAGCCGAGTCGCGCACGTCCGGGGAGATCGTCCCGTACGCGGTCGAGCGCTCCGACGCGTACCCAGAGGCGACGTGGAGCGCCGCGACGCTGGGAGCGCTCCTCGGCGTCCTCGCCGCGGCCGCGGTGCAGGGGCTCGTGGAGATCTGGGGCGTTCCTCTCGCGGCATGGATCGCCGCGCCGACGGCGCTGGGCGCCGGCGGGGGCGCGCTTCTTTGCGGCGCCCTTCCGGCGCTTCGGCGGGCCCTCGTTCCCGCCGTGACGCTGGGCGACCGGGTGGCGGCGCGCGCCGAGCGGGCGTTCCTCGAGCACGAGGTGTTCGCGACGCGCGAGCGGACCGGGATCCTCGTGTTCCTCTCCCTCTTCGAACGCCGTGTCGTCGTGCGCGCGGACAGGGGGATCGCGGCGAAGGTCGCGCAGGCGGAGTGGGACGCCGTCGTCCAGGGGATCGTTGCGGGGATCCGGGAGGGGAAACCGGGCGAGGCGCTGGCCCGAGGGATTCGCGCGTGCGGGGAGATCCTCGAGCGGAGGGGAGTCGAGAGGCGGGCGGACGACCGGGACGAGCTCCCGGACGGCCTGCGGACCGGCGGCCCGTGATCTTCCGCTCGGCGACGCGTCTCGCCGGGCTCGGGACGGCTTCGGTCCTCCTGGCGGCCGTGTGCTCCCTGGCGTCCGAGGTCCCGTACCTGGGGGCGCGGGTCCAGGACGACGCGGGGATGATCCCGCGGGACGCGCGGGAGAGGATCGAGGCGAAGCTGCGCGACCACGAGGCGCGCACGACGAACCAGGTCGCCGTGCTGACCGTCGAGAGCCTGGAGGGGGAGCCGATCGAGGAGTTCTCCCTGCGGGTCGCCGAGACCTGGAAGCTCGGACGCAAGGGGCGCGACAACGGCGTCCTCTTCCTGGTCGCGCGGCGCGAGCGGAAGATGCGCATCGAGGTGGGCTACGGTCTCGAGTCGGTGTTGACGGACGCGATCGGGCGCAGGATCCTCGACGAGCGGGTCGCGCCTCGCTTCCGGGCGGGGGATTTCCCGGGCGGCTTCGAGGCGGGGACGGACGCCGTCCTCGCCTCGCTCGAGGGGCGGGAGCCGCCGGAGAAGCGCGGGGGAGGGTCCGGGAAGAGTCGCGTCCCGGCCGGGATCTTCACCGTCGCGATCCTCGCGGTGGTCCTCGCGAGGGTCCTGCTCCTCGCGGCGAGGCGCTCGCCCGCCGGGAGGAGCTTCCTGGCCCGCCATCCCGGGCTCGCGGTCCTCGCGGCGCCGAGCCGGAGGGGCCGGGGCTCGGGCCTCCGCTTCGGCGGCGGCGGGTTCTCCGGAGGGGGCGGGAGCTTCGGCGGCGGCGGGGCGTCGGGCGGATGGTGATAGGAGGGACGCCGTGAAGGGCTCGCTGATCGCCGGCATGATCGTCAATCTTTTCCTGATCGTGGACCCGGTAGGTCTGATGCCGCTCTTCGCGACCATCACGCGCGACAGGACGAGGAGGGAGCGGCACCGGATGATCCGGAAGGCGATCGTGGTCGCGTTCCTGGTGCTCGCCTTCTTCGCGGCGGTGGGGAGGCACGTGCTCGACTACTTCGACGTCGGCATTCCGGCGGTCCGGATCGCGGGAGGAATCCTGCTCTTCGTGATCGGCCTCGAGATGCTGTACGGACGGATCTCCCGCACGGAGACCACGGACGTCGAGGAAGCGGAAGCGGCAAGCAAGGAGGACATCGGCCTGACGCCCCTCGCGATCCCGCTCCTCGCCGGTCCCGGGAGCATCGCCGCCGTGGTGCTCTTCTCGGGGATGGCGGAGGGGGCGGGGGGGCCGCTCCTGGTGATCGCCGCCCTTGCGGTCGTGATGGGCAGCGCCTGGGTCCTCCTTCGGCTGACCGACCGCCTTCTCGGGCTCCTGGGGCAGATCGGGATCAAGGTGATCGCGCGCGTGATGGGGCTCCTGCTGCTCTTCGTCGCGACACAGTTCGTCGTCGACGGCATCCGGGCTTCGGGGGCGTTCGCCGGCCGGTAGGTCTCAGATCGCCAGCATCTTGACGGCGAGCCCGAGCAGGACGGCGCCCGCCAGGAAGCCCGCCCAGCGGCCCACCAGGCGCTCCATCCTGCACGCGAGGCGCATGCCTGCGATGGTGCAGACGGCGCACGTCAGGCCGATCGTCGCGGAGGCGGACCAGAGGGGAACGTGGGCGAGCCCGAGGCCGATCCCCGCGCCGAAGGCGTCCACGCTCGTCGCGACCGAGAGCCCGACGAGCGTCGCTCCGCGGGTCGGGTCGGAAACGTCGCCGACGCGATCGGTCCCGCGCCACGATTCCCAGAGCACGCGGCACCCGATGGCGAACAGGAGGCCGAAGGCGACGTAGTGGTCGACGTCGCCGACGAGCCGGAGGAGGACGTGCCCCCCGGCGGCGCCGAGGAGCGGCATCAGCGCCTGGAAGAGCCCGAAGTGCCACGCCAGACGGAACACCTGCCTCGGGCTCGCGAAACGGAGGCCGACGGCGAGCGCGACGGAGAAGGCGTCGGCGCTCAGGGCGAGCGCAAGGAGGAGGATCTCCAGCCAAGACATCGGGGTCTCCCGCGAGGGCGTTACCCTAGCATGGTGGTGCGGAGCTTGTGCTGTCCGGGGGATGTCCGCCGGCGGACGGCGGAC
>CALMJU010000086.1 GCA_937864465.1 uncultured Acidobacteriota bacterium
TCCGCCGTCCGCCGGCGGACATCCCCCGGACAGCACAAGCTCCGCACCACCATGGTCCCCTCCGGCGAGCGGCGCCCTCTCACGGCATCCAAACCAGCGAGACCTGCACGACCTCTAGATCGGACTTCCTCGGACGGACCGTCATCCTCTCCGTCTCGATCCGGTCGGGGCTCGGCGTTCCGAGCGCCTCCACGGCGGCCGCGGCCTCGCGCTCCAGTTCCTCGAGGCGAAGCCGAATCTCCTCGACGTTCTCCGCCGCCCGCGCCACGTCCCCGCGCTCTCCCGCCGCGCGCCCGATGCTGCGGGCGGCGGTCGTGGCGCGCCCCAGCGTCGCCGTCGAGAAGGCTCGCCGCCCGAGGAGCGCGCCGAGCACCGTGGCCCCCACGGAGATGGCCGTCTCCGCCTTGCGCTGCGCGTACTGCTCCCCTTCCCGCTCGACCCTCTGCTCCGCCCTTTGCAAGCGGTCTCGGAGCGTCGCGATCTTCGGGGCGTATCGCCGCCGCAGCCGGTCGGCCTCGGAGTCGCGCTTCTCGCGACTCACGAGGGCGGCCCGCAGGCGGAACTCCCGCTCCTCCTCCCCGGGGGCCGAGACGAGGCCGAGCGGCGCGTGCCGGAACAGATCCAGGGAGCGCGCGCGGAACAGGAAGGACGCGAGGCTCCTCGACCACGCCGCGTAGCTCTTCGGCCGGGCCGCCTCCGGCGGGAGCGGCTCGAAGGCGGCGCCCGCGGGAGGGGCGTCGCCGAGCTCGAGGGAGGCGGGATCGATCGTCTCCGCGCCCGCCCACGGGTCCGGCCGAGCGCCCTCGCCGAGGGACGCGAGCACGCCGATGCTTTCCCAGGAATCCACTCCGGCCTTCGAGTCCGCGTAGTGCAGGCGCGCGACGCCGAGGAGATGGGGACGCAGGGGCCCCGACGCTCCGCCGCGGGGCGCGGCGAAACGCTCCGGAATCTCGGGCGGGAGGGCCGGCCGCGCTCCTCCGGCGGCGGCGCGCGTCGCCCCGGCCGGCGAGGCGTCCCGGGGCGGAGGAGGCGGTCCCGGCGCCGCGCCCCGGCCCTCGGACAGCGCTCGGATCTGCGGGCGGGTGAGCGGCCCCCGCAGGTACGAGAGGGTCCATCGAGTCTGGAACGAAACGTGGGCATCCTCGTGGACGTCGTGCAGGAGGAAGGAGCGGCGGCCAAGGCCTCCGAGCAGCCGCTCGGTCTCGGCGCGGTCGAGGCCGCGCCCCGACGAGGCGCGGATTCCCTCGAGACCGTCGAGCACGCGGGCGCGGTCGCGCTCCGTCTGGAGCCGTCCGAGGAACCACGTCCCCGCGTTCGACAGCGCCTTGTAATCGAGGTCCACCGGGTTCTGCGTCGCGAGCACGACGCCGAGGCCGTACGCGCGGGCCTGCTTCAGCAGCGTGAGGAGCGGCAGCTTGCTCGGCGGGTTCGCGACCGGCGGGAGGTAGCCGAAGACCTCATCCATGTAGAGGATCGCCCGGAGCGAGGACGTCCCGGGCTGCGCCCGCATCCAGGCGACGAGCTCCCCGAGGAGCAGCGTGACGAAGAACATCCTCTCCGGGTCCGGCAGGTGGGCGATCGACACGACGGAAAGGCGTGGCTTCCCCCCGGGCGACCACAGGAGCCTCGCGGGGTCGAGCGGCTCGCCTTCGAGCCACGCCTCGAAGCCGGGAGAGGCGAGGAGGCCGTTCACGCGCATCGCCAGGTCGCACCGCTCCGCCGACGGGTAGAACGACTCGAGGTCCACGACGCCCACCCGGTCGAAGGGGGGCTTCCGGATCTCGCGCACGAGGTCGGCCGGCTCGAGCCCCTTCCCCTGGCGCCAGGCGTGGTCGAGAAGGCTCGCGAGCAGCTGGTGCTCGCGGCTGCGCAGCGGCTCCGCGTCGATCCCGAGGAGGGCCAGGATCCCCGACGTCGAGGATTGCACGCGCTCGCGGATCCCGTCCGGGTCGGCCGCCAGCGCGGCGGGAGGGGCGGCCAGGGATCTCAGGCACGACAGCCCGAGCCCAGCCGCGCTTCCCGGCGTGTAGATCGCCGCTTCCGCGGCGTCGCGGAACTTCCGCACTCGCGCGGCGTCCTGGCCCGACTCTCCGAGGCCGTTCCGCCACGCCTCCGCGGTTCTCGCTGCCAGCTCCCCGGGAGCGATCCCCTGCCTCGCGGCCTCCTCCCCGTCGATCCAGGGCAGGAAATCCGACGGCGCCAGGTCGGGAAACGCGAGGAGGAGGTTCCCGAGATCGCCCTTGGGGTCGATGGCGATCGCGGGCACCCCGTCGATCGCGGCCTCCTCCAGGAGCGCGATGCCGAGCCCCGTCTTGCCGCTCCCCGTCATCCCGACGCAGACCGCGTGCGTCAGGAGGTCCCGGGAGTCGTAGAGGAGGGGCTCGCCCGGCCGCCCGCCGGCGGGATCGAGCACGCGCCCGAGGTAGAAGACGCCGAGCTTCTCGATGTCGCGCATGGTCCGGCTCCCCGAACGAGGAGCAGCCATTCTATCGCGACGCTTCCGCGGGGCGCCCAGCCCGGGCGCGCGACCGCTCCCGCCGGGATCAGGCGCTCGCCGCGCGGGAGAGCGCCCCGAACCGGCGCTCCCGCGACGCGAAGTCCGAGAGCGCCGCCTCGAGGTGGGCCCGCGTGAAGTCCGGCCACATCACCGGCAGGAAGAGGATCTCCGCGTACGCGCACTCCCAGAGCAGGAAGTCGCTCAGCCGCCGCTCGCCCCCGGTGCGGATGAGGAGATCCACGTCCGGGACGGCCCCACCCTCGGGGTGGGCGGGGTCGAGAAGCCTCGCGAACGACTCGCGGTCCGGAGAGGAGGCGCCGCCGGGCCCGACCCGGGAGGCGGCCGCGACGATCGCGTCCCGGGCGGAGTAGTCCACCGCGAGCCGCAGCGTGAGGCGGCCGCACCCTTCGGTCAAGCGCTCGGCCGCCTCGATCGCCCGGAGGAGGTCCGCGGGCAGCCGGTCGCGGCGGCCGACGACGCGGAGGCGCACCCCGTGCTCGAGACAGCTCCCGGACTGCTCGCTCAGGTAGTCGCGGAGCAGTCCCAGGAGCGTCGCCACCTCGCACGCGGGCCGCTTCCAGTTGTCGGACGAGAAGGCGTAGAGCGTCATCGTCCCGAGCCCGATCTCCACGGCGGCCTCGACGGCGCGCCGCACCGCGCGGGCCCCGGCCCTGTGCCCGGCCGTTCTCGGCCGCCCGCGCGACGCCGCCCAGCGGCCGTTTCCGTCCATGATGATCGCCACGTGGAGCCGGCCCGGCTCCGGAAGCGTCAAAGTGCTTTGCATGGCAGAGTGCACTCCGAAAAAAAACGCCCGCTCAGCGCCGCCGCATCGCCCGGATGATCGCCTCCATGTGCCCGAGGTATCGATCGAGGGCCCGCCGCCCCGCGGCCGTCAACCGATACTCGGTTCTCGGAAGCCGCCCGTCGAACGCCTTCGAGCACGCCACGTACCCCGCGTTCTCGAGCTTGCGGGCGTGCACGCTCAGGTTTCCGTCCGTCGTCTTCAGCAGCGCCCGGAGCTCGACGAACGTCAGCCGCTCGTTCACCGCCAGCGCGCTCACGATCCCGAGCCGCAGCCGCTCGTGGATGAGCCGGTCGAGCGCGAGCGCCTTCTCCCGCGGGGCCGGAGCCTCCGCCGTCTCCGCCCGCGGCCTCGCGTCCGGAACCCCCGTCATCGAGCGTCCCCTAGCCACCGTGCTCCCTCCAGATCAGGATGCCGAACAGGAGGTGCAGGCCCCCGAAGCCGACCGCCATCGCCGGATTCCCCCAGGAGGGGGGACCGGCGAGAGCGCCCGCGCCCGCGAGCATGAACCCGAGACCCATGATCGGAACGGCGCGGACCGAATGCGCCCCCCCGGTCACGACGCCGGCGCCGTAGAGCAGCAGCCAGATCCCCGGGAGCAGGTCCGCGCGCCCCGCGTGGCCGATCGCGATCGTCAGCACGGCGCCGGCCGCGAGAGGAGGGACGAAGCCCAGCGCCGCCTTCCTCCCGGGCGCGGAGAGGAGGGCCTCCCCCGCGGACCTCGCCTTGCGCGCCGCGGCCAGGAGGCCGACAGCGAGGGCGAGGACCGCCTCGGACAGCCAGACCCCGATCCACGCCGCGACGCTGCCGGTCCGCGAGGCGGCGAAGGCCGCGCCGAGGGCTGTCACGCCGATCAGGACGATCCCGCGCCCCGGCACCGCGGTGAAGCGGGACGCCCCCGCCATCGTGTCCCGGATGTAGGTCAGGTGCTCGAGCGCCCGGTCGTGCAGCGCTTCCGCGCCGTCGTCTCTCGGGCCGGGCCGGGTCGCGGTACGCATCTCGTCTTCAAGTGTACGCCGCAGGACCTACGATGTCAAGTACTTTGCTCCGTAAAGACGAAGGAAGACCGCCTTGTCACGGAGCCCCGAGAACCAGCGTGGCGTTGTGTCCGCCGAAGGCGAACGAGTTCGACATCGCGACGGCCGGGCGGACCTCGCGGTTCTCCCGCGGCAGCGCGAGATCGCACTCCGGGTCGGCCCGCTCGAGGTTGACGCAGCGGTGCACGAGCCCCCGCGCGATCGAGAGCGCCGTCGTGATCGCCTCGATCCCGCCGGCGGCCCCGATCGCGTGGCCGGTCATCGCCTTGGTCGAATTGACCAGGACGTCGAAGACGCGCCGGCCGAAGACACGGTGCAGCGCCTGCGCCTCCGTCCTGTCGTTGAGCCGCGTCGAGGTGCCGTGCGCGTTGACGTAGCCGACCTCCTCGGGCGAGACGCCCGAGGAGCGGAGGGCGGACCGCATCACCCGGACGATCTGGTCGCCCGACGGCTCGATCTGCATGATCGAGTGCGCGTCGCTCGTCGCTCCGTAGCCGAGGATCCTCGCGTAGGCGCGCGCCCCGCGGGACCTCGCGTGGTCCTCGGACTCGAGCACGAGGATCCCGGCCCCCTCGCTCAGGACGAAGCCGTCGCGGTCCGCATCGAAGGGCCTGGACGCCCGCTCGGGGTCGTCGTTGCGGGTCGAGAGCGTCCTGAGGAGGTCGAAGCCGAGGAGGCCGTAGCCGTCGAAGTCGGACAGCGTCTTGTCGACTCCCCCCGCGACGGCCACGTCGAGATCCCCGTCCCGGACGAGGCGCCAGGCGTCGCCGAGGGCCATCGTTCCCGACGCGCACGCCGTCACGACGGCCTTGTTCTCGCCCCGGAGGCCGTAACGGATCGCGATCTGCGCGGGAAGCGCGTTCGGGATCAGCATCGGCAGCGCGTACCGCGTCACCCCCGTCAGCGGCTCGCCGCGCACCCAGGCGCGATGGCTCTTCTCGATGGTGCACAGCCCGCCGATCCCGGTGCCCACGACGACCCCCGCCCGGTCGGGGTCCAGCCCCTCGACCCGGAGCGTCCTCTCCCTCTCGTCCGCGATCGCAGTGCGGAAGCCCGCGTCCTCGAGGGCGAGGGCGGTCGCGGCGAGCGCCAGGCGGGCGGCGGGGTCCAGGAGGCGCGCCTCGGACTCGCTCATGGCGAACGACTCGGGAGCGGGTTCCTCGACGGGAGCGCCGACCCTGCACTTGAAGGCGCGCCCCTCGAACCACTGGTAGTCGAGCCGCCGGCCCCCCGACCGGCCGTCGATGACGGCTCTCCAGAAACGCTCGACGCCCGTGCCGATCGATGTGACGGGGCCGAGGCCGGTGATCACGACGGCGCGATGCCGCTCTCCCACGCGCTCCCCCGCCCTCTCACGCCCCTGCGCGGTGCCCGGGATCGACGAGCGTGCCGCGCAGGACCGTGACCGCCTTCCCTCCCAGGATGACGCGGTCCCCGGCGAGACGGACGCCCACGGTGCCCCCGCGCGCGGAAACCTGGAGCCCGACGAGGCGCTCCTTGCGGAGCCGGGAGCCCCAGAACGGGCCGAGGCAGCAGTGCGCCGATCCGGTGACCGGATCCTCGTCGATCCCCGCGCCCGGAGCGAAGAAGCGGGAGACGAAGTCGAACCCGGGGCTCCCGGACGGGGCCGTGACGATCACGCCCCTCGAGGCCAGCGTCGAGAGCCACGTGAAGTCCGGACGGAGCCGCCGCACGGTCGCCTCGGCGTCCACCTCCACCAGGAGATCGAAGCGGTTCCTCCCGACGAAGAGAGGCCGCACGCCGAGCGCCTCCTCCAGGTCGGGAGACTCGACCGACGCCGCGGCCGGCTCCGAGGGGAAGTCCATCTCGATCAGGTCGCCGCTCCGCACCGCCGTCAGGACGCCGCTCCGCGTGTGGAACCTCGCCGGAGCGTCCCGGGGGACCCGGCCCTCCTCCCACAGCACGTGCGCCGAGGCCAGGGTCGCGTGGCCGCAGAGGTCCACCTCGACCGCCGGGGTGAACCACCGGAGGTCGTAGCCGTCGTCGCGCGCGACGAGGAAGGCGGTCTCCGACAGGTTCATCTCGCGGGCCACGTCCTGCAGGAACCGGTCGGGGCGCGGCGCCGGAAGGAGGCAGACGGCGGCCGGGTTGCCGGCGAACGGCCGGTCGGTGAACGCGTCCACCTGCGTGATGGCGAGATCCATTCCCTGCCCTCCCGCCGGGAAGAGCCGTCATTCAACCACAGGCCGGACCGGAAGGGAACGGGCCCCGGGCGCGGGGCTCAGATCGGCGGCCTCAGCGCGGCGGCGACCACGGCCTCGTCCACGACGAGCCGCCACAGGTCGCCGTCCTTCTTGACCTCCGGCTGGGAGAACGGGTCGAACTCGAACCGCTTGATGATGCGTCCCCAGACCGCCTTCAGCGCCCGGGCGCCGATGCGCCGCGAGAGAGAGGCCTCCTCCGCGACCTTCCGCGCCGCCTCTTCCGTCACCTGGAGGTCGATCTTGTAGTTGCGGAAGAAATTGCGCGACGCGTTGAAGACCCCGTCCTCGGGCTCGAGGAAGATCCTCCTGAGCAGAGGGCCGTTCAGGTCATCGAGGATGATCGCGTTGTCGAACCGCGAGAGGAACTGCGGGACCATCCCGTAGTCGAAGAGGTCCTCCTGCTTGAAGTGGTGGCGGAGCGTGAAGACCTCGCGGATCTGCACCTCCCCGTTCTCGTACACCGTCTCCGTCGGTAGCTTGACACGGCTGGTCGGCGAGGTGACCCGCCGGAAGACCTGGTCGTAGAGCGTCTCGAACGCTCCCGCGCAGAGGAACAGCATCTTCCCCGTGTCGACGTTCACCGCGATCCGCTCGGGGACGCGATCCTTGAACACCGTGACGTGGTGGATCATGCGCTCGCCCTCGATCAGGGTCAGGAGCGCCTGCTGGATGTTGAGGCCGGTGACGTAGGGCTTGCCGCCCACCATCCCCGAGATCTTATCCACCTCGTCGAGGCAGACCGTCGAGCGCTCCATCGTGCGCCCGATCTCCTCCGCGGTCGCCCCGTCGCCCAGGATCTGTCGCGCCCGCTCCTCGAGCCGGCTGAGCAGGCGGTGCGGGTCCACGACCCCCTCCTCGGTCGCCAGCGTGTTCGCGTTCAGGATCACGACGACGCGGTACTCGGCGAAGGCCGGCTGCGACTGGTACAGGCGCTCCATCGCCCGCATCACCGTGGTCTTGCCGGTTCCGGAGTTCCCGATCAGCAGGAGGTTGCCGTACTTCTCCCCCTGCAGGTGCTTGAAGATCGCGACGGACACGAAGCGGAGCGTCTCCTCCTGTCCGAGCACGTCCCGTTGCAGGTGCTGGTGGATCTCGACCGGCCGCATGGGAACCCCTTTCTCGCCGCGGAGCTTTTCATTATACGATCCGGGGCCGAGATTCCGCAGGATCGTTTTCCGCGCCCCGCGCAGGAGGCCCGGTCCCATGCGCTCCCTCCCCAGGCTCGCGTGTCTCGCTATCCTGGCCGCGCTCGCCGCGCCCTCCGCGGGGGCGGCGGAGGGGGCGCGGCGGCCGATGGCGATCGACGACCTGTGGTCCTTCGAGCAGGTCGGGAGGCCCGTTCTGTCGCCCGACGGCGGCCTCGCGGTCTTCCCCGTCGCGGTCCCCTCCCTCGACCGCAACGAGTCGAACTCCGATCTCTGGATCGTCCCGACCGACGGGGGCGGCCCGCCGCGGCGGCTCACCTGGAACGAGGGGCCCGACGGGTCGCCCGCGTGGAGCCCGGACGGCAGGCGGATCGCGTTCGTCTCGAAGAGGAAGGAGGAGAACGCCCAGCTCTACGTCCTCTCCCTCGACGGGGGAGAGGCGGAGCGGATCACCGACCTCCCGACCGCCGTGGCGGATCCCCGGTGGCACCCCGACGGGAAGCGGATCCTGTTCGTCGCCTCGACCTGGCCGGACGTCAACGACGACTTCGACGCCCTGAGGAAGAGGCAGCAGGAGAGGGACGTGGACAAGGTCCGGGCGCAGATCACGGAGAACCGCGCGCTGCGCTACTGGGACCACTATCTCGCCGACGGCCGCGTGTCGCACGTCTTCGAGGCGAGCCTCGAGACCGGCAAGGTGCGCGACCTGATGCCGGGCTCCTCGCGCATCCTCGGCCTCGACGGCGCCGAGTGGGACCTGTCCCCGGACGGCTCGGAGATCGCCTTCTCGGCCAACGCGACCGACCCGCCGTACCGGACCTGGAACCAGGACGTGTTCGTGGTCCCGGTCGCGGGAGGCGAGCCGAGGAACCTCTCCGCGGACAACCCGGCGGACGACCTTCGGCCCAGGTACTCGCCGGACGGACGGTTCCTCCTGTGGGGCCGGAACCGCCGGGTCGAGCTCGACGCGGACTTCACCCGTCTCGCGCTTCACGACCGGAGGACGGGAGCGACCTCGGACCTCGCCGCGGAGTGGGACGGCTCGCCCTCGGGCTGGACGTTCACGCCCGACGGGAGAACCGTCGTCTTCCACGGGGAGGAGCGCGGCCGCGTGCACCTCTACGCCGTCCCGGCGGCGGGAGGAGCGCCCCGCGTCGTGGTCCGCGGAGGCTCCACGGGCGGCGCCTGCGCCGGGCCGGACGGGCTCGTCCTGTTCACGCTCCAGTCGCTCACGCGTCCTCCGGAGATCGCCGCGGTGCGCCTCGCCGACGGGGAGATCCGCAATCTCACGGCGTTCAACGACGCGAAGCTGCTCGCGCTCGACCTCGGCCGGGTCGAGGACGTGACCTTTGCGGGGGCGAACGGCGATCCCGTCCAGATGTTCGTCGTGCTCCCTCCCGGCTTCGATCCGGCGCGGAAGTGGCCGCTCGTCCACCTGATCCACGGAGGGCCGCACGGCGCATGGACCGACTCGTTCCACTTCCGCTGGAATGCGGCGCTGATGGCCTCGAGGGGGTACGTTACCGTCCTCGTCAACTTCCACGGCTCGACCGGGTTCGGTCAGGCCTTCGCGGAGTCGATCGTGGGAGCGCACGGGGACAAGCCGTTCACGGACATCATGAGGGCGACCGACCGCCTGATCGCCGCGGGGTACGTCGACGAGACCCGGATGGCGGCCGCCGGCGGCTCCTACGGCGGCTATCTGGTCGCCTGGATCCTCGGGCACACCGGCCGCTTCGCCGCGCTCGTCGACCACGCGGGGGTGTACGACCTCATGGCGCAGTTCGCGTCCGACGCGACCTGGGGGCGTTCGACCAACTACGGCGCGGCCCCGTGGGAGGATCCCGGGACGATCGACCGGTGGTCCCCGAGCCGCTACGCCGCGAGCTTCAGGACGCCGACCCTGGTGCTCCACGGGGAGAAGGACTTCCGCGTCCCCGTCACCCAGGGGATCAACCTCCACGGCGTCCTGACCGCGAAGGGGGTGCCGTCCCGCATCGTGATCTTCCCCGAGGAAGGACACGGGGTCGTCAAGCCGCAGGGCTCGAGGCTCTGGTGGACCGAGGTCTTCGCCTGGCTCGAGCGCTGGCTCAAGTGAGCGGCGTCGCCTCCGGCGGCGGCGCGGGCTCGAACACCGACCACTCCGGTCCGAACTGCGCCAGGAACTCCGGGCCGTAGGCGCGGTAGGCCGCGGAGATCGGGAGGAGCACGACCGAGCCGACGTACGGGATCGCGATCAGCAGGAAGCCGCAGCAGCAGGTGGCGCACCCCGCGACGACGAGCGCGAGGACGACGCCGAAGAACAGCACGAACACGAACAGCCCGACGAGGACGAACCGCCAGAAGTTGGCCCGGAGGAGCGGCAGGAACTTCCCCCACGCCCTCGTCGCGGGCAGGCCGTGCCGGTACATGATCGGCACGACGAAGTTCTCCAGGAAGAACGCGGTGTACGACGCGGCGATCGCCCAGAGCAGGACCACGGGAACGAGCAGAAGGGCCGTACCGATCGCGAGGCTCGGCGCCCCGGTCGCCCCCGCGGCGATCACCGCCGCCACGAAGGGGACGACCAGGATCAGGGTTCCGGCGAGCACGCAGATCCCGAAGACGAGCCTCCACAGGAACAGCGAGTCCCCGAGCCGCGCGTGGCGCCGCCACGGCTCGGCGATCGCGGCGCGCTCCCGCACGACGTCGTCCAGGAACACGAACTTCGCGCGCGAGCTGATCCAGGTGAAAAGGACGGCGAGGACCAGGACGAGCACCAGGACGGCGCCGGCCACTAGCAACCAGAACGGCTCGGCGAGCGCCTCGCGGATGCGCTCGAATCCCTCGCCGGGCTCCTGCCCGGGATGGTCGCCGACGACGTACCGGACGCCCTGCGTGCCCCCCCCGCCTCCCTCGAGCAGCCGGGCGAGGAAGGCGGCGAACCCGACCACGATCCAGGTCTCGAGGCGGAACGGCCGGAAGAGGAGGGCCTTCATCCGCCCGACGGCACGCTCGAGAGGCACCACGTACTCGACGCCCATGGCCCGCTTCCTCCCTGGGCGGATTGTGCGTCAGGAAATCGGCGACAGCAACCGTTTAAAATCGGTTGCCGTCCCCGATTTCGTCCCCGATTTCCCTAGGGCATCCGGAAGATCAGGATCGAATCGCCGGCACGGCCGATCGGCTCGAGCGTGTCGCGGACGCGGCGCATCCAGGTCGAGAGGAGCGGGGCCTCGATCTCCCGCCGCTCGGCCTCGGTCAGGATGCGGGAGACCACCATCCAGTCCGCGATCCCGGGAACGCGCCGGCCCTCGCGAGCCGCCGCGTCCCGCAGCGCGAGCCACTCCCGGACGCTCGCCGCCCGGACCTTTCCCCGCCGCACCGCCTCCTCGGCGAATTCCTTCTCCCCGTCCAGGTAGACCCCCTGGAGGAGCGTGACGCTGACCGCGAGGAGATCCCCGCTCGCGGGGCGCGAGGACGGCTCGGCCGGGTAGAAATCGTGCACCACCTTCACCTTTCGGTACGGAATCCCGCAGGCCTTCGGGTCGGCCGTGCCGAAGTAGGCGAGGTGGACGGCCGGCCCGCCGTTCCGGTCGATCCACGATCGCAGCGCCGGGAGGTCCTGCCCCCAGTCGATGTTCGAGTCGACGAGGTGGCGCCATCCCCCCCGGTTCCCTCCGCCGAGCACGTTGAAGTAGGACAGGTAGCGAGGGGTCGTAAGGGCGAACGAGACCGCGCACCCGGCGACGAGCGCCCAGGCCGCGATCGCCCTGGGACGCGGCCCCTCGAGGAACGACGCGGCCCGGCCGGCGGCGACGAAGAGGAGGGGGTACACCGGCATCAGGTGACGGTGCCCGATGTTCAGGTTCCCGACCATCGACACGGCGAGGTAGAGGACGGCGGGCAGGGCCAGGTACCATCCCTCCAGCGACCTCGCGCGCGTCCGCAGGACCCCCGATGCGACGGCCCAGAGGAGGAGCGCGAGGAAGGCGAGCGGCGTCTTCAGCAGGAACGCCTCCGGGAAATAGCGCCACCAGCCGACCAGCGACTCCTCCCCGTCCAGGAAGGCGAGCCTCCGCGCCGCCCCGCCGCGCGCGTAGGCGAGCCCGAACAGGTACGCCTCGGGCAGGATCCTCGCGTCGCGCGCCGCGAGGATCGCGCGGGAGGCCGGGTCGTCCGTCCGGACCATCTCCCACTCGAGGCGGTAGCCGGGATCGGACACCGCGGAGAAGCGGAATCCGTACCCGGCCCACAGGACGAGGAAGGCCGTCGCGAAGATCGCGGCCAGCCCCGCCGCCGCCGCCCCGGCGCGCCGCCGCGCCGGGCCGCCCGCCTCCCCGCCGAAGACGACCCAGACGGCGGCGAGGACCGCCAGGATCGGCCCGAGCAGGAGGGTCGAGTACTTGACCAGGAGCGCCCCTCCCAGAGCGAGTCCCGTCAGGATCGCCCCGCGCACCCCCGGCGCGCGCGTGAAGTGCCGGAAGGCGAAGAGGGTCGCCGCGAAGCCGAGGGCGGCGCAGAGATCGGTCGTGACGAGCGAGCCGTGCGCGAGCGTCGCAGGAGACAGCGCGCAGAGCGCGAGGGCGAGGAGACCGGCCCGCTTCCCCCACAACTCTGCGGCCCAGGCCCGCACGAGGAGGCAGAGGAGAATCGCGGGGACGAGCATCGCGATCCTCGCGGGAACGAGAAGCCGCGAGGGGTCCTTCCGGACCGGGTCGCCGATCCCGCCGTTCAGCAGCTCGAACCCGAACTTCCACTGGTCGGCGCGCGACCGCTGCGGGTCGGACGGCGGCACGTGCGAGCCGACCCAGTGCGGCGAGCGGTAGTCGGGCCGCACGGCGCCCGAGAGCCACGACGGAAGGGCGGCCCACGCCTTCGCGAGCGGCGGATGCTCAGGGTTGTGGCGGAAGTCCCATCGGTCGAGGTAGGTGATCCCCGCGGGCAGGTGCGCGGTCTCGTCGAACGTGGCCGACGTCCGCGAGGCCGACCATGCCCCGCACGCCGCGAGGAGCAGGAGCAGCGCCGCCGCGGGGAGCCATCCGGGGACCCGAACGGAAGACACGCCCGATTCTACCCGGTCCGGGCCGCCGCCCGACGAGCGAAGGGGCCGGGCGGCCGGCCCGGCCCCTTCCGTCGAGTGTCGACCCTCCGCCTCGAAGCGTCCTTCGGGATCAGGACCCCGACGGCGGGGCCGCGGCGGGAGACGCCTCGGCCGGCGGGGCGCCCGTTTGCAGCTCGAGCGTCGCGGTGATCTCGTCTCTCTGCGTGATCTTCGCCGGCGGCGCGTCGGGGGCCGCCCCCGCCTGCGCGGGGAGGGCCTGCTCGACCGCCATCACCGATCCGTAGGAGTTCTTCACCATCGCGCCGGTGCCCTTGGCGAGCAGGAACTCGCTCGTCGAACGCGCCTCGACGAGCTTGCCCGGCGACTTCGCCTCGGCCGACTCCGGGGTCTTCGAGGTCGTGCAGGAGATCTTCCAGGCCTCCCCTCCCGCCGCAGGCTCGGCCCCGGCGAAGGAGCAGTCCGCCTGGACCAGGAGGCTCCCGACGGCCGGGTGGCTCTCGCGGACCTTGGGGGTCTTGTAGGAATCTCCCGGCTTCAGGGGCGTCTCCGGCAGGCGGCGGAACAGCGTCTCCATCTGCACCGTCCGCATGTCGTCCAGAGCGCTCATCGCGATGCCGTAGTAGTTGGCCCCCTGGGGAGCGGCCTTCACCTTCTCGCCGATCCTCTGGAACATCTCCGCGAGCCCCTCGACCGCCATCAGCCTCCCGTTCTTCGCGATCTTGTAGGAGACCGTCTCCCCGGCGATGGCGACGAACGGGACCGCGAGCGGGCTGCCCGCGCGCTTCTCGTCCTCGGGGTTCCCCGGATCGAACTGGAAATCCATGCTCTGCGCCGGGATCTGGAACTGCACGCCCGCATTCCCGAACTTGACCCGCACCGTCGCCGTCCCGTCCGGCGCGACGTCGGCGACCTCGGTGTCGAACAGGTAGAACCAGGTCTGGTCGATCTCGGCCTCCTGGGAGCCCGTCACCTTCGAGACCTTCTTCACGTCCAGCCGGTAGCCGGCGGTGCCGCCCTTCGTCCACTTGTACTCGGGGGTCACGGCATTCTGGGCCGCGACCGGAGCGATCGCGACGGCCGCGAGAGCCGCGAGGACCAGGATGCGCTTCATCATCGGTTCCTTCCGCCTCCTTTCGTCATTCCGCCCCGCCCGGGAAGGCCGCCCCGGACCGCGGGGAGGCCTGTTCGGACGCAGCATCTTCAGATGTTACTACACGCGTGGCGAAGCCGCCGGGAGCCCGCCCCCGAGCGCTACGAAGGCTCCCGTCGCCCGCGCGCGGCGGCCACGGCGGCGACGAGCAGGCCCGAGACGACGCCGGTGACCGCGACTCCGGCGAGGCGCACCCACCCCCCGGCGTCCTCGGGCCGGAGCAGGGCCAGGAGGGGCGCGGCGAAGTCGAAGGCCGCGGGCTCCGCGGCGCGCAGCGCCTTGAGCGCCGAGAGGAGCGCGCTCGCGAGCGCCGCGAGGGCCGAGCCGCCCAGGACCCCGGCGCCGAAGCGGGCGGCGAGCGCCCCGCGGCCGAGCGGCGGGCCCGCCGACTCCCCCGTCTCCGTCTCGAACTCCGGGTCCCGCGTCCCGATCGGCACGAACCGCTGCAGGAGCGCGAGACCTGGCGCCCCCGCGGCGATCGTGATCCAGAAGAACGTCCGCCAGCCGGCGGCGTCCACGAGGAACCCGCAGATCGGCCCGCCGAGGATCCTAGGCAGGCTGAAGAGGCTCGAGAACACCGCGTACTGCGTCGCCGAGAACCGCCTCTGCGTCAGCCGGAGTAGCAGCACCGAGAACGCTCCCGTCCCCATTCCCGAGAGCAGCGCCTCGGTCCCGACCGCCGCGTACATGAGAGGGCGGTTCACGGGAGACGAGGCCACGAGCACGAAGCCGAGGTTCGCGAAGGCCTGGAGGAAGCCGAACACCCAGAGGGCGTGGCCGAGCCCCATCGCGTTCGTGACGCTCCCTCCGAAGAAGGTCCCGAAGAGCGTGGCAACGAGTCCGACCGTGGCGAGCGCGTAGCCCCGGTCGTCGGCCGAGTACCCCATGTCGATCAGGAACGGCCGGACGAGCGACGTCGAGAGCGCGTCGGCGAGCTTGTAGAGGACGACGAACGCGAGGATCTCCAGGGCGCGCGGCCGGGAGAGCATGCCGAGGAAGGGGTGCCAGACCGCCTCGCGGAGCGTCCTCGGCGCCACCTCGCGGTGCTCGGGCTCGGGGGCGCGGGCCGTGACCGCGGTCATCAGGGGGAACAGGAGCCCCAGCCCGACGAAGACCCAGGGCCACGAGAATCGCGCCGCGAGCGAGATGCTGACCCCCGTCAGGTACATCGCCGCCCGGTAGAACGCGATCCGCGACCCGACCGCGACTCCCTGCTCCTCCTTGCGCAGGACGTCCACCGCGTAGGCGTCGATCGCGATGTCCTGGCTCGCGGAGGCGAACGCGATCGCCAGCGCGAACACCCCGACGACCCACGGCGTCTCGGGCCGGCTCCCGAGGCCGGCGAGCCCGAGCATCAGCACGAAGAGCACGATCTGCCAGATCGCCGCCCAGCCTCTCCGGCGCCCGAGCCACGGCGGGGCGTACCGGTCCATCAGCGGGGACCAGAGCATCTTGAAAGACCAGGGGGCCTGGGCGAGCGTGATCAGCCCGACCACGCGGATGTCCACGCCGATGCTCCGCATCCAGTCGGGAATCGCGATCCAGACGATTCCGAGCGGGAGCCCCGACGAGAACGACAGCAGCGCGACGGATGCCGTCCGCCAGGACGTCATCGCGCGCAGGAACCCGCGGTCCTTTCGGTCGAGAACGGTTCTCAGGACTTGTAGATCTCCATGATCCGCCCGAGGAGCTTCAGGGCGTCCGGCTTCGAGCGCTGGAACGCGTTGCGGCCCATGATCGAGCCGAATCCCCCGCCGTCGCGGATCGCCTTCGCCTGCTCGAAGAGCTCCTCGTCCGAGGTCTTGGCCCCGCCGGAGAAGATCACGATGCGCCTTCCGGCGAACGCCGCCTGGACGACGTGCCGCACCCGGTCGGTCAGCGTGCCGACGGGGACCTTCTCCTTCTCGTAGACCTTCCTCGCGGCGTCCTGCTCGATGTGGGCCGTCGGCAGCTTCACCTTGATGACGTGCGCGCCGAGCTGGGCCGCGATCTGCGCCGCGTACGCCGCCACGTCCACCGCGGTCTCGCCGTCCTTCGACAGGCTCGAGCCGCGAGGGTAGGACCAGATCACGACGGCGAGCCCCGCCGCCTTCGCCTCCTCGGCGAGGTCGCGGATCTGCTCGTACATCGAGCCGGCCATCGCCGAGCCCGGGTAGATCGTGTACCCGATCGCGCAGCAGCCGAGGCGGAGCGCGTCGCCGACGCTCCCGGTCTGGACGGAGACCGGGTCCTTGTCCGCGAGGAGCGTCTCGTGGCTGTTGAGCTTCAGGATCAGCGGGACCTCTCCGGCGTGGCTCGCGGCGCCGGCCTCGAGGAAGCCTAAGGGGGCCGCGTACGCGCTGCACCCCGCGTCGATCGCCAGCCCGAAGTGGTAGTGAGGGTCGTATCCCGGGGGGTTGGGCGCGAACGAGCGCGCCGGCCCGTGCTCGAACCCCTGGTCCACCGGCAGGATCACCATGCGGCCGGTGCCGGCCAGCGTGCCGTGATTCAGCATCCGCGCCAGGTTCGTCCGGACGCCGGGGCCGTCGCTCTCGTACCAGGACAGGATCTCTCGAACGCGTGGAGTCATGGCGATTCCCCTTCCGCGCTGCGGGTCCTTGCGCGGGGCCTCATCCTGCCTCAACGGGTCGCGCGGTTCAAGGGCGAAGCGGGGGCGCGACGCGGCCCGTCGGGATATCCTGCCGACAGGGGGGCGGCGTCCGGGGGGCGTTCCGGAGGGGCCGCATGGGACTCGGAAGACGTCTCGATCTCCCCGTGCTCGGCATGCGCTGCGCCGCGTGCGCTCGCCACGTCGAGAGGGCGCTCGCGGAGACGCCGGGCGTCGTCTCGGCGACGGTCAACCTCGCCACGGGCCGGGCGCTCGTCGAGATCGACCCGGATCTCGTCCGGCACGAGGACCTCGCCGCGGCGGCGAGGAAGGCGGGCTACGAGATCCTCCCTCCGCCGGACCTCTCCGAGGAGGACGACGCCGAGGCGGCCGCGCGCCGTCGGGAGATGGCCGGGGCGCGGAGGAGGTTCTGGGTCGCCGCGGCGCTCGGCGTCCCGGTCCTGGTCCTCGGTATGTCGCACGGGGCGATCCCGCTCCCGGGCTCGGAGCGGATCCAGCTCGTCCTGACCCTCGCGATCCTGGCGTACAGCGGGCGCGGGTTCTACGCGCGGGCCCTCGCGGGCGCCCGCCGCGGGGCGGCGGACATGAGCACGCTCGTCGCCCTCGGCACCGGCGCCGCGTTCGCATATTCCGCCGCCGCGACCCTGGCGCCGCGGCTCGTCGCCCACGCCGCGCACGGGCACGGGAACCCACCGGTGTACTTCGAGGCGGCGGCCGGCATCCTCGTGTTCGTGCTCCTCGGCGGGCTCCTCGAGTCGCGCGCCCGGGCCCGCATGTCCGGAGCGATCCGAAAGCTCGCGAAGCTGCAGGCGAGAACCGCCCGGGTCGTCCGGGACGGCGCGGAGGTCGAGGTGCCGCTCGAGGAGGTCGCCGTCGGCGACCTCGTGGCGGTCCGGCCCGGGGAGCGCGTTCCCACGGACGGCGAGATCTCCGCGGGGTCGTCGCTCGTGGACGAGTCCATGCTGACGGGAGAGAGCGCACCTGTCCCCAAGGGGCCCGGCGACCGCGTCGCGGGCGCGACGCTGAACCGGACGGGCGCGTTCCGGTTCCGCGTCACGCGAGTCGGGAAGGACACCGTCCTCCAGCAGATCCTCCGCATGGTCGCCGAGGCGCAGGCCTCGCGCGCCCCGATCCAGCGGCTCGCCGATCGCGTGAGCGCGGTGTTCGTCCCCGTCGTGCTCGGGATCGCGGGCGCGACCCTCGTCGCGTGGCTCGCCCTCGCCCCGCCCGAGTCGCGCTTCACGCTCGCCCTCGTGAACGCGGTGTCGGTCCTGATCATCGCGTGCCCGTGCGCGATGGGCCTCGCCACGCCGACCGCGATCCTCGTCGCGACGGGGAGGGGCGCCGAGGCGGGGATCCTGTTCCGGGGAGGGGCCGCGTTGGAGGCGGCGCGGGCGATCGACACCGTCGTCCTCGACAAGACCGGCACGATCACGAGGGGCGAGCCGGAGGTCATGGACGTCGTCCCCGCGGAGGGGGGGCCCGGAGCGAGCGAGCTGTTGCGCCTCGCGGCCTCCGCCGAGGCGGGATCCGAGCACCCGCTCGGCGACGCGATCGTGCGCGAGGCGCGCCGTCGAGGGCTCGCGCTGCTCCCCCTCGTGTCGCTCGCGGCGCGGCCCGGCAAGGGGATCACCGCGATCGCCGGGAGCTTCCGGATCCTGGCCGGAAGCTCCGCGTTCCTCGAGGAGGAGGGGATCCCGTCCGGCTCTCTGTCGCCCCGCGTCGAAGAGGCCGCGTCGAGAGGGCGGACCCCCGTGCTCGTCGCCGCGGACGGCCGTCTCCTCGGCCTCGTCGCGGTCGCCGATCCCGTGCGCGACGGCGCGCGGGAGGCGGTCGCCCGGCTCCGCGCGCTCGGCCTCGATCTCGCGCTCCTCACCGGGGACCGGCGCGAGACCGCCGAGGCGGTCGCGCGCGAGGTGGGGATCTCCCGCGTGCTGGCCGGGGTCCTGCCGGACCGGAAACGCGACGAGGTGGCCCGCCTGCGGGCCGCGGGGAAGAAGGTGGCGATGGTCGGGGACGGGATCAACGACGCGCCGGCGCTCGCCGCGTCGGACCTTGGGATCGCGATCGGCTCCGGAACCGACGTCGCGGTCGCGGCGGCCGACGTGACGCTCGTGGGATCCGACCTGCGGGGGGTCGCGCGCGCGATCCGCCTCTCGCGCAGGACGGTGGCGACGATCCGCCAGAATCTCTTCTGGGCCTTCGGCTACAACGCCCTCGGGATCCCGCTCGCCGCCGGGGCCCTGTATCCCTGGACGGGCTGGCTGCTGTCGCCCGTCGTCGCCTCCGCCGCGATGGCGTTCTCGAGCGTGTCGGTCGTCGCCAACAGCCTGAGGCTCCGCGAGGCGGACCTCGACGGGAACGGCTCCGGCGGACCGCGCCGCAGGCGATCGGGCTCCGGCCCCGCTACGCCGCCTTGAGGTCCGACGTGCAGCTCGGGCAGCGCACCGCCTTGATCGGGATCGCGGTCGCGCAGTACGGGCAGTCCTTCGTCGTCGGGACTGCGGGCGCGGCCTCCTCCTTCCGCTTCAGCCGGTTGACCTGGCGAATGAGGAGGAAGATCGCGAACGCGACGATGACGAAGTCGATCACCGTGTTGAGGAACACGCCGTAGTTGATCGTGGCGGCCCCGGCCGCCTTGGCGGCCGCGAGCGAGGCGTGCCCCTGGCCGGACAGATCGAGGAAGAGGTTCGAGAAATCGAGCCTCCCGAGGAGCAGGCCGATCGGCGGCATCAGGACGTCGCCGACGAACGACGAGATGATCTTGCCGAACGCGCCGCCGATGATGATCCCGACGGCCATGTCCAGCACGTTCCCCCGCATCGCGAATTCCTTGAACTCCTTGAGCATCGCCCCCTCCTTCGCTGCGGACGACTCCGGGAGGAGTCCGTCGCCTCCCGGCACGCGGGCTCGCGCGAATCTGCCCGGCTATCCTACAATACGGCGCTTCGCCCGCGTCACCGGGCCGCACGGAGGAGATTGCGATGAAGGTCGGCGATCACGAGTACGCGCTCGACGGGAACGGCTTCCTGCAAGAGCCGCAGAGCTGGAACGAGGATGTCGCCCGCGAGATCGCCCGAGACGAGGGGATCGCCGACATGACCGGGCCCCACTGGGCGGTCGTCAAGTTCATCCGGGAGTACTGGCTCGAGCACGATCTCGCCCCGCCGGTGCGGCTCCTCTGCAAGGAGTCCGGCGTCGGCGTGCGGGACATGTACCGGCTGTTCCGATCGGGACCGGCCAAGGGCGCTTGCCGCGTCGCGGGCCTCCCCAAGCCGGACGGGTGCGTGTGAGCCCGGATTCCGCGTCCCGCGCTCTCCTCGGAGCCGCCGCCCTCTGGGCCGCGGGCGCCCTGGCCTTCCAAGCCTGGCGCTTTCGCGGGGCGGTTCGCCGGGAGATCGCGGAGCCGCGCGGGAGCGCGCTCGCCGGCGCCGTGTACGGCTTCACCGCCGCGATGTCCCCAGCGCGCAAGGAGTCGGCGTCGCGCCATCCCCTCGCGTTCGGAGCCGGGATCCTGCTCCACCTCGGCGTCGCGGCCTCGCTCTCGATTGTCTTCCTCTCCGCCGTGGCGCCGGAGGGTTGGCCGCGGCTCGGCGCGGCTCTCGCGGGCGTCTCGGCGGTGGGCCTCGCCGCGTGCGTCGGCCTCCTCGTGCGGCGCCTCGCGACCGCACCGCTCCGCGAGATGAGCCCCCCGGACGACTACATCTCCAACCTGGCGGTGGCCCTTCTGCTCGCCTCGTCGCTCGCGTTCCGGCTCGACGTCCTCCCCGCGGCGGCGCTCCAGCTCCTCGCCGCGCTGGTGCTCCTGTACGTTCCCGTCGGAAAGCTGCGCCACGGGATGTTCTTCTTCCTGGCGAGGGGAGACCTGTCCCTGAGGCTCGGCGCCCGCGGCGTCTACCCGCCCGCGGCGCGGAAGGGGGGCGGCCGTGGCGTCCGACGCTGAGGCTCGCGCCCGGGCGCTCTCGAGCGCGCTCGCGGCGCTCGACGCCGAGGCCGGCAGGCAGGCGGCGATCCACATGAGCGCCTGCGTGCGGTGCGGTCTCTGCGGCCAGAGCTGCCACATCTACCGATCGGAGCCCACGCCCGCGAACCTCCCGGCCTCGAAGGTCGAAGCCGTGGCGAGCTTCCATCGCCGCCGCCACACGTTTCTCGGGCGGCACGCGCCGCGGCTCGTGGGGGCACGGGATCTCGGGCCGCGGGAGCTCGAGTCGCTCGTCGAGACCGTGTTCGGCCGGTGCACCGGCTGCGGCCGCTGCTCGCTCCACTGCTCGATCGGGCTCGACGTCTCGGCGATCATCCGCGCCGCGAGGCGTGTGCTGACGAAGGCAGGGCTCACGCCGGACGGGCTGCGGCGGACCGTGAGGACGCAGATCGAAACCGGGAACCAGATGGCCGTCACGCCCGAGGAGCTCCGCGAGACGGCGGCGTGGATCTCCGACGAGCTGGCGGGCGAGACGGGGCACGAGGGGGCGCGCGTCCCGGTCGACGAGGCGGGCAGCCGCGTCCTCTATCTCGTCAACCCTCGCGAGATCAAGTTCTTCCCGCTGTCGCTCCAGGCCGCTGCCGGGGTTTTCTACGCCGCGGGCGAGAGCTGGACCCTCTCGACGAGAACCTGCGACGTCACGAACTACGGGTTCTACGCGGTGGACGATTCCGCGGCGGCCGAGCTGACGCGGCGGGTCCTCGAGGAGGCGGACCGGCTCGGCGCCTCGGAGGTGGTGCTCTCGGAGTGCGGCCACGGGTTCCGTTCGTTCCGGTGGGAGGGACCGGGGTGGCTCGGCGAGCGGCCGAGGATCCCCTTCCGGAGCGTGCTGGAGCGGATGGACGCATGGCTCGCGGAGGACCGGATCCCGATCGACCCCGCGCGCAACGCCGCGGTGACGACGCTGCACGACCCCTGCAACCTCGTCCGGTGGGGCGGGATCTCGGAGCCGCAGCGGAACGTCCTCCGGAAGATCTGCGCCCGCTTCGTCGAGATGACCCCGAACCGCGCGGACAACTTCTGCTGCGGCGGCGGCGGCGGCATGCTCTCGATGGAGGAGTTCGGCGAGCGGCGGGTGCGCAGCGGCTCGATCAAGGCGGAGCAGATCCGGGCGACCGGCGCGCGCGTCGTCGCGTGCCCTTGCCACAACTGCGCGGACCAGCTCCTCGAGATCACACGCGTCCACGGCCTGGACGTGGAGATCCGCGCGGTCGTCGAGATCCTTTACGACGTCATCGATTGGCGGCGCGTACGGGGTCAGACGTTACGATCGTAACGGTTCGCGGCCCCGGATTCGGCCAAGGCCCTGAAAACACTGGAGATCATTGGGTCGCTCGCGAGACTGTCACCGGGCCCGTCTTGAAAAGCCTCGAACCATGGGGATTTCTTGGCCAAACGGTAACGCCGGTAACGTCTGACCCCGTCAGTTGCGGTCGGCGGCGATCTCGGCGACGGCGCGGACGGCCTTCTCGATCTGCTCGCGGGTGTTGAAAGGCCCCGGCGAGAAGCGGATCGTCCCGCGCGGCGCGGTGCCGACGTGCTCGTGCACGAGGGGGGCGCACTGCAGGCCCGTGCGCGTCAGAATGCCGTACTCGACGTCGAGGATCGTGCCGACATCGCCCGCGTCGTACTCGCCCACCGTAATGGAGAGAACGGCGACGCGATTCTCGAGACGCCTCGTCCCATGGATCTTCACCCCTCGGATTCCCGAGAGCCCGTCCTGCAGGAGATCCAGGAGCTCGATCTCATGGCGACGGATCGCCTCCATGCCCCGGGCCTCGATCCAGTCGCAGCCGGCCGAGAGGCCGGCGATGCCGAGCAGGTTCAGGGTCCCCGCCTCGAGCCGGTAGGGGTACTCCTCGAGGTGGTAGGGAACGGCCGACCGGACCCCGGTGCCGCCCCACAGCGTCCCCTCGATCTCCGCGCCGTCCGCGACACAGATCCCTCCCGACCCCGTCGGTCCGAGGAGCCCCTTGTGCCCCGTGAAGCACAGGAAGTCCACGTGGCTCTCGGTCATGTCGATCGGGAGGACGCCCGCGGTCTGCGCCGCGTCCACGGCGAACTGCACGCCCGCCTCCTCACAGATCTCGCCGATGGCAGTGATGTCCTGCACCGTCCCGATCACGTTCGACCCGTGGCAGACGACCACGAGCCGCGTATTCGAGCGGATCGCCCGCCGGATCTCCTCCGGATCCACGTACCCTTCCGGGTCCGGCGAGACGAACGTGGCCTCGGCGCCCGCCCGGACCATGTGGTTCACCGGCCGGAGGACCGAGTTGTGCTCGACGGTCGTCGTGACCACGTGATCTCCGGGGCGGACGGTGCCCCGGATCACCAGGTTGAGGGCGTGCGTCGCGTTGCTCGTGAAGACGAGGCGGTTGGGGTCCTTCGGCTTCCCGGCCTTCTCGAGGCTCGCGTTGAACAGGAGCGAGAGCCTGCGGCGGGTCCCGTGGACCATCTCCTCGGCCTTGAGCGCCAGGTCGCACCCGGTGCGGCCGGGATTGACGCCGCACTCCCGGTAGAAGCGGCCCATCGCCTCGTGCATC
>CALMJU010000087.1 GCA_937864465.1 uncultured Acidobacteriota bacterium
CACGGATCCCCCGTACAACGTTCGGGTCGAGCCGAGGTCGAACAACGCGATCGCGGCGGGGCTCGTCACGAAGGGGAACGTTTCCGCGGCCCAACTCGACCGCCTCCACCACCAGCAGCTCGACCTCGCGCGGCATCCCGAGAAGGCGAGGCCGACCGGCAAGATGCGAGCGAAGGACCGCCCCCTGGAGAACGACTTCATCTCGGACGAGGAGTTCGCCGCGGCGCTTCGAGCGTGGTTCGGGAATGCCGCGAAAGCGCTCGAGCCCGGGCGGTCGTTCTACATCTGGGGTGGCTACTCGAACATCAAGAACTACCCTGCCGCACTCGAGTCCGCGGAGCTCTACTTCAGCCAGGCGATCATCTGGGTGAAGGAGTGGCCGGTCCTCACCCGCAAGGATTTCATGGGCAACCATGAGTGGTGCTTCTACGGGTGGAAGGAAGGAGCGGCCCACTACTTCAACCCGGAGATCACGAACGCGACCGACGTGTGGAGCGTCAAGAAGGTGGCTCCACCGAGCATGGTCCACCTCACGGAGAAGCCGGTCGAGCTCGCCGAGCGTGCGATGACGTACTCCTCGAGGAAGGGCGAAACGGTCCTCGACCTGTTCGGGGGATCCGGGTCGACGCTGATCGCCGCGGAGCGCCTGGGGCGGCGGGCATTCCTCATGGAGATCGATCCCGCGTACTGCGATGTGATCGTGAACCGCTGGCAGGCCTTCACGGGCAGGAAGGCTGAGGGCTGGCGAGGGAACGCGTGATGGGCCGGCGAGGACCGCCCGCGAAGCCGACGGCGCTGAAGCTCATCGCCGGGAACCCCGGGAAGCGCCGGCTCAACGAGCGCGAGCCCAAGCCTTCCGCGGGGTCGCCGCACTGCCCCGAGTGGCTGTCGGTGGAGGCGCGGAAGGTCTGGAAGCGCCTCGTGCCGCAGCTCCGAGCGATGCGTGTGCTGACGCTGGTGGATGCGGACGCGCTCGCGGCGTACTGCCACACCTACGTGCGCTGGCGGGACGCGGAGGACTTCCTCAGCAAGCACGGTGCGGTCTACCCGCTCCGGGACGAGCAGGGCCGGGTCAAGTGCATGCAGCAGTTTCCGCAGGTGTCGATCGCCAGGAACCTCCTCCTCGTCCTGCGGGCCTACCAGCAGGAGTTCGGACTGACTCCGGCGGCTCGATCCCGCATCGCGGTCCAGGACGAGCCGGCCCAAGCGAGCGACGCGAGCCGGTGGCTAGGATGACCGCTCAGGCTGGCGAGTACCGCTTCGACGAAGACGCGGCCGACCGTGCGGTCACGTTCTTCCCGCGGTTCCTCACGCACGTGAAGGGTGAATGGGCGGGCCGGCCGTTCGAGCTGGACGAGTGGCAGCGGGAACGGATCATCCGGCCGCTCTTCGGGTGGAAGCGGGCCGACGGGACTCGGCGGTACCGGACCGTCTACGTCGAGGTGCCCCGGAAGAACGGGAAGTCGAATTTGTCCGCCGGGATCGCCCTCATCCTGCTCTACGCCGACCACGAGCCCGGAGCCGAGGTCTACTCCGCTGCGGCCGACCGCGACCAGGCTGCGATCGTGTTCGAGCTTGCGAAGAGCATGGTGCAATCCTCGCCGGACCTCCGGGCGATCTCGGAGGTCTACCGGCGCAGCATCGTCGTCCCGCGAACGGGCTCGGCCTACCACGTGCTGAGCGCGGACGTAAAAACGAAGCACGGGAAGAACGCGAGCGGCGTCATCTTCGACGAGCTGCACGCCCAGCCGAACCGCGAATTGTGGGACGTGCTGACCACCTCGACCGCGGCGCGCCGGCAGCCGGTCGTCGTCGCGATCACCACGGCCGGGTACGACCGCGAGTCGATCTGCTGGGAGGTCCACGACTACGCCTGCAAGGTCCGGGACGGGGTCGTCCAGGACGACTCGTTCCTGCCCGTGATCTACGGGGCCGGGACCGACGAGGACTGGCGGGACCGCGAGGTGTGGCGGCGTGTCAACCCGGGCCTGGGAGTCTCGATCAAGCTCGACTACCTGGAGCAGGAGGCGCGCCGGGCCGCGGAGACCCCGTCCTACCAGAACACGTTCCGGCGCCTCCATCTGGACCAGTGGACGCAGCAGAACACGCGGTGGATCGATCTCGAGGTGTGGGACGCCTGCGGCGGGCCCGTGGACCCCGAGGCGCTCCGGAGCCGCGTGTGCTTTGCCGGGCTCGATCTCTCGACCACGACCGATCTCGCCGCGTTCGTGCTGCTCTTCCCTCCCGACGGGGAGTACACCGACTACCGGGTCGTCCCGTACTTCTGGGTGCCCGAGGAGACGGTCGCGAAGCGCTCGAAGCGGGACCAGGTGCCGTACGACGCCTGGGTCCGGGACGGGCTCATCGAGGCGACCGAGGGCAACGTCGCGGACTATGACGTGATCCGGAAGCGCATCAACGAGGTGTCGCACCTTTTCGATCTCCGCGAGATCGCGGTCGACCGCTGGAACGCCAGCCAGATCACATCCCAGCTCACGGCGGACGGGTTTGTGATGGTGCCGTTCGGGCAGGGCTTCCGGGACATGTCGGGTCCCACGAAGGAGCTGGAGGCGGTCCTTCTCTCGAAGCGGCTCCGCCACGCCGGGAACCCCGTCCTGCGCTGGATGGCCGACAACGTCTCGGTCCGCACGGATCCGGCTGGAAACCTGAAGCCCGACAAGGCGAAGTCGACGGGCCGGATCGACGGGATCGTGGCGCTGATCATGGCGCTCGGCCGGGCGGTACTGCAGCCGGAGTTCGTGAGCGTGTACGACCGCGAGGGGCGGGGGCTGTACGTGATCGGGCTGGACTGCTGACGGGACCGGCTCCGCGACGTTCCTCGAAGCGATGGGCAGGCTGGTGCTGGCCTTGGACAAACGGGCGGATAGCGGTAACCGGCTGACTGTAAGCACGTTACGCTGAACCGGTCACGCTTGTCCCTTTGCCAGTGTCGGGTCTCGGTGCCGCACTCCCTCTCGAAAGCGAACGCGCGGGCGAGCGTCCTTTGCCCCAAAACGCCGCTTGCCCGAGTCGAGGCCATACCGCAAGTCGTGGTCTCAAGGTCGCCGCAGCGTTTCGCGCGGCGGCAATCCGAGTCGCGCGCGAACGCGATTCATGTCGTAGGGCTCCCCAAACTCCGGCGGCTGGCCGCGTCGCTCGAACGATAGCAACAACGCCTCGACTTTCTCCCGGCCTTCTTTCGTCTTCACGAGTTGGATCGGTCTGCGGTTGCCGAGTGCAGGAATACGCTCCGAGACCCAGGCGTCCCATTGCGCTTCCTCGCGCTGGCGCATGAACTCCTGCACCTCGGGGCTGCGGAGGAACGCCTCGTCTTGGGGAGAGGGCTTCTTCCTGCCGGCAGAAGGCTCGCGTTCGTCCTGTTCGCGCAGCGAATCCTCCGCGGACTTCGTCACGATCGACGGACCGAACGCGTGCCCACCGAGGCGCTTCGCGACCTCGCCACGGATGCGCTCCGCGCGCTTCCCGGAATTGACCTCCACCGTGAGCTTCGAGTCGGCGATCAGGATGCGGCCGAGCACGGTGTTGTCCCAGTCAGCGTGGAGCGAGTTCTTAGCCTTCGACCAGGAGAACTCGATGCGGCGCACATGGCCCGCGTCATCGAGCGTCGCGTCCTTGCGGATCTCGGATTCCGACATGTGGTGGCAGAGGCTCGCGAGCGCTCGGAAGGCGTCATCCGGGGAGTCGATCTTCCACGTGAGCGTGTGGAACTCCAACGGCTCGCCGTCGGTGTTCTGAAGCGTCAGCGGCGCGAGGGCCTGCTGCCGCAGAGCAAAGTAAGTCTCGCGTAGGACTTCGTCGAACAGGAGCAGTGAGATCGCCGTGATCTGGCCGAGGTCCTTGCGCATGCCCTTCCGCATGTCGAGCAGCGGGATCTTGGAGTCGGGTGGTAGAGCGACCGCACCGCTGCCTATGAGAAGGGCCACGTTCTCGAAGGCGACGACGCGACCGTACAGGATGTCGCCGACTCGCAGGCTTTCCGAGCCGCTCTGCTCGAACACCTCCACTTCGTCCTCGGTGAACACATCTCGGAGTCGCACGACTCGGCCGGGCTCCGACGCCGTGACCTCATGGAAGCTGAACGGCGAACGCGTGACCCGACGTAGGATCGCGTCATCCCCGGGACCCAGCGGGCCGGGTCGTGACTCGCAGAAGGCTTCGGCGACTGGATTCTTCAAAGCGTCGGGGAGGCCTTCGTACGCCGGGGACGTTGCAGGTATCCATCGGTAGAGCAGCCAGGGGATGAAGGCCTGGATCTCGGGGCCGCCCCGATCGATCCCCTCGGCGTCGCCCAGGAACTCGTTCCAGGCGAAGTCGAGAGCGTCCTCGCCAAGTCGCTCACGGACGTAACGAAGAAGGCGAGGTTCAAGTCGATCGAGAACGTCGCGAACGGACCGAGCCGCGTGCGCGAGGGGATCAACGGTGGGTGCGCCGCAGCACCTCTTGAACTTCTTCCCGCTTCCGCACGGGCACGGCTCGTTTCGCCCGACGGTCACCGCGGCACCTCCACGGGGAAGTGTAGCGCACCATCGCGGGACCGCATCTTGGCGGCGAGCGTCGTGATACGATCTTCCCTTCTCAGGAGACCGCCTATGCCACGTTCCCGCAACCCGCTCACCGTTCACGTCCGCGCCATCCGCCGCGCGCTGACCGTGATCGACCGCTCGCTTACAGAGATGGTGGCGTTGACGAAGAACCAGGTGTCGGGAGCGACGCCGCCGAAGCGCAAGCTCAAGCTGTCCGCCAAGCGCCGCGCCGAGCTGAAGCTCCAGGGCCAGTACATGGGCTACCTGCGCAACCTGAAGCCGCGGCAGAAGGCGCAGGTCAAGGCGGTGCGGGAGAAGAAGGGGTTGAGG
>CALMJU010000088.1 GCA_937864465.1 uncultured Acidobacteriota bacterium
TGCGCCGCGGCGCGCCGCTCGCCATCTCCTTCTTCGACGAGGAGAGGCCCGCTGCGGGGAGCCGCTCGGTCGAGATCGTCCTCGGCCGGGTCCGGATCGCGCTCGGCGGTCTCGACGACTCGCTCGAGAGGGCGCTCCTCGTCCGCTTCGGCTCGTACGCGTCGTCCGGGGAAGGGGCGGGGAGCGCGCTCCGCGTCCTTCTCTCCCGCGATGCGCGGGACTACTTTCTCGAGCCGCCCGCCCGCGTGGAGTTCAATCCCGTGTTCCTCGAGTGCGACGGGACGCGGGTCCGGTACCTCGGCTACCGAGTCGCCGGTTGGTTCGACGCGGTCCCCGAGGGGGGGCGAGGCGCGCTCGTTCTCGGCCGAGGAGCCTACGAGCCGGAGATCCGCGCGATCGAGAACTTCCTCCGCGCCGCGGTGGCCTGGCGCGCCGCCGCGCTCGGAGGAGCGCTCGTCCACGCGGCGAGCGCGGTCCGCCGCGGGCGGGGATACCTGTTCTACGGGGAGTCGGGCGCCGGGAAATCGACGCTGTCCGCGGCGAGCTGCCGGGGCGCGGTAGTGAGCGACGACCTCTCGCTGGTTCTCCCGGGGGACTCTGGCCTGGAGCTCGTCGGAAGCCCGTTCCGCGGCACGTACGAGGGAGGGGATCCGGTCGTCGGCAGCTTCCCGCTGGCGGCCGGTTTCCGGATCGTCCAGGCCGATCGCGCGCTCGTGCGCCGGGCGCCGCGAGCGGTTCTCCTCGCGGGGCTGATCGGCAATCTCCCGTTCGTGGCCGAGGAGTTCCGGCGCAGGCCGGACCTGTTCGAGGCCGTCGAGCGCGCCTTCGAAGCGGTTCCCCTGGCGTTCCTGGACTTCCGGAAGGACGACTCGTACTGGGACGCGATCGAGGAGGCGGGCCTTTGATCGCGCACCCGGCTCCCCTCGATTTCGACCTCTCGGGGATCCGGCTGCGCGTCCGCGGCCTTCCGGGGGAGTACGAGCGGCTCCTCCGGGAGGAGTGGGCCGGCTTCGGGGCCGCCGCTCCGGGGACACCGTTCCTCGACGTCGCCGTGCGGGCCGGATCGGAGCCGGAGCCGCGCTCGCCGTGGGATCCGAAGGCGATGCGCTCGTTGCTCCGCTCCGGGTCGGCGCGCTACGAGATCGAGGAAGGGGCGATCGAGGTCGGCGCAGACGGGAAGGCGGCTCTGTCGCTTCGCTCCGGAGCGGGATCGCGGACCTTCCTCGCGCTCCTGAACCTGATCCGGGCCGGTCTCGCCTGGCGGATGCCGTCGCGGGGCGGAGCGATGCTGCACGCGGCCGGCATCGTCGTGAAGGGCCGGGCATTCCTTCTCGTCGGCCCCGAGGGCTCCGGGAAGACGACGTGGGCGGGCGCGGGCGCAGCCGGCGGGGCCGACGTCCTCGGCGACGACGTCGTGCTCGTCGACCGCGCGCCGGAGCGGTTCGAGGCGCTCGCCGCCCCTCTTCGGCCGCGATCGGGCGCGCTCCGCCTTCCCGGGCGATGGCCTCTCGCCGCGATCCTCCTGCCCAGACACGGCGCCTCCCCCCGTCTCGACCCGGCTGCGGCCCGCGACGTTTACGGCAGGATCCTGGCGAACCTGCCCTTCCTCGCGGAAGGCTTCGGCGCGGACGGGCGGATCCCGGCGGCGATCGAGGACCTACGAGCCTCGGTGCCGGCCCGGGTGCTGACCTTCTCCCCCGATCCCTCGTTTCTCGCGATCCTGTCCGGGTTCGAGGCGGGGCCCCGTTAGGAAGGCCGCGAGGCGCCCCGGGCCTACAATGGCCCGCATGGGCGACAGGGGATCCGACGGGGGTCCGGACCGGCGGAAGCTGCGGGAGAAGCTCGACGCGCTTCCGGACGCCCCGGGGGTCTACCTGTACCGGAACGGCCGCGGGGAGGTCCTGTACGTCGGGAAGGCGAAGTCGCTGCGCAGCCGCGTCCGATCCTACTTCCGCCCCGCCGCGCGGCACGCGCCGAGGACCGAGAGGCTCGTATCCGAGATCGCCGACCTGGAGATCGTCGTCGTCGATACCGAGATGGAGGCGATCCTCCTGGAAGCCAACCTCATCCGGCACGAGCGCCCGCCGTACAACGTCGTGCTCCGGGACGACAAGAGCTTCCTGTACCTCAAGCTCTCGGTGAAGGATGAGTACCCGCGCGCGACGCTCGTGCGGCGGGCCCGGGTCGACGGCTCCCTCCACGTCGGGCCGTTCCTCCCCGCCGCCGCCGCGAGGCGCTCGCTCAGGGTCGTCCAGCGTCACTTCCAGGTGGCGACGTGCGGGAAGGTCTTCGACGGGAAGCGGCGTCCGTGCCTCTACTACCACCTCGACCAGTGTCTCGCCCCGTGCGCGGGGAAGACGAGCCCGGAGGAGTACGGCAGGGCGGTGCGCGAGGCCCGGTGGTTCCTGGAGGGGCGCCACCGCGAGCTCGAGAAGGATCTGCAGTCGAGGATGCGCGAGGCGAGCGCGGCGATGGAGTACGAGCGAGCGGCGCGCCTCCGCGACACGCTGGCGGCCGTGCGGGGCCTCGCGGTCCGCCAGCACATCGTTTCCGTCGGGCTCGAGGAGCAGGACTACTTCGCGCACCACCGCGAGGGGGAGCGCGTCGCTCTCGAGCTCTTCGAGATGCGGGCGGGGAACGTCCGGTCTCGCCGCGAGTTCGCCTTCGAGAACCTGGACTTCGATCCGGCGGGTTTCTACGCCGCCGTGCTCGCGCAGTGCTACGCGGAGGGTCCGCCTCCGAGGGAGGTGTACGTCCCGCACCTCCCCGCCGGGCCGGCACTGCTGGAGCGATGGCTCTCGGAGCGGCGCGGGTCCGCCGTGCGGATCCGGGTGCCCGAGCGGGGGGTGAAGCGACGGCTCCTCGAGGTCGTGCGGAAGAACGCCGCCCTGGCCTTCGAGGGCCGCTTCCGTGCTCCACACGGCCACGGCGTGGAGGCCTCGGAGGCCCTTGCCGAGGCGCTGGGTCTGGAGGATCCGCCGTTCCGGATCGAGTGCTTCGACGTCTCGGAGCTCCAGGGCACGGACGCGTTCGCCGCGGTCGTGGTCTGGGAGGGGGGGAAGCCGAGCAAATCGGAGTACCGCGCGTTCGCAATCCGGGGGGCCGCGGGGCCCGACGACTGCGCCTCGATCGCCGAGGCGGTGGCCCGCCGGTACCGCCGGCAGCTCGCCGAGGACCGGAAGCTTCCGGACCTGGTCCTGATCGACGGGGGGGCGGGGCAGCTCGGAGCCGCCGCGCGGGCGCTGGCGGAGGTCGGGCTTCCGGCGCTTCCCGTGATCTCGCTGGCGAAGCGCGAGGAGGAGATCTTCGTTCGGGGCGGGAGCGCCCCGCTCCGTCTCGACCGGGGATCCCCGGCGCTGCAGCTCGCGCAGCGGATCCGCGACGAGGCGCATCGCTTCGTGCTCTCCCGTCACCGGGCGAAGCGCGCCCGCAGAACGCTGCGAAGCGTCCTGCTGGACGTTCCGGGCATCGGGCCGGCGACCGCCCGGATCCTCCTTCGCGAGTTCGGGAGCGCGGACCGGGCGCTCGCGGCGGACCGGGGGGAGATCGGGCGGATCGCGGGAAGGCGCGCAGCCCTCCGGATCGAGGAGTGGCGCTCGCGGCGGGCCCCGAAGGATCGGGGCAGGGGCGGGCGCGGCTGACCGTCCGGTAGGTGTCCGCATGCGGACGGCGGACGTCCGCATGCGGACGATGCCGCTTCGCGAGCGCGCCGACGCGCCGTATTCCGCCCTCGATTTCCTGGCACGCCCGTTGCGGAAATCCGTGTCCGCCGGCCCGGCGAGCATGCCGGGCCCGCGAACCCACGGAGGATGCGATGCGATGGCGTGATGCTCGGCGTGCGGTGCTCCTCGCCGCGGTTGCGGCGACGGTCCTGTCGGCGGCGATTTGTCCCGGAGAGGCGGCGGGCCCCGGCTCCCCGGCGGAGAGCGCGGCGGCCTCCGCTCGAAATCCGGTCGACCTGAACGCGGCGACCTCCGCCGATCTCCAGGCGGTTCCCGGGATCGGCAAGGTGCTCGCGGACCGGATCGTCGAGTTCCGGGAGAAGAACGGCCCGTTCGGGCGGGTGGACGATCTCGTCAAGGTGCAGGGAATCGGCGAGAAGTCGCTCGAGAAGCTCCGCCCCTACCTTGCGGTGTCCCCGCCTCGCGGCAAGTGAGACGACCGGGGGGCGGTCGCGAGCGGTTCCGGCGCCGCCCGCCCCCCGCTCCTCCTCGACGGAGACGTCCCGCCTCCCGACCGAGACGGCCCATGAACGCGTGCCGAGGTTCGAGCCTCGCCGAGGTGCTCGTGACGATCGCAATCGTCGCGATCGCGGCGGGCGTCGCGGTGCCGGCGGCCGACGCGATGCTCCGGGGAGCGCGCGGGGACGCTGGCGCCAGGGAGATGGCTGCGACGTTCCGCGCGCTCCGGATGCGGAGTGTCACGATGCACAGGTCGCAGGGGCTGCTGTTCGAGCAGGACGGCATCGGCTGGAGGTGGCTCGAGGTCGAGGACGGGAACGGGAACGGGATCCGGACACAGGAGGTGCGATCCGGGGTCGACCGGACGCTCTCCGGCCCGCACCGGCTCGAGAGCCGGGTCGAGAAGGTCGGCCCCGGATTCCCCGGTCCCGGTCCGTTTCCCGAGATCCCGCCCGGGCGGGGAATCATCGCGGACACATCCGATCCGGTGAAGTTCGGCCGGTCGGATCTCGTCTCCTTCTCTCCGTGGGGCTCGTCGTCGAGCGGAACCCTCTACATCTCGGACCGCCGCACGGTCCTGTTCGCGGTCGTGCTCTACGGACCGACGGCCCGCGTCCGCGTCTGGCGGTACGACGCCTGGAGCCGGCGATGGACGTCATGAGGCTGGCGGGTCGGGCGCGCGAGGGGGAGGACGAGAGGCTCTCGGAAGCGCCGCTGCAGGCGTTCCGGGCGACCGACGCCTTCGCCCATGCGGCCGCTCGCGCCGCCGCGAGCCTCGGGGGGCCCGGTGGCGAGGCGCTGAGAGCCGACATCGTCGGCGCCGTGCTGCGATGCGGCGCGGGGCTTCTCGTGGCGTCGGAATCGCCGCGCGGGAGCGGAGCCGAGGCGTCCGCCCTCGAGGGGGTGACTCGCGCTCTCGCGGGGACCCGCTACGCGCTGTATCTCGCCCGTCGCCTCGGCGCGCTGGACCTCCGTTCGTACCGGTCCCTCGCGGCCCGGGCGGACGCGGCCGCGAGGGAGGTGCGCGCCCTGCGGGAGCGCCTGCCCTCCCCGCGCGCTCCGTGACGCCGGGCGACCAGAGGATCTCGAGGCGCGCGCGGGCCACCCGCCACCGTCGCCGCGGCGCTCCCGGGAGCGTCGCGGTCCCGCCCGCGCGGCCGGCAAGGCCGCGCGCATCCCGCCCACCG
>CALMJU010000089.1 GCA_937864465.1 uncultured Acidobacteriota bacterium
AACTAAAATTAGACTGCGAGTCGTTCCGCCATATCCTGCGCAGCCGGTCAGCCTAATCCGGCGGTTGCCTTCTTCCGCTCTTTCATACGCCGGTCGCAAGTTGTTTTCAAGCTTGGGCCTTGGCGGGCTGGGGCGGTTTCGCCGCGACCGAATGGAGCTGCGGGCGCCGCAGCCTAACGGCCGGAGCGGGATCGTCGGTCACAGCTCGTCCACGGGGCTCCGGACGCCGCGGGCGCCGCGGTGGAGCACGTGCGTGTAGATCATCGTCGTGCTCACGTCGCGGTGGCCGAGGAGCTCCTGGACGGTGCGGATGTCGTAGCCGGACTCCAGGAGGTGGGTCGCGAACGAGTGGCGGAGGGAGTGGCAGGTCGCGTGCTTCGCGACGCCCGACCGGCGGACCGCGTCCTTGAACGCGCGCTGGAGGACGGTCTCGTGGAGGTGGTGGCGGCGGACCTCTCCGGTCGCGGCGTCCGCGTACCGGCGGGTGGCGGGGAACACCCACTGCCAGGCCCACTCGCGGGCCGCGCGCGGGTACTTCCGGGATAGGGCGAAAGGGAGCTCGACAGAGCCGGCACCCTCGCGCAGATCCCGTTCGTGGATCTGCCTCACGCGATCGATGTGGCGCGCGAGGGCCGGCTCGAGGGCGGCGGGGAGCATCGTCGCGCGGTCCTTGTTTCCCTTGCCTCCGCGGACGACGATCTCGTGGCGGCCGAAGTCGAGGTCCTTGACGCGCAGCCTCGCGCACTCGAGGACGCGGAGCCCCGACCCGTAGAGGAGCGCGGCCATGAGCTTCGGCGTCCCCCGCATGCGCGCGAGGACGGCGCGCACCTCCGCGGCCGTCAGCACGACCGGAAGCCGCGCGGGCGCCTTCGCGCGCACCGCCGGGACGATCCAGCCCAGGTCCCGGCCGAGCACCTCCTTGTAGAGGAACAGAAGCGCCGCGAGGGCCTGGTTCTGCGTCGAGGCGGCGACCCGGCCCTCCGCGGCCAGGGAGGACAGGAAGCGGCCGATCTCCGTCTCTCCCATCTCCGCGGCGGGGCGATGTCCGTGGAACCGGAGGAAGCGCAGGATCCACCCGACGTAGGCGTCCTCCGTCCGCCGGCTGTAGTGGCGGGTGCGGATCGCCTCGCGCGCTCGATCCGCGAGATCCGGGGCCATTGCTCGCTCCCGCCGGCTTCGCGAGAGCGGCGGCCGGGGCCTCCCCGCGCGCTCGCGCCGCGCCGTCGAGGGGAGCATGCGTTCTCGCCCCCCGGAATTCGAGCGGCGGGTTGCTTCTCCGGGCGGGGGCCGTTGCGGGGCGGAGACCTTCCTCTCTCCCCTGCGTTACCGCTGCGGCTCGACGATCACCTTCATGGACTCTCCCGCCTCGGCGACGAGGCGGAATCCCTCCTGCGTCGCGGCGAGGGGCAAGCGGTGGGTGATCATCGAGGCGACGTCCACGCGCCTCGACGCGATCAGGCCGAGGGCCGCCCGCATGTCGGCGGGAGGGCCGGCGTACGAGTGGACGATCGCGAGGCCGAGGTTCCAGGCGTCGAAGAGCGGGAACGGGATCGTCTCGCCCGGGGCTGCCGGGGCGAAGAGGAGGATCGTGCCTCCGCGGCCGGCGCACCGGAACGCCTGCTCGACCGCCGGGAGCGCCGCCGTGCAGACGGCGACCAGGTCGGCGCCGCGGCCGCCGAGAGCCTCGCGGACGGCGCCGGGGACGTCCTCCCGCGCGTCGATCGCGGCTGCGGCCCCCGAGCGGCGCGCGAAGTCGAGCCGGTACGGGTGGAGGTCGGTCGCGAGGACCGGCCCCGCGCCGAGCGCCCTCGCGAGGCGGACGAAGAGGATTCCGGAGAGGCCGCTTCCCAGGACCAGCAGGCTTTTCCCCGCCGCGAATCGCGCGACCCGCATCGCGCGCACGACGCACGCGAGGGGCTCGACGAACGTCCCCTCCTCGTAACTCGTCCCCTCGGGGAGCCGGAGCGTTCCGCGCTCCACGTTGACGGCGGGGAGGCGGACGTACTCGGCGAAGCCGCCCGGGTCGAAGGTCGTCGCCCGCAGCGTGTCGCAGTACGGGTGGTGCCCGGCGAGACACTCGCGGCACTCCATGCACGGGACGTGGTGGGTCGCGACGATCCGGTCGCCGGGGCGGAACGCGGCCACCCCCTCCCCCGCCTCGACGACCTCCCCCGCGACCTCGTGGCCGAGGACGACCGGGGCCTTGCGGATCCGGTACCACTCCATGACGTCCGAGCCGCAGACCCCGCTCGCCTCGACGCGGAACACGAGCTCACCCGGGCCCGCCGCCGGGCGGGGGCGCTCCTCGATCCGGACGTCGCGATTGCTGCGGTAGACCGCGGCGCGCACCGGTCAGCGCCCCTTCTCCCGCAGATAGACCTGGTGGGCCTGCTCCACGTCCGCCCCCTCGTGCACGACGGCGCGCACGGCGCGGATCATCCCGACCGGGCAGTCGGACTGGAAGATGTTGCGGCCCATGTCCACGCCTCTCGCCCCGTCGCGGATCGCGCTCCACGCGAGCCGGATCGCGTCGCGCTCGGGGAGCTTCTTCCCGCCCGCGATGACGACCGGGACCGGCGTGCTCCGCACGACCTCCTCGAAGCCGTCGCAGTGGTAGGTCTTGACCATGTGGGCGCCGATCTCCGCGGCGATCCGGCAGGCGAGCGACAGGTACCGCGCGTCGCGCACCATGTCCTTGCCGACCGCCGTCACCGCGAGCACCGGGATGCCGTGCCTCTCGCCGAGGTCCACCGCCTTCGCGAGGTTCAGGAGCGTCGTGCGCTCTCCCTCGGCGCCGACGAAGATCGACATCGCGATCGCGGAGACGTTCAGGCGGATCGCGTCCTCGACGTCCACGGTCGGCCCCTCGGCCGAGAGCTCCCGCAGGATGCTCGTGCCCCCCGACACGCGGAGGACGATCGGGACGTCGGCCTCCGGCGGGACCGTGCGCCGGAGGACGCCGCGCGTCAGCATCAGGGAGTCGGCGTACGGCAGGAGCGGAGCGATCGTCCCGCCCGGCTCCTCGAGCCCCGAGGTCGGGCCGAGGAAGTAGCCGTGGTCCACCGCGAGCATCACCGTCCTGCCGGTGTCCGGCTTCAGGATGCGGGCCATGCGGTTGGCGAGCCCCCAGTCCATGGTCGACCCTCCGATCCTGGATCCTACGATCGCCTCTCCGTCTCCGCCGCTACCAGGGCGACGGCCATCGCGTGCCGAGGCCGGGGCCGTACAGGATCGCGTTCTGCAGGAGCCGGCGCGTCCCGACCGTCCATCCGCGGAAGTCCGGCTCGCCGAGGAACAGGATGACCTGTCCCCGGCCCACCTCTTCCCGCGTCGCGTACGCGGTCCGGGCGAGCCGTCCGGCCCCCTCCGGCCACAGGAGCCCCGCGAGGTGGAGCCGGTCGGCGGGGGCGAAGCGCACCGCGACCTGGACCGGCGGCTCCGCGACGAAGGTGTCCCGCGCGTCGAGCCACACGTCGGCGGCCGCGGGCATCCCCCACGTCAGCCAGACCTCGCGGTCGAGCTCCGCGCGGACGATCGCGCCCCGAGGCGAGAACCTCCGGAGCCGCTCGTCGCCGCGCTCGAGGTCCTCCGCGTCGGGGCGCTCCTTCCCCGGCGGCAGAAGCGGCTTCAGCCACGAGGCGAGGTCCACCGGCTTCCAGGCGACGGGCGTCCCGAGGTCGAGTCCCTCGGCGAACGGGCGCGCCCCCGGTCCGAGGACGGGCTCCACGTCGTAGGGCGACGCGGGCGCCGGGACCGTCTCCTCCTTCGCCGGGCGCCTCTCCCCGTCCTTCTCCTTGTCGTCGCTGCGCGACGGCGCGCGCTCTCCCGCGGCGCGGAACGGCCCCCCCTCCGCGGCGACCTCCGCCGACGGGCCGAGGACGACCGGCGGGAACCGGTCGAGGGCCTGCCGCCTCAACCGCGTCCGCGTCAGCCCGGCGTCCTTGTCGGCGAGGAAGTCGGCGCCGTCGCCGATGCCGATCGCGGTCCCGCCCGCCTCGATCCATCGCCGGATCCGCTCGATCCCATTCTTCCCGATCCGCCGGCCGTATCCGCCCCAGGCCGGAGGGAAGACGAGGACGTTGAAGCGGTCGAGGTCGGTCCGCTCGAAGCGCGCCACGTCGACGCCGGTGAACCGCAGCGCCGTGGTCTCGTCGAGCAGGCGCCAGACGTGGCCGTATCCGTCGGGCGACACGCCGGCGCCGGTGAGGACCGCCGTGCGCGGCGAGACCAGCGGGTGGAAGTAGTTGCCGCCGAGGTCGGGCCCCTCCTCCGCTTTTGCCGTCGAGACCGCGCGCGCCTCGATCTTCCAGCGCCTCGCGATCTTCTCGAGCCGGTCGGCGGTGTCGGGCGGGTTCCCCTCGCGCTTGACGAGGACGGCCCCCTGCGCGAACGACCGCCCCTCGACGCGGAACGGCTTCTCCGCGACGCGGGCGGCGATCCCCTCCTGGAGGATCTCCGCGAGCGCTCCGACCGAGCGGTCGGCCGTCCCGTCGAAGACCCAGCCGTACGTCTGCTGCGCCCGCTCGAGGGACCCCTCGGGCCCGGGCGCCGGCTCGCTCCGCCAGTCGCCCGCCGGCTTTGCGCCGGTCCAGTACGCCTCCACGCCGTAGAGGAGCGGCAGCGACCAGGAGGTCGTGTCGTAGAGGCGGGTCCCCTTCCCGCGCTCCAGCCACTCGCGCTCCTCCCGCAGGAACTTCGCCTCCATCGGGACGTGCGGGTCGAGCAGGACGCGGGCGAGCGCGCCCGCGGGCTGGTCGAGCGGGACCAGGAAGGCGCCCTCCGGAAGCTCGATCGCCTTCGATTCGCCCGTCCGCACGTCGCGGAGCCCCTGCGCCCGGACCGGGGCCGCCGCGCGCAGCACCTCGATCCCCTGGTCGCGGAGGAGCGCGGCCAGCCGTCCGGTCCGCTCCGGGTCGCGCCCGGGAGGGAGCACGTACGCCCGCACCGGCCCCTCGGCGCCTCGCCGCACGGCCTCGCGGCGCGACGCGACGAAGTCCCGCAGGATCTCGCGGCGGCTCTTCGCGAGGGTCTCCAGGTTGGCGACCGAGCTGGTCAGCTGGTGGTCCACAGTCTCCGGGTAAGTCCTCAAGGTCCCCGCGCGCTGGCGCACGAGAGTCCCCTCGACGCCGCCCATCTCGTACAGGATCCCGACCGCGCCGTGGTACGACGCCCAGGACGACCCGTAGCCGGGGAAGAACTCCTCGTTCCACTCCCCCGTGTAGTAGGCCCAGCCGCGGCCGTCGAGCGCCCTCGCCTGGTCGGCGGCGAACCGCTTCGCCCACTCGCCGAGGCGCGCCGGCTTCCACGGGTTGAACGGGTGCCGGGAGGGGGGGAAGAGATACGTGTCGTCGGCGCCCATCTCGTGGCTGTCGACGACGAGCTGCGGGAGCCAGGAGGCGATCACCGACGACCGGCGGCTCTCGGGGTGGACCATCGTGATCCAGTCGCGGTTGATGTCGAACAGGTAGTGGTTCCCTCGGCCCCACGGCCAGACGCCGCTGTGCGAGAGGTCCTGCTCGTCCGGGTTGGGGGCGGCGTGGGCGAACGCGGCGGCCATCGAGAGGGAGCGCGCGCGGCCGTCGGGGTTCTCGTCGGGGTCGATCAGGACGAGCAGCTCCCGGCGCAGCGTCCTCGCCCTCTCGTCCTCGCCCGCGACGAGCCAGTAGGCGAGGGCGACGGCGGCGTCGGAGCTCGAGAGCTCGTCCCCGTGGATCCCGTAGGCCATCCAGGCGACCGCCTTCGCACCCTCGACGAGCCGCCCGTCGTCGGCCTCGGCGCGGCCGCGCGGGTCGGCGAGGCGGGCATGCTCCTCCCGGAAGGCGTCGAGCCGGGCTATCGTCGGCTCGTCGCCGATCGCGAGGATCACGAGCGGGCGCCCCTCGTGCGAGCGCGCGTACTCGACGACCTTCGCGCGCGGGGAGGAGGCCGCGAGCGACTCGAAGAAGCGCAGGATCTCCTCGGGCCTGAGGGGGCGGCTCCCGGGCGCGACGCCGGTGGCCTGCTCCGGCGACGGGATCTCCGGGGCGTAGACGGCCCCCGGGATCGACGGGCGAAATCCCGTCTCCTCCTCGGCCGCGGCCGCCGAGAGGGCGACGAGCAGAACGCAGACCCCCGCGAGCGATCCTCTCCTCATGGCTCTCTCCGGCCGACCGCGTCAGTCCGTGGGCTTCCCCTCGAACAGCAGGTCGAGGGGGACGTTCCTCGGCCCCGACTCGTCGCACACGGCGTACGTCGGGTCCAGCCCGCCGTAGAACGCGACTCCCGCGTGCTCGCCGCGGGCGTTCACGATGTAGAACTGCAGGTTGAAGTTGGGCAGTCCCTGGGAGTTGAGGAGCCGCTTCTCCACGGTCGCGGCGCGCACGCGCCGGAGGGCCTCGAAGCCGGCGTCCCTGGGGCTCGCGCCGCGCCTCAGGCACTCGACGACGAAGAAGCTGCACAGGTTGTAGAGGTTCGCCTCGCCGCGGCCCGTCGAGCCCGCGGCCCCCACGGCGCCGTCCACGTAAAGGCCGGCGCCGAGGATCGGCGAGTCGCCGACACGGCCGGGGATCTTCCAGGCGAGCCCGCTCGTCGTCGTGACCCCTGCGATCTCCCCCGAGGCCGTCACGGCGCTGCAGTGGATCGTGCCGAAAGCGTGATCGGCGTCGAGGAGGCCCTCCGCGATCATGGCGCTCCTCGCGAGGTCGCCGGCCGCGGCGCGCTTGTCGGGGTCGAGCCAGTGGTCGGGGTCGATCCGCCTCTTCCAGTCGAGCCACAGCGCGCGGGACGTCTCCGTGTTCAGGTCGTCCTCGATCGGGAACCCCATCCGCCGCGCGAAGGCCTGGGCGTCCTTGCCGACGAGCAGGTGGTGGTCGGTCCCGTCGGCGACGGCCCTGGCGACGAGGGAGGGGGTGCGCACTCCCTCGAGAGCCGCGACTGCGCCAGCGCGGCGCTTGGCGCCGTGCATGCACGAGGCGTCGAGCTGCACGACGCCCTCCGCGTTCGGGAGGCCGCCGTAGCCGACGCTCGTGTCCGCGGGGTCCAGCTCGACGATGTTGACCCCGGCGATCGCGGCGGCCAGGACGTCCTCGCCGCGCGCGATCCGCTCGTACGCCTCGTGGACGCAGGTCCTGGGGCCGCCGTTCTTGAAGCGGTTGCCGTTCGCCGACGCGATGACGACCGGCCTCGCCGCCCCCGGTGCGGCGATCGCGGGCGCCTGCGCCAGAAGGGGCGCCGCCGCCGCGGCCGCGCCCGTCTTGACGAATTCCCGCCGGGTGATCTTCTCGGGCATGGGGGATACCTCCGGAACTCCGGAGTCTCCCCCCCGCCGCCCCCCGCCGTCAAGCGGAACGGGGTCAGACATTACTGGCGTAACGGTTCTCGCGGGAAACGGCGCCGTTTCGACGAATCCGGTGAGCGCCTCGGTGCCAGGTTCGAGACGGACCGGCCCGGCGCCAGGGGATCGGGGAGCCCGAGCGACCCGCCGAGCCCGGGGCACACCTGCGCAAGACTGTCCCCCGAGCGTCCAGAGAAAGGATCGAAATCCCGACCCTTTCTCTGTAAACCGTAACGCTGGTTACGTCTGACCCCCTGCTGCACCGCGGGCTTCGCGGAAGCCGGAGCGCTCCATCTTGCCCCACGAGCGCCGCCGCAGCAGCACGTCCCAGAAGGCCTTGACCTTGAAGAGGGCGTTCAGCTGGCGGTAGCCGAAGTTCTCGAGGATGCCGAAGACGACGAGCTTCGTGAGGTCGAGCCAGCCCGGATAGCGACGGAACGAGATCTCCTCCAGGAGGATCGCCGCGATCGACAGGAAGATGCCGTACAGGATCGCGATCCCCAGGAACAGGAGGAAGAACTCCAGGTTGAGGATCCCGAGGAGGAGCGACAGGATGACGACCACGTACCCCGCGACCTCGACGAACGGCCCGAGCATCTCGAAAAAGAAGAAGTACGGGAACGCGAACATCCCCACGGTGCCGTAGCGGGGGTTCAGCATCATCCGCTTGTTGTCCCACAGCGTCCGCACGAGCCCGCGGTGCCAGCGGTTCCTCTGGCGGTTCAGGACCTTGAGCGACTCTGGAACCTCCGTCCAGCAGACGGGGTCCGGGACGAACACGATCCGGTACTTCCTCTTCCTGGTGCGCATGTACTCGTGGAGGCGCACGACCAGCTCGAGGTCCTCGGTCTCCGTGTATCGCGAGTAGCCGCCGACCTCGACGACCTCCTGCTTGCGGTAGATCCCGAACGCGCCGGAGATGATCATGAGGGACTGCAGGGCGCTCCAGCCGACGCGTCCCGTCAGGAACGCCCGCAGGTACTCGACCACCTGGAAGATCGGGATAGGACGGTCCGGCAGCTCGATCTTCACGACGCGGCCGTCCCGAACCTCGCACCCGTTGACGATCCGCACGATGCCGCCCGCGGCCACGGTCTCGTTCGGCCGCTCCATGAAGGGCTTGACGACCCGGAGGAGGGCGTTGTCCTCGATGATCGAGTCCGCGTCGATCGAGCAGAACAGCGGGTACCTGCTGAGGTTGATCCCCGCGTTCAGGGCGTCCGATTTCCCTCCCTTCTCCTTGTCCACGACGAGCAGGTTCGCGTGCGCGAGGGAGCCGTAGACCGCACGCACGGCCTCGGTCGGGATCGACCGCTTGTACACCCGGTCCATTCTCCGGAGGTCGAACGCCTCGACGAGGCGGCGGAGCGTCCGGTCGGTGGAGCCGTCGTTGACGACGATGATCTCGAACTCGCCGTAGTTGACCATCATCAGCGACCGCACGGTATCGACGATCGTCTTCTCCTCGTCGTGCGCCGCGACGAGGACCGAGATCGGCCAAGTCATCTCCGACTGCATGATCTGGCGGTAGTCCGAGAAGAAGGTCCGGCGGACGAACCGGAGCACCTCCACGAGTGAGACCAGGAAGAGCCAGAGATAGATGCTGTTCAGGACCAGGAAGTAGACCAGGACGAAGACGTTGAACGCGACGACGGCTTCGGTGAGCCAGCCGACCCAGCTCATGGCGCGCCTCCCCCCGGCGCCGCGGCGATCCCGAGCAGCGCGGCGAGCGCCTCCCGGACCTTGGCGTCCCGGTGCGTCTCCTGCAGCTCGCGGAGGCGGCCGACCTGGCCGATCCGGACGAAGCGGCGCACGAGGAACTCGGCCGCCTCCCGCTCGGGCCCGTCGGGGCGTCCCAGGAGCTCCACCTGCCGGTCCAGCTCGCCCGACTCCTGCAGCATCAGCACCGCCTGGTGGCGGGCGTAGACGTCCCGGTCGTCGAGCATCCGATCGAGCGCCTCGATCCCCTTCGGTCCGATCAGCCGCAGCGACTCCGCGGCGTTCGCGCGCACCCACCATTCCCGGTCCCTGAGCGCGGCGCACAACGGCTGCACCGCCGCCGCGTGGCGGATGCGGCCGATCCCCTTCGCCGCCACGGCCCGCACGGGCCACTCGGGGTCCTCGAGGGCGCGCACGAGCGCCGGCCCCGAGTCGGGGCTCCCGATGGCGCCGAGGGCGTGGCACGCCCTCGCGCGGACGTCGCGATCCGGATCCGAAAGACGCTCCTCGAGCCACGCGACCGGCTCCAGGCTGCGGATCTTCGCGAGAATGTCGAGGGCGGCGAGCCTCGCGTCCCGGTTCATCTTCGGGTACTCGTCCATCAGCTCCCGGACGACGTCGTGCCGCATCCCGGCGAGGATGTCGGCGATCCGGATCGTGGACCAGCGGTTCGGCTCCCGGAGAGCCTGCACAAGCGGGGCGACCGCCGCCCGCCCTCCGACGGCGCCGAGCGCCTTCGCGGCGCGGATGCGCACCTCGGGGACGTCGTCCGCGAGCGAGCGGACGAGCCGGTCGATCGCCCGGAACGCTCCGGCGATGCCGAGCTTCTCCGCGCTTTCGGCCCGCTGCCACCACCGCCAGCTCGAGAGCCCGCGGATCCAGCGGTCCACGTAACCGAGATCGTCGAGGGCGCGCCCCAGGCGCTCCCGCTCCACCCCGCGGACGCGCTGCGCGTGGTCGAGGAGGATCCCCTCGACGACCAGGCGGTCTCGCCTCTTGAGGGCCCCGCCGATCGAGGGCCGGACCGAGGGGGCGTCACCGTGCGCCCAGGACAGGATCGCCGGCTCGAGCGTCCTCCTTCGAGTCCTCCGCCAGGCGTCGCGGCTTTCCCTCCAGGCCTTGTTCGCGACGATGAGCCCGGTGAGCACGAGGAAGACCCCGCCGATCGCCAGGACGGAGTAGGCAAGGACGGCGTACATCAGGTCGCCCTCCCGTTCCGGTTCAGGAGCTTCCGCACGCGCGTCAGGAGCTCGCGGGCGTTGAACGGTTTCACGACGTAGTCGTCCGCGCCCGCCTCCAGCCCGCGGACGATGTCCTCCTCCCGGTCCTTCATGGACACGATGACGATCGGAACAGAGGACAGGCTCGGCTCTGCCCTCACCGATCGGAGCACGTCGAACCCGTCGCGGTACGGCATCACGACGTCGCACACGATCAGGTCGGGCCGGAGCTTGCGCGCCGCGTCGACGGCGTGCTCCCCGTCCCCGGCGACGACGACCTCGTACCCCCTCTCCTCGAGAAGGGACGCCACGAACCGGGCCGATACCGGGTCGTCGTCCGCCACCAGAACGCGCGCGGGCTTCACCACGCTACCCTCCGATCCACCAACGGAGCCGGACGCCCCCCTGGCGGGCGCGGAACTGGTCGGTGCGCGCCCCGGCGTCCGGCAGGCCGGAGTCGCTGATGCCGGCGAAGGCGTAGTTGCTCACCCCGGCGTAGGCCTCGAGCAGGAGGCCGTGCGCGAGCGGGAAGCCGGCCGTCAGGAAGACGGTCTCGAGAGGGTCGTTCGAAACCTCCATCGTGTCCTGCGTGTACGACTGGATGCCGGCCTCCGCGACGGCCTCCCACGAGTTCCGGCGGCTTCCCCACGTTCCCGACGCCCGCATCTGGAGAACGTGCGCCGCGTACCTCGCCGGGTCGAAGTAGCCCCTCTCGGCGTTCTCGGCGAAGCCGAACCAGCGAAGCACGTAGCCGGTCTCGAGCCGCACGGGCCGCGCGGGCCATCGGTACCAGACGCCCGGCTCGAAGCCCCGGCGGCTGTTCCCGTCCGACAGGTCCCAGTAGCTTCCGGTCGCGAAAACGCGGAACCCCTTGCCGACCGGTCCTCCCGCCGAGGCCGTGTACGCGTCCACGATCACGTCCGAATCGAGGATGAAGACCGAGTACCGGAGCGTGTCCCTCTGCGCGGAGACGCTGCCGGACCAGTCGCCGCCGAGCCCCCACGCCCAGGAGATCCCCCCGATGGCGTCGGTGCGGCGGAAGTCGTCGGTCTCGAAGCTGCGGTCGGCCCCCGCGCGCACCTCGATGCGCTGCCTCGGAGCGATCCGAGCCCCGACGACGGCGTAGAACGAGTCGATGTGCCCGCTCGCGGGGTCGTTCGAGATCGCGTAGCGCGCCGCGCAGAGCCGGAGGTCGAGGTTCCGCCCGAGGCCGAAGCCTCCCTCGAGGCGCACCGTATCCATCGTGTTGCCGTCGGAGTCGTACAGCTCGTCGTAGCCGACGAGGACCCACGGCCCCAGCGCCCGCGAGACCGCGGCGCGCAGCTCCCGCACGTCGGGATCGCCCGGAAAGCGCCGGGCGAGATCGTCGGCGCTCCGCGCCGCGCGCGCCGGGTTCCCGGCGGAAAGATCGAGGTGCGCGAGACCGATCTTCGCCTCCTTCGATTCCGGGCTCGCCTCGAGCGCGCGCCGGAACGCGGGGTAGGCCTGCCGCGCGTTGGGCGACCACGCCCACGTCTGCGCCACGCCGACGAGGGCGTCGACGTCGCGGGGGTCGCTCGCCAGGAGCTTCTCGTACTCGGCCCGCGCGGCCTCCTGGCTGCCGCTCCACGAGAGGGTGCGCGCGAGTCCGAGCCTCGCCTCGCGGTCGCCGGGCTCCCGCGCGAGGACGCCGCGGAAGGCCTCCGCGGCCTCGCGATACCGGCGGCTCCACGAGAGCACCTTGGCGCGCTCGCGGGAGGCCACCGGGTGCTCCGGATCCGCGGCCAGCGCCCGGTCGTAGCGGGCGATCGCCTCGTCGAACTTCCTCTCCCAAGAGAGGAGCATCGCCGACCGCACGAGGGCCCGGACGTTCCCCGGGTCCGACGCGAGCACGGCGTCGTAGAGTGCGAGGGCGCGCGCTTGCTCCCCCGCCTCGAACGCCCGGTCGGCGTCGTCGAGGGAGGCGGCGGCCGAATGGAAGGAGAGGGCGCAGAGCAGCAGGACCGAGAAGGCGATCGGCAACATCTGCGGGAACCGTCGAACCCCGCGGATCGATGGTTCCATTCGCGGACTCCCGATCCGACCGCGAGGTGAACCGTCGGCTCGGAGGCGCGACCGACGGGGAGTTCGATGCGATCCCGTGGCCGAACAGAGCCCCCTATGAGTACCCATCGATCCGCAGGGTTCGACGGCTGCAGCCCCGTTCGTCGTCCCCACCGTCGATCCGACGGGTTCCTCCGCCGGCGCAAGGTCGCCACGTCCACGTCCTCTCGCTGGCTTCATTCGCTCGCCCCTCCGCCCTGCACCTCCGCCATCGCCTTCCTCACCGCCTCGGCCCCGAGCTTGATCTCGTGAGTCCACTCCGGCTCCTCCCAGGTGCTCCAGGCCCAGGATCTCGGCGCCAGGCCCTCGGGCAGGAGGCCGCGCGCCGGAGCGGCGGCTCTCGACGGATCGAGCACGAAGGCGTACATGCGGAACCCTTCGGTCTCGACCGTCTCGAACGGAGGCTCGCGCTTCTCCTCCTGGTGGACCACCCGCCTCGACGAAGGGTCGGAGACGCTCAGGAGCCCCCACGGGACCCGGATCTCGATCGCCCCCTTCGCCGCGCCGATCGCGACGTCTGCGCGGGTGTCGAACTCGCGCGCCGCGGGGTCCAGGCTCCCGAAGCGCAGGTCCCCCCGGTTCACGAGGACCCGCGGGAACCGCGTCCCGTCGCGGCCGAACCTCTCGCGATTCGTCTCGAGGAGGAGCGGCGCGAACGCTCCCGTCGGCTCGAGCGGGGACGCGACCGGTCCCGTGTCGCGCCTGGCGAACGGCTCGTACGGCCCGCTGACCGCGACGGCGCTCCGTCCCGGCCCCCCGATCTCGACGAGGAACTCCACGCCGGTCGGCACAGCGGCCGGCCCCGGCGGCGGGAGCCTTCTCTCGCCCCGCGCCGCGTCGTAGGTGTCGATCGCGATCCGGTACGCGACCCGCGACCAGTCGGGCGGCTCCGGACCTCCGCCCGTCCGGAGGAGCAGGTAGACGTAGCCCGCGTCCGAGTCCGCCGAAAGAGCGCGGAGATCCCCCCAGCCGGCGCCCGTCGTCCCGTCGGGCGCGGAGGAGACGACGAGGCCGCGGCCCCATTCCCCCGGATCTCCGTCGAGCCGGACGCGTCTCCGCGGGCGGTTCGCGACCAGGCCGTAGGACTCCTCGGGGCTCTCGGCGTTGAACCAGAGGCGGCGCCTCTCGGGAGGAGACTCGATCGGCGCGACCGACCACGTCGACTTGAACCACTCGTCCTGGAACTCGAACACGATCCCGCCCGCGAGCTTCGAGTCCCGGATCGCCCGGAGCATCCTCGCGACGAGCTCCCCCTGGCGGCGCTCGTCGTGTCCGCCGTGGTGCCAGCCCTCGGGCTGCACGTGCGCGATCCCGCGGCTCGTCGAGACGCCGAACTCGGCGATCACGACCGGCTGATCGCCGTGGTAGGCCGAGAGATCCCTGAGGTACCCCGCGTAGCGGCTCGGCCCCTCCGCGTCCCGCGCCCCCTCGTAGCGAGGGTCCAGGTTCAGGAAGTCCGGGAAGTTCGGGTAGACGTGGTACGCCGCGAAGAATCCGGCCTCCATCGCGGGCGTCGGCCGGATCTTCGTCGCGTCCAGCGAGACCGCGTCGTCCTCCCAGGCGCGATCGCGGAGCTTCTCGACGACCGGCCTGCCGAGCCTCCTGCGGATCGCGTCCTCCTCCGCGCGCCGCGACTCCGTCGGGTGGTCGAGCGGGTCGAGCGTGGGCCAGTTCGCGAAGGTCAGCGGGTGGATCGCGCGGTGGCGCCTCGCCTCGTACGCCGCGGCGAAGTCGCAGGCCCTCGCGACGAAGCACTCCATCGCACGGCCCGAGGACACCTCGAGCCAGGCTCCTTTCCAGGACGTCTCGTCCGGACGGGCCGCGTCGTAGTCTTCCACCGCGAACGGCTCCCACTCGCGCCCGATGATGTACGCCAGAAGGCTCCCCGACGCATCCGCGTCGTACGCCCCCGAGGCGTGCCCGGGGCGCGGCGCCAGCACGAGGTCGCCGTGAACCGCGTCGATCACGCGGGCGATCTCCGACTCGAGATCCCGGACGAACCCCTCGTCGGAGAAGTCGTTCCCCGGGGGAAGCTCGGTCCAGACCCCCTGGATCAGCCACAGCTTCCGCGCGCCTGCCGACGCGTTCCTCTCGGCGAGGGCCCGGTAGAACGCGGGCGGAAGCAGCGTGTAGACGCGGACGGAGTTGGCGCCGAAACCGGAGATCGTCTCGAGCCAGTCCCGCCAGGTAGCCGGGTCCTCCGGGAACTCCGTCGGATACCGCCCGGGCAGGGCCGCGCCGATGTTGATCCCGGCGACGAAGAGCCGCTCCCAGCCGCCGTCGGCCCCGCGGACCTCCAGGAAGCCGCGGCCCGCCCGCGCGGGAACGCGAAGCGGCCGGTCGGAGGGTGCGTCGGGCCGGAGCCGGAGCTCCGTCGGGCCGCCGCGGACCGCCTGGAGCGCGACCAGGCCCGAGGCCGCCTCGGCGTCCGCCGGATGCCTCGCGAGGATCTCGCGTGCGGCGCCGACGGCGGCGTCGACCGTCGCGGCGTCCGCGCCGGCCCGGCGTCCGGCGAGGACCAGGCCCCGGAGGGCATCCTCGTTGCCGGGCTCGACCGCCAGGACCTTCCGGAACCTGGACGCTGCCTCGACGGGCGCTCCCAGCTGGACTTCGGCGTAGCCGAGCCCCACCTGCGCGCCCCTCGATTCGGGGTTCCTCCCGACCTCGTCGGCGAACACCGTCCGGGCGCCGGCGAAATCGCCCGACCGGTAGCGGCACCATCCGAGGCGGACGCGGGCGTCGCCGTCGGTCGGGATCTTCGCCAGGTGGCCCTCGAGGAGACGCGCGGCCTGGGCGAAGTCCCCCGCGGCGAAGGCCCGCTCGGCGGCCTCCCGCTCGGGGAACGACGCCCCGGCGAGCGCTCCCGCCGCGCACACCAGGACCGCGACTCGTCGGACGCGGCCACCGAGGCGACGACACACCATGGCAGTTTCGTAAATGTGCCTAGGCACGTCGCAAATATATGTTCACGTTGGGATTTGGCAACGGCCCCGCCCTCCTCAGGGCTCGCGCGGAACCGACCGCGTAACGATATTGTCATCGCCCCCTCCCGGTGTCGAGTCGCTTGGGCTCCGAGAAGCTGGAAGACTGGGTCGCGCTCAGCCTGATGCCGGGGCTCGGCCCCGGGAGCATCCGCCGGGCGATCGCGCGCTTCGGCGACCCGGGCGACGTCGCCCACCGCGTTCCCGTCCCGGAGCTTCGGGCCGTCCTCGGGCTCCGCGATCCCGCGGTCTCCGCCCTCGCCGCGATCCGGCCGAACCTTCGGCGGCTCGCGGAGAACGAGATCCGCCGCGCCGAGCGGCACGGGATCGCCCTCGTCACGTCCCCCGACCCCCGCTATCCCGCGGCTCTCGCCGAGATCCCGGACCCCCCGCCCATCCTTTACATGAGGGGGCGTCTGGACGAGGGGATCGTGCGCGTGGCGATCGTCGGGTCCCGGCGGGCCTCCGCCTACGGCAGGCGCGTCGCGGTCGGCCTGGCGGCTGGGCTCGCGGCGAGAGGAGTCGAGGTCGTGTCGGGGGGCGCCCGAGGAATCGACACGTGCGCCCACCGCGGGGCGCTCGAGGGAGAGGGCCGGACCGTGGCGGTTCTCGGCTCGGGCTTCCTCGATCCGTACCCTCCGGAGAACGTCGCGCTCTTCGAGGAGATCGCCGAGCGCGGCGCCCTGCTCGGAGAGTTCCCGCTCGACGCCCCACCCAGGGCCGAGAACTTCCCGCGCAGGAACCGGCTGCTGTCGGGGCTCTCCGCGGCCGTCGTGGTCGTCGAGGCGGCGCTGCGGTCCGGCTCCCTGACGACCGCCGCGCACGCCCTCGACCAGGGACGCGAGGTGATGGCCGTGCCCGGTCCCGTTTCCTCGGACCAGTCGGCCGGGTGCCACCGGCTGATCCAGCAGGGGGCGAGGCTGGTGCAGCGGGTGGAAGACGTCCTCGAGGAGCTCTCCCCCATGTACGCGGCGGCGGTCGGCGCGCCGCCGCCCGACCTATCGACGCTGCCGGGGAGCCGGCCGCTCCGGGGGCTGACGCCGGACGAGGAGGCGATCCTGGCCCTTCTCCGGGACGATCCCGAGCCGGTCCACCTGGAGGGGATCGTGGAGTCGGCGCCGTTCGGTGTCGCCCGGGTCCAGGCGGCCCTCTTCGGCCTCGAGGCGCGTTCCGCGGTTGAACAATTGCCGGGAGGGTACTATCTTGCCCGGTCCGGAAAATGAGCCGTTACCGGTCCGGTTTCGCGAGAGCCGAGGAATGAGGTAGGGATGGGTCGCTCGCTGGTGATCGTCGAGTCGCCCGCCAAGGCCAAGACGATCAACAAGTTCCTGGGCAGAGGCTTCACCGTGAAGGCCTCGATGGGACACGTCCGCGACCTTCCGAAGCGGAGCCTGGGGGTCGACGAGAAAACTTTCGCCCCGACGTACCAGGTGCTCCCCGAAAAGAAGAAGACGCTGGCCGAGCTCAAGACCGCCGCCCGGTCGGCCGGCGCCATCTACCTCGCCCCCGACCCCGACCGCGAGGGCGAGGCGATCTGCTGGCACCTCATGGAAGAGCTGCGCCAGGAGACGAAGGCGCAGTTCCATCGAGTCCTGTTCAACGAGATCACGAAGCGCGCGGTGATCGAGGCGTTCGAGCACCCGAGGGAGATCGACGGGAACAAGGTGGACGCCCAGCAGGCCCGCCGGATCCTCGATCGGCTCGTCGGTTACAAGATCAGCCCGCTCCTCTGGGACAAGGTGCGCCGCGGCCTCTCCGCGGGGCGCGTCCAGAGCGTCGCCCTTAGGATCATCTGCGAGAGGGAGCGCGAGATCCGGGCGTTCGAGCCCCGGGAGTACTGGTCGGTTCTCGCCCGGCTCGAGGCGGGCGAGCCCCCTCTCTTCGTGGCGAAGCTCGTGTCCCGGAACGGGGAGAAGGTCGAGCTCGTCTCCAAGGACGAGGCGGCCCGCGTCCTCGCCGACCTCGGCTGGACGCTGCGCGAGGCGGAGCGCGAGGAGACCGGGCCGAACGGGGGCGCGGTCCTCGAGGCGGTTCCCGGACCGGGGGAGCCGGCGGCGTTCCGCGTCGCCCGGGTCCAGTCCCAGCAGAAGAGGAAGAACCCGCCGCCCCCGTTCATCACGTCGAAGCTCCAGCAGGACGCCGCCCGGCAGTTCGGCTTCCCGGTGGCGAAGACGATGCGGCTCGCGCAGGGGCTCTACGAGGGGCGCGAGATCGGCGACTCCGGCACCGTCGGTCTCATCACGTACATGCGAACCGACTCGACGCGCATCTCGGACGAGGCCGTCGAGGCGGTCCGCGCGCACATCGCGCGCACGTACGGCGAGCGCGCGCTCCCCGACCAGCCGCGGCGCTACCGCTCGGGGAAGGGGGCGCAGGAGGCCCACGAGGCGATCCGCCCGACGTCCCTCGAGTACACCCCCGAGTCCGTCGGGCCGTACCTCGGGAGGGACGAGCTCAAGCTCTACACGCTGATCTGGAACCGCTTCGTCGCGTCGCAGATGGAGTCCGCGGTGTTCGACACGACGCGGGCCGACATCGAGGCGGGGCCGCTCCTCTTCCGGGCCACCGGATCGGTCCTGCGGTCCGCGGGGTGGCTGGCCGTCTACCACGAGGCCGCGGACGAGGACGCGTCGGCGAGGGACAGGGACGAGGACGAGTCGGAGGACGCCGAGGACCGGCGCCTCCCACCCCTCCGGGAAGGCCAGGCGCTCGAGCCGCGCGCGATCCTCCCCCGGCAGCACTTCACGCAGCCGCCCCCCCGGTTCACCGAGGCCACGCTCGTGCGCGAGCTGGAGGAGAACGGCATCGGCCGCCCCTCGACCTACGCGACGATCCTGGCGACGATCATGGACAGGGATTACGTGGAGAAGGACCGGGGGCGCTTCCTCCCGACCGAGCTCGGGTTCCTCGTCAACGACCTGATCGTCGCCTCGTTCGACGACATCGTGGACGTCGGCTACACCGCCCGGATGGAGGAGGAGCTCGACGAGATCGAGGAGGGCCGCCTCTCCTGGACCGAGGCGCTCCGCGAGTTCAGCGAGAAGTTCGAGCGCGACCTCGCGCGCGCGCGCCGCGAGATGCGCGACGTGAAGCGCGAGGCGATCCCGACCGACGTCGTCTGCGACAAGTGCGGCAGCACGATGGTCCTCAAGTGGGGGCGGTTCGGCCAGTTCCTGTCCTGCTCCGGATACCCGGAGTGCAAGAACACGCGGGAGGCGAACGGGAGCGCGCGGGCCTTCGACGAGGACCGCGCGGAAGCGCCGGCGGCCTCGGCGGCGGCCAGGGTCGCGGCGGCGCCCGACCCGATCGAGGCGGAGGCGGAGCCCTGCGAAAAGTGCGGCAGCGCGATGGTCCTGAAGAGGGGCCGGTTCGGGCCGTTCCTCGCCTGCTCCGCGTATCCCGAGTGCAAGAACACGAGGAAGATCCGCGTCAACCGCGAGGGGAAGGCCGAGGCGAAGGCCGACGTCCTCCTCGACGAGACCTGTCCCAGGTGCGGCTCCCGCCTCGCCCGCAAGCACGGCCGGTTCGGCGAGTTCGTCGCCTGCTCGAGCTATCCGAAGTGCCGGTTCATCCGGCAGAAGGAGACCGGCGTCACCTGTCCGGAGTGCGGGAAGGGGAAGATCGTCGAGCGGAGGAGCAAGCGCGGGAAGATCTTCTTCGGCTGCGACCGCTACCCCGACTGCAAGTTCGTGCTGTGGAGCCGCCCCCACCCGAGGGCCTGCCCCGCGTGCGACCGCCCGTATCTCCTCGAGAAGGCGAGCCGCCGCGACGGCCGGCGCCTCGTGTGCGACGGAGAGGGCTGCAAGCACTCGGAGCCCCTCGAGGCTTGATGTCGCCTGCCTCCGGGGCTCCGCCCGGACCCCGCCCCCGCGTCCTCGCACGGCAGAGGACTGCCGCGCGACGACGCGGGTACGTTTGCGGACCTCGACCGGAAGGCCCACGACAAGATGCGGGGGGAGTCCCACCCGCCTTTCGCCGTCCCCCCGCCCCCTGCTAGCATGCGGCGCTCCGAGGTGAGAGGTCCGCGAAGCGATCGTGCACGGGAACGGGGCAGATCTCAGGGAGACTTCCGGCGCGCGGGCCGCGGCCGCGGCGCTCGCGCTGCTCGCGCTCTCCGTCCCCCTGTTCTTCCTCGGCCTCGGCCACCCCGCGCTCTCCGAGCCCGACGAGCCGTACTACGCGGTTCCGGCGCGGGAGATGCTCCGGTCCGGGGACTGGAGCATGACGACCCTCGGCGGAGAGCCCTGGTTCGACAAGCCGATCCTCTTTTACTGGGTCGTCGCCGCGGCGTACCGGCTCTTCGGAGTCTCCGAGGGATCGGCGCGTCTCGGGTCGGCCCTGGCAGGCCTCGCCGGGGTTCTCGCCGTGTACCTTCTCGGGCGGCGAGGGCGGCTCGGCGAGCGAGGCGCGTTTCTGTCGGCCGTCGTGCTGGCCACGATGCTCGAGTACGCGCTGCTCGCCCGGGCCGCGATCACCGACGCCACGCTTGCGCTCCTCGTGACCGCGGGGATGCTGTCGGCCGAGCGCTACCTAGCGACCGGCCGCGTCGCGCTGTTCGCCGGTGCGGGCGCAGCGTTCGGCCTCGCGGTGCTGACGAAGGGGCCGGTCGGCGTGCTCGCTCCCGGCCTGGCCCTCGCGGCCCACGCGCTGGTCGCGCGGCGGGCGGACGCCGTGCGCCCCGCGGCGCTGGGCGCCGCCGCGGCCGGTTTCCTCGCGACGGTCGCTCCCTGGTTCGGGTGGATGCTCGCGGCCCGGCCGGATCTCGTCGTGCGAACGTTCCTCGGCGAGGGGAACCTTCGCCGCTTCCTGGAGCCGGAGCACCTCGCATTTCCCCTGTTCTACGTCGTCGTGCTCGCGGTCGGAGCCCTCCCCTGGACGGGGGCGCTCCCCGCGGCCCTCCTGCGGGCCGTGCGTCCCGAGGCGCTCCGCGCGGAGCGCGGGGCCGGCCGGGAGCCGGGGCCGGTCTTCCTGCTCTGCTGGTTCGGGGCGGTCCTCCTCCTCTTCTCGCTCTCGGCGAGCAAGCTCCTGTCGTACCTGCTCCCCGCCCTGCCGCCGGCGGCCATGCTGGTCGGCGGGTACTGGAGCGAAACGCCGGCCGCGCCGCGGGGCTCCGGGCCTCCCCGTCACGCGAGGGGCTCGGCCCTCCTGGGGTGCGCGATCGCGATCGCCGCCTCCGCCGCGCTCGTCGCGGGCGCGAGCCGCGGGCGGTGGGAGCCGGCGCGGCCGATCGCCGTCTGGATCGCGCTCGCTCTCGTCGCCGGCGCGGTCCTCGCCGCGCTCGCGCTGCGGCGCGGCGCCGTCCGGCTGGCGGCGGTCCACGTCGTCACGAGCGCCGCGATCGTCCTGCTCTTCGTGTTCGGCGCCCTCCCCGCGGTCGAGGGCCTGGACTCCGATCGCCCGTTCGCCCGGGAGCTGGAGCGGAAGGGGATCGCGCCGCGGGTGGCGGGGGCGTTCCGCGACGTCCGGCGATACGGGGTGGACTTCTACCTGGGAAGGACCCTCCCGCGCGTCGAGGACCCGTCCGAGGTCGCGCGCCGCGTGGCGGCGGATCCCGGCTCCGTCTGGATCGCGCCGTCGAGGCGCGCGGCCGAGATCGTCGCGAGCCCCGCGTGGGAGGCGGAGATCGTCGCGTCGTCGCGCCACCTCGTGGGCCTCCGCCTCCGGCCCGCCGGGAGTCCGCCGGGGGACCAGCCGTGAGCGAAAGAGCGGCCGCCCCCTCCGGGGCCCTGATCCTGCCGGTCCGCAACGCCGCCCCGTTCCTCGAGGAGACGCTCCGGGCGGTGGACGCATGGCTCGCCGCCCGCCCGGAGCCGTGGGAGATCCTCGTCGTGGACGACGGCTCGACCGACCGATCCCCCGGGATCGCGGAGGCCTGGCTCCGCGGGCGCGGGGTGCCGGGGGAGGCCCGGCTCGTGCGGCTCGCGTCGAACCGCGGCAAGGGGTTCGCCGTCCGGACAGGGATCCTGCACGCGCGGGCCCCGATCTCGGTCTTCACCGACTGCGATCTCGCCTACCCGCTCGAGAACGTCGAGCGCGTCGTGGCGGCCCTCGGTGCCGGCGCGGACGCGGCGATCGCCTGCCGGGTGCTCCCGGAGAGCACGTACCGGATGAGCCCGTCGTTCTTCTCGTACCTGTACACGCGGCACGCGGCGGGGCGCCTGTTCAACGCGATCTGCCGGGCGCTGACGTTGCCGGGGATCCTCGACACGCAGGCCGGACTCAAGGCGTTCCGGACGTCGGCGGTCCGGCCGCTGCTAGGCCGTCTCGTCCTCGACGGGTTCTCGTTCGACGTCGAGCTGCTGCGCGCGCTCGCGGACCGCGGGGCGCGGATCGCGGAGGTCCCGGTGGACTTCCGGTACGACAGCGAGCCGACGACGACGGCGTTCCTCGGGGACTCCCTCCGGATGGCGCGGGACCTCGTCCGCATCCGGATGCGCTCCGTGCTCGGGCGCTACCGCGGAACGGGCGCCGCGCCCGTGCCGGCGCGGCTCGCGATCCACGCCGACGACTACGGGATCGCCCCCGGGGTGAACCGCACGATCGAGGAAGCGCTGCGGTCCGGCGCGGTGACCCGCGCGTCGCTGCTGCTCGGGACGCCCCACGCCCGGGAGGCGCTCTCGTGGGCCGGGGCCCACCCGGAATTCGACTTCGGGGTGCACCTGAACCTCACGCTCGGGCGGCCGGTTCTCCCCCCCGGCGACGTCCCGAGCTTGGTCGGGAGGTCGGGGGCGTTCCTGGGCCTGCGAGGGCTGCTCGCGAGACTCGCCTCGGGAAGGATCTCCGGCGCAGAGGTCGGCGCGGAGTGGGAGGCGCAGATCGGAGCCGTCACGGGCTCGGGCGTGCCGGTCCGCCGCCTGGACAGCCACCAGCACGTCCACCTGATCCCCTCCGCGATCTCGAGGGTCGCGTCGGGCCTGGCCCGGAAGTTGGGGGTCCCGCTGCGATCGATGGACGGACCGGTCCGGGGCGGCGGCGTCGCGCCGACGCTCAAGGGGTCGGTCCTCGCCCTCGCCTCGCGCCTCACGCAGGGAAGCCCGAGGAGGAGGCCGGGCGCCGCGCGCGCTCTCGGCCCGGCGATTGCCGCGCGGCCCCGGGTCGAGACGGTCCGCGCCCTCCTCTCGAGAATGCGGCCGGGCGAGACCTACGAGATGATCGTGCACCCGGGTACGACCGACTCCGCCCTCGTCGAGACCGGCGACGGATACCCCGGCCCCAGGGAGGCGGAGCGGGACCTGCTCCTCTCGGAGGACTTCCGGGCGGTCCTCGGCTTCGCCGGCGTCGAGACGAGATCGGGGACGGCTGCCGATCCCAATCGATAGCTGTCCCCGACTCCCCGATTTCCTAACGCCAGGGAGGGGGCTCCGCGGGGTGGACGCCGTTGGCGTCGAGCCAGACGTCCACGGCCTCGTGCATCCGGTCGGCCCGGTAGACGAACCAGCGATCGCGCTCCTCCGGGTGGCCCCGCAGGGTGTCCCGGAACGCGTTGACCGGATCGGGCCCGTCGAGCGCCTCTCGCAGCGCCTCGACGAGCGCCGCGTCGGGATCGCCCGCCTCGTCGACGAAGTCCTCCATCCAGGCCGCCTCTTCCTCCGCACTGGGCGGCTCGATGTAGAGGCGCGTCGTCTCCTCTCGGGCCGGGGCCTCGTCGGCGGAATCCTCGTCGAGAAGATCCCCGTCGTCCTCGAACCCGGACTCCTCCCCTTCCCCTTCGAGGATCACCTGGCCTGTGACGAGATCGAGGTAATAGACGAGATCCTCTCGCTTGTTGTCGAACGCAGCTTCGATCTCGTCCCAATCGATCTTGATCGGCTTCCGCTTCATGGAAACGCTTCCTGACGGCCGGGACCGGCGTCTTCTCCTCCCCGCCCGCGCGCGGGATCGGGGCCTATATAGACCGGCAGGGGGTTCCAAATCAAGAGAGACGGCGGGAGCACCCCCCGCGCGCCCCGGGGCCCCCGGACGCCGGGCTCGGCGCGGGGACGACGACCCGGGGGAGCGCCGTGTGGATCCTCGAGACGACCTCGTACGAGATCGTGCCGCACCAGGCTGCGAGCTGCTCCGCGCTGACGCGCTCCTCCCCCTGGCGGCCGAGGAGCACGACCTCGTCCTCGAGCGAGACTCCCGGGACGTCGGTCACGTCCACCATCGTCATGTTCATGCAGACGCGGCCCCGCACGGGGGCGCGCTTCCCGCGCACCAGGACGTGGGCCACGTTCGAGAGCCCGCGGTCGAACCCCTCGAAGTAGCCGACCGGAAGGACCGCGATCCGGGTCGGCCGCGTCGCGCGCCAGGTGCAGCCGTATCCGACGAAGCCCCCCTCGGGAACGTCCTTGACCTGCGCGATCCGGGTCTTCCACGCGAGCACCGGCCTGAGGTGGAGCGAGGGCTTCCCGCGCTCGAGGCACGACACGTAGGTCTCTCGAGAGGGCCAGAGGCCGTAGAGCGAGATGCCGATGCGCGCGAGCTCGAGGTGCGTTCGATTGAAGAGGAGCGTCGCGGCCGAGCAGGCGGAGTGGCGGATCGGGGCGGGCCCCCCCTCCGCGACCACGGCGTCGAAGACCCGCGAGAACGCCGAGATCTGGGATTCGGCGAAGCCGTGGTCGGTCGTGTCCTCGATGTTCGCGAAGTGCGTGGTGAGCCCCTCGAGCTCCAGGGACGGGCACGCCCGGATTCTCCGGACGAACGACGGGATCTCGGACTCGGCCACCCCTTGCCGGTTCGTGCCGGTCTCCGCCTTGAGGTGGACCCGGACGCGGCGGCCTCGCACCGTCGCGATCCGGTCGAGCCTCTCCACGGTCTCCGCGTTGTAGACGACCGGCCTGAGGTCGTGGACGACCGCCTCCTCGAGGGCGTCGAGCGGGACGTATCCCATGACGAGGACGGGCGCGTCGTGTCCGGCCTCGCGCAGGCGCACTCCCTCCTCGACGCCGTTGACGCAGAGCCAGTCGGCCCCAGATGCGCGGGCCACGGCCGCCGTCTCGAGCATCCCGTGGCCGTACGCGTTCGACTTGACGACGGCCCCGAGCAGGGGCCGCGGGCCGAGACGCCGCCGGAACTCCGCGAGGTTGCCGGAGAGCGCCTCGGCGTCGATCTCCACCCAGTTCAGCACGTTCGGGCCCTCCGCTCCCCCTTCACCACAGCGCGTACCGCGCGTCCCGGATGACGGTCGTCCGGCGCCCCTCCGCGGTCACGAGGTCCGCGCGCGCGACGCCGATCGGGTTGCCCCGCGCGTAGACGATGTCCTGGTGCACGACGGTCCCGGGGTTCCGGAAGGCGGCCACGCCGTGGACGCCGCCGAGGTGGTCGCTTCGTCCGTAGGCCCAGTGGAATCCCGCCTTCTCGTCCTCCAGGACGTTGCCGGTCACTTCCGCGCGATCGTTGCAGCCGAACGCCAGCTCCGCGATGTTCGCGCGGGCCGGGTCCTCCTCGAAGCAGGCGCGGAATCGGGACGCGGCCGGGCCCGCGCCGACGACGTCCACGATCCGGTTCTCCGCGACGCGCAGGACGGCCGTCTCGCCGCCCTCGCCGACCGGAAGCTCCCCCGCGGTCCGGGAGGGATCGCCCGGGATCTCCCCCTCGTAGGGGACCTGGAACGTCTCGCCCGAGGGGAGGTTGATCACCGGGATGTCGTCGGACTTGTCTCGATGGAGGTAGCCGTCGTCCGTCTCGCAGACGCGGTGGCGCAGGTCGAAGAGGCAGCGGTGACCGGTCGAGAACTCGACCTCGGCCCTGTCCGCGGTGAGGAACGCCTCCTTCAGCACGCGGCATCGTCTCGCGACCTCGCGGTAATCGGCAGCGAGCGCCGTGCGCTCCATCCGCTTCAGGATCCCCGGCATGCTCGCCGCCCGGAACACGTCGGCGCCCGGACGGCGCTTGCACACGTCCACGAGCGCGGCCGTCGGCGAGAACTCCGTCAAGGCGAGCGCCAGGCTGACCCGGTCGAGCACGGACGCCATCGAAACCCTCGCCCCCCCCATCTCCGCCTCTTCGGGGAAGGCCCTCCCGTGCCCGCCGGTCGCCGCGTACGCGACGAGCGGCAGGACCTCGAACCCCACGCGCCGGCCGAGGCGCATGAGGCCCGCGCGCCACTCCTCCGCCATCCGCCGCCGCTCCGCCCAGTCCGGCAGGTCCGGGCACGCGGGCACGGGGACGTCCACCATCACGGCCGCCGTCTCCCCGGCCACCGGGGCGAAGACGTCGTCCAGGAATCGCTCGAGATCGAACACCCCTTCCATCTCCGCCCTCCGTCCACCCGAGAGAACGGGCGCTTCCCCCGCCGCGCGGCGGCGGCCCGGGCGCGAATCGTAGTCCGGTTCCGGCCCTTCTGGCCAGGAGGGTGCCGGCCTCGGGCCGCTGTTGACCCGCCGTCGGCGGGCTCCTATGTTCTCTCGAGGCGTGTCCCGAGCCTTCGGGCTGCGAGGAGGGAGCGCATGTCGCTGTTCGGCACGATCCCCATGATCCCGCTCCGCGACCTCCTGCAGCTGCTCGCCGCCTCGGACAAGACCGGATGCCTCCAGGTCGTGCACGAGAAGCGGGCGACGAACCTGTTCTTCCAGTCGGGCCGCGTCGTCGCCTGCTCGGCGGACGATCCCGCCAAGCTCCTCGGCCAGTACCTCCTGTACCGCGGCCTCATCACCGAGGACATTCTGCGATCCGCGATGGCCCAGCAGGAGACGACGGGCGAGAGCCTCCGGACGATCTTCGTCGCGACGCGGCGGATCACGTCCGAGGAGCTCGGCCGGGTCGTGATCGAGAAGGCCGAGGAGACCCTCCACGCTCTGTTCGACCTCGACGAGGCGACCTTCTCCTTCCGGGAGAACATGCTGCCCCGCCTCAAGGACACCGTCATCAGCTTCGACGTCGCGGACATCGTGATCCGCGGCGTCCGACGGGGCGAGGAATGGAGGCGAATCCGCGCGCGGCTCGGCGGGCCGGGCACGATCCTGCGCCACACCGGCAGGGACGCTCCCGGCAGCGTGCTGGACGACTGGCCGACGCGACAGGTCTACCATGCCGTGGACGGGGTGAGAACGATCGCCGAGATCGTCCTCCACGTCCACGGGATCGAGTTCCTCGTCTGCCGGTGCCTTTTCGACCTCCTGGAGGACGGATTCGTCGCGCGGGCCGGGAGCCGCGAAGCCGAGGGCACCCGCATCTTCTCCTTCCCGGGGTCCCCCGACGCATCGAGGCGGAGCGCCGGCGAGCCGGCGACGGTATGCGACCGCCCGGAGTTCGCGGAGGGCGGCGACGACCTGGAGCGCGCGCGGGTTCTCCTCGCCGGGGGCGATCCCGAGGCGGCGATCGAGATCCTCGGCGACGCCCATCGCGCGGACCCGAGCGACAGCGCGGTCCGAAGACTCATGGACGAGGCCGAGCGGATGCTGGTCGAGCAGATCACGAGCGCCGGGTTCGCGCCGGACAAGGTCCCCGTGGCCGTCGGGCAGAAGGTCGATCCGGTGCGCGGCTCGCTGTCGCCCGCCGACGACTTCCTCCTCCATCTCAGCGACGGCACGTGGAGCGTCCGCGCCCTGATGTGGGTCTCGCCGATGCGGGCCGTCGAGGTTCTCGCGACCCTGAGGAGCCTCGTGGACCGGGGCTATGTGGAGTTCCGGGAGTGACTTGCCCGCCGGCCCCGCCTCTGGGATGATCCTTCGCGCCCGCGGAGGTTTCGGCCTCCGTCCCGGCACCGGCGGGGGTCTGCCATGGATACGATGCTCGTGACGGGCGGAGCGGGGTTCATCGGCTCGAACTTCGTCCGTCACGCTCTCGCGGCGACGACGGACCGCGTGGTCGTGCTCGACAAGCTGACGTACGCGGGCAGCCTCGAGAGCCTCGCGGACGTGCTGAGCGATCCGCGCGTCACCTTCGTCCTGGGCGACATCGCCGACCGGCAGGCGGTCGAAAGCGTGTTCCGCCAGCACGCCCCTTCGTGCGTCCTGAACTTCGCCGCGGAGAGCCACGTCGACCGCTCGATCGACGGGCCCCGCCCCTTCGTCCAAACGAACGTCGTCGGCACGTTCGAGCTGCTCGAGGCGTCGCGGCGGCACGCCGCCTCGCTCGGCGAAAGGGAGCGCGCGCGTTTCCGGTTCCTCCACGTCTCCACCGACGAGGTCTACGGAAGCCTGGGCGCGACGGGCCTCTTCCACGAGGAGACGCCCTACGCGCCGAACTCCCCGTACGCGGCCTCCAAGGCGTCGGCCGACCACCTGGTCCGCGCCTATCACGAGACCTTCGGCCTCCCGGCCGTCATCACGAACTGCTCCAACAACTACGGGCCCTACCAGTTCCCGGAGAAGCTCGTCCCCCTGATGATCCTCAACGCCCTCGAGGGAAAGCCGCTGCCGATCTACGGGGACGGCGGCAACGTCCGGGACTGGCTCTACGTCCTCGACCACTGCGCGGGGATCCTGCTCGCGCTCCGGAACGGGAAGCCCGGGGAGAAGTACAACATCGGCGGGAGCAACGAGCGGACGAACCTCGAGATCGTCGACCGGATCTGCGACGTCCTCGACCGCGAGGCTCCGCCCTCCGGGAACCCGGCCGTGTCCGCCTCGGGGATCGGGAGCTACCGGGAGCTGAAGACGTTCGTGCCGGACCGCCCGGGCCACGACCGCCGCTACGCGATCGACGCGACGCGGATTCGCCGGGAGCTCGGCTGGGAGCCCGAGCACGATTTCGAGTCGGGCATCGCCGAGACGGTCCGCTGGTATCTGGCCCACCGGGCCTGGTGCGAGGCGGTCCAGTCCGGGAGGTATCGCCGGGAGCGCCTCGGCCTCGCCGCCGGGCAGGACCCGGAGGGAGAGAAGCGGTGAAGGGGATCATCCTGGCCGGCGGCTCCGGCACGCGGCTGCATCCCATGACGCGAGCCGTCAGCAAGCAGCTCGTCCCGGTCTACGACAAGCCGATGGTGTACTACCCGCTCTCGACCCTCATGCTCGCGGGGATCCGGGAGATCCTGGTCATCACGACGCCGCAGGACCAGGAGTCGTTCCGGCGGCTCCTCGGCGGGGGCGAGTCGCTCGGCCTCCGGATCGAGTACGCGACGCAGCCGCGTCCGGAGGGGATCGCCCAGGCGTTTCTCGTCGGCCGCGACTTCGTCGGCGGCGACCGGGTCGCGCTCGCGCTCGGGGACAACGTCTTCTACGGCCACGGGCTGCCCGAGGTGCTCCGGAGCGCCGCGAGCCGCGCCGAGGGCGCGACGGTGTTCGGCTACCGCGTCCGGGATCCGGAGCGGTACGGCGTCGTGGAGTTCGACGGCACCGGAAGGGCCGTGCGTCTCGAGGAGAAGCCCGCGAAGCCGCGGTCGCCCTGGGCGGTCACCGGGCTCTACTTCTACGACAACCGGGTGCTCGACGTCGCAGCGAGCCTCGTGCCCTCCGCGCGCGGGGAGCTCGAGATCACCGACGTCAACCGGCGCTACCTGGACGCGGGGGCCCTTCACGTCGAGAAGCTCGGGCGGGGCTACGCCTGGCTCGATACGGGCACCCCGGAATCGCTGCTGCACGCCTCGAACTTCATCCAGACGATCCAGGAGAGGCAGGGGCAGATGGTCGCGTGCGTCGAGGAGATCGCGTTCACGATGGGGTTCATCGACGCCGCACGCGTGCGGGGGATCGCGGCGGAGATGAAGGGCAACTCGTACGGCCTGTACCTCCTCCGGCTCGCGGACGGGGAGGCGTGATGGGATCGGGGGGGGTCCGGGGCGCTCCCCGGCCCGCTCCCTCCCCCCGAGTGCGGGCGGCGAACGACGCCGCCGTGCGCGCCGGCGGCGACTTCGTCCTCTACTGGATGTTCGCCGCGCACAGGGTCCGCTTCAACTTCGCGCTGGACCACGCGATCGCGCGGGCGGCGGCGCTCGGGAAGGCGCTGGTCGTCCTCGAGCTGATCCGGTGCCGGTACCGCTGGGCGAGCGACCGCGTCCACCGCTTCCTGCTCGAGGGGCTCGACGACAACGCGAAGGCGCTGGGGCGCGCGGGCGTGCTCCACTACCCGTTCGTCGAGGAGTCCCCCGGGGAGGGCGACGGCCTCGTCCGGGCTCTGGCCTCGCGGGCGTGCCTCGTCGTGGCGGACGATTTCCCGGCCTTCTTTTTTCCGGACTGGATCGAGGGCGAGGCGCGCGCATGTCCCGTCCTCGTCGAGCAGGTGGACGGAAACGGCCTCCTCCCCATGCGGGTGGCGGCCTCGGCCTATCCCACGGCCCACGCCTTCCGCCGCTTCCTGCAGAAGAGCCTGCGGCCGCATCTCGAGGAGTTCCCCGAGGCGGACCCGCTCGACGGCCTGGATCTCCCGCGGCCGGCAGCGCTTCCGGACGCGATCGTCCGCCGGTGGCCCCCCGCCCCGGAGAGCCGGCTGCGCGGAGACGTCTCCGGCCTGCCCCTCGATCACGCCGTCCGGCCGGTCTCGCTGCGGGGCGGCCAGGCCGCGGCGAGCGCGGCCGCGGCCCGCTTCGTGCGCGAGCGTCTCGCCCGCTACGCCGAGGACCGGAACGAGCCCGGGCGGGAGGGGACGAGCGGCCTCTCCCCCTATCTCCACTTCGGCCACCTCTCGGTCCACGAGGTGCTCGCCGCCGTGGCCCTGCAGGAAGGATGGTCGCCGTCGGACGTCTCCTCGCGGGCGGACGGGAGCAGGTCCGGCTGGTGGGGGATGGGGGCGTCGGCGGAGGCGTTCCTCGACGAGCTCGTGACGTGGCGCGAGCTCGGCTTCAACTTCTGCGCGATCCGGAGCGACTATGACCGGTACGACTCCCTCCCCCCCTGGGCCCGGGACACGCTGGAACGGCACGCGGGCGACCCGAGGCCGCGTCTCTACTCCCTCGGCGAGCTCGAGGCGGGCCGCACGCACGACCCGCTGTGGAACGCGGCCCAGCGGCAGCTCGTGGCGGAGGGCCGGATCCACAACTATGTGCGCATGCTCTGGGGGAAGAAGATCCTCGAGTGGTCCGCGTCCCCCGTCGAGGCGCTCCGCGCGATGGTCGAGCTGAACAACAGGTACGCCCTCGACGGGCGGGACCCGAACTCCTACAGCGGCATCTTCTGGGTGCTCGGCCGTTACGACCGGCCCTGGGGCCCGGAGAGGCCGATCTTCGGCACCGTGCGCTACATGAGCTCGGACAGCGTCGCGCGGAAGGTGCGCGTGAAGGACTACGTGAGCCGGTTCGCGGGCGAGGGCGGGAATCCCGTAGGATGATCCCCGGGACGCAGGGGGCGTGCGGTCTGGCCCCCAGGGGAGAGATGTCCTACTGTATAGGCAAGGGGGTCGTTCCGAGGGCGCCCGAGGCGCTCGCGTGGAGAGGGGTCGTGAAGCGGATCCACTGGTTGCTGCCGTTTCTCGTGATCGCCGTCGCGACGGTCGTCGCGGCCCAGACGCCGGAAGAGCCCGCGACGCCGGAGCCGGCGACGCCGCCCGAGGAGACCGCGGCTCCGGCCGCGCCGGAGACCGCCGAGCCGTCGGAGCAGGTCGAGCCTCCTCCCAACCCGGACCTCGACGCGGCCCTGGAGAGCTTCAGGAAGGGCGACTACGGGGGCGCCCTCGAATCCGCCCGCAAGGTCCTGGCCTCGGACCCGGGCGAGCTGAACTCCCTGTACATCGCAGGCGTAGCGAGCGTCCGGCTCGGCCGGCTCGCCGAGGCCAAGGGATTCCTCACGAAGCTCCTCGAGCTGGAGCCCGCCTATCCGAACGTCTACTTCCATCTCGGCCATCTCGAGTACGCGCTGGCCGAGGAGACGGCCAGGGAGGGGCAGGCGGAAGAGGCGAAGACCCACTACACGGAGGCCGCGCGCCAGTTCGCCTTGGAGCTCGAGCGCAAGCCGGGAGAGGTGCAGGTGCTCCGCGCGCGGGCGCTGGCGCTCGCGAGGGCGGGCGACATCGAAGGCGCCATCGAGGCCTACGAGGCGACGATCGCCGCGGAACCGAAGATGGCGACGCCTTACCTGGCGCTGGGCAGCCTCTACGCCGAGCTCGGCCGCGGCGCCGACGCCATGGCGATCCTCGACCGCATTCCGAAGGAGAACTCGAAGGGACTTGCGGACGGGGTCTTCGCCATCGCCCGCACGCTCTACTCCAAGGAGCGCTACGAGGACGTGCTGGCCTTCGCGCAGAAGATGTTCGACTACGGGCTCGATTCGAGGCAGCTTCACTCGCTCCTCTCCGCGACCTACGCCCGCATGGGGCTCCTCAAGCCGTGCGCCGAGGAGCTGTGCAAGTTCATGAGCATGAACCCGCCGCCGGAGGAGACGTCCACGCTCGGCGAGGTCATCCGGCTCGCGTTCGGAGGAGACTGGGCGGAGGAGAAGGGCCCGGCGACGATGCCCAAGGGCACCCGGATGCCCGAGGTCGAGAAGAAGTACTCGCCGCGCTACCCGCCGCAGGCCCGCAAGGATCGGATCGAGACGACCGTCATGCTGATGATCCTCGTGAAGACGGACGGCTCGATCGGCGAGACGTGCATCGTTCCCTCGCGGATCCTGGACAACATCCGCGAGTATGGGCTGGAGCAGGCGGCCATCGAGAACGTGAAGCGGTGGCGGTTCCGGCCCGCGAGCGCAGACCGCATCCCGATGGACGCCTGGTATCCCGCCTCGGTCGTCTTTTCGCTGCATTGAACGGGGTCAGACGTTACCAGCGTTACCTTTCTCGAGGAGAATGGTAACGCTGGTAACGTCTGACCCCAACTTCATGACCCCAGCTTCCACCCGAGCTTGCGGGCGATACGGTCGCGGACCCAGTGAGGGTCCCACCACTCGACCGGGTCCACGGGAAGCCCCCCGAGCAGGATCCCGAAGTGGAGGTGGTCTCCTCCTGCCAGGCCGGTGTCGCCGGTCCGGCCGAGGATGTCGCCCATCTTCATCGCCTGGCCCTCCCGGACGTCGATCGAGGACAGGTGCCCGTAGAGGCTCATCAGCCCGTAGCCGTGGTCGAGCACGACCGTGTTCCCGTAGATGCCGAAGTAGCGCGCCAGGACGACGATCCCGTCGTTCGACGCCGGGACCGCCACGGCCCGGGTCACCGCGAGATCGAACCCGAGGTGGTCCTGCTCGTCCACCGTCTTCCCGCGGTACACGTAGGTTCTGTGCTCCGCGAACGGAGCGGTCACCTTGGCGTTCAGCATCGGGGCGAACGGCCGGGTCCAGAGGAACGCGGGCCTCGACTTCGCCGCGAGGGCGACCAGCTCGTCCGCGTTCGACTTGCGCAGGTCCCGGTTGATGCCGAGGTAGTTCTCGAGGAGCCCTCCGCGGTCGGAGAAGTCGGGCGTCTGGGAGAGGATCGCGGGCACCACCTTGCCCAGGAAGGAATCGGGCAGGTCGAACGTGAAGCGGACGGGGCGGCGCGGCTGGAACCGATCCACGAAGGGGATCTCGGCTTCGTTCCCCGCGTCGTCGGCTGCGACCAGCCGGATCCGTGAGGAATCCGAAAGGTCGTAGGGCGCCGCGAACAGCGCGAAGCGGTCCAGCGGCCCTCCGCCCGGCAGGGGCCGGCCGGGGAAGAACCAGGACCCCGCGCGGACCCCGTCCCGCGTCGCCGACTCGCCGACCCGGTACACGACCGCTTCGCTCCCTCCCTGCCGGAGGTAGTGGAACGTGGACAGCAGGTGAAGCGCCGGCGGCGTCAGCCTCACCGGGAGCGCGATCTCCGTCGTCACGGGGCCGGGCCCCCGGAGCCACGCCGGCGCCCGCTCCGCCGTCGCGCGGATCGTCGCCGGCCCCGCCCGGAGCCCGCGAATCGCGTCGCGGCCGACCTCCACGACGATCCGGTCCCGCTCCGTCCTCGGACCCCAGAACGACCAGGAGGGGCGGGGCGCGTAGGACTTGTCCGCCAGGATCTCCCGCCGCTCGCCCTGGATCAGCTCGACCCGGAGCCTCGTCAAGCCGCGGGAGGGCTCCGCGGCGGAGACGGTCACCGCCGTCTTCCGCCCGATGGCCTTCGCCGACGCTTCGACCGCCACCTCCGGCGAGGGGCCCGCGCGCAGAGCGGCGAGGGCGAGGAAGCCCACGAGGGCCACGACGGCGACGACGAGCAGGAGCGGGACGGCGATGCGTCCGGACTTGCGGCAGGACATGGCTCGGGACTCTCCTCGGGACGCGCGGGCGGGACGCCCGGCGGCGCCCGGATCAGCGGCTCGGCAGATCCGCGACGAGCCGCTCCATCATGGGAACGTAGAACCGCCAGTAGAACGCCAGACCCGAGGGCGCCAGCTTGCCCCGCTCGAGCCAGCGGCGGAACGTCGTGTAGCCGGCGAACGGCACGCGGCCGTCCGGCATCGGGTTGTCCGCGAAGTCGCCGGCGAAGTAGTACGCGGTCCCTCCTCCCGGAGCGTCGCGGCGCACGACCGCGGGGAACGTCTCCGGAAGCCCTCGCGCCTTGAGCCGCGCGAGTCCCTCGGGCTCCAGCCGCCACCGGAAGGATGCGAGAACCCGCGTGCCCGGCTCGGCCGTGACGACATCGAACCAGTAGGGGTACGCCGTGCCGCTCGCCGCCTCCCGGAGCAGCGGATCCACGGGCTCCTCGCGCTCGAGGACGAGGCCGATCCGCGGCGATTCGACGCCCACCCTGAGCACCTCGCAGTGCGCGTCGTCCTGCACGAGGACGTACCCGGGGCCTCGAAAGTCCCACGGCCGCCCCCACTCTCTCGCGTAGCCGAGGCGCATCCACTCCGGGACCTCGTTCCGGTCCGAGAGGTCGAGGAAGAAGCGCCCGATCCAGCGGGTCCAGCGCACGCCGAGCGTCTCCTCGAGGACGGCGCGGGCCTCCCCGCCGGTGGGGCTCCCGAGCGTGTTGAACTCCGCGACGAGGGTCTTCCCCGCGTCCATCGCGGCGCGCGCGCTCGCGGCCTCCTCCGGCGCGAGGCCCCCGTAGATCTTCGGGCTCCGCTCGAGCGCGGCCTTCCTCGCGGAGGCCGAGAGGAGATCGTCGCGATACACGCCGTACGTGTCGGCGAGGTAGACGAGGTCGGCGCGGCTCGCCCGCTCCGGTGTGAGATCGACGGTGCGCGCGGGCGGGGCGCCCGGCACGCGGCCGGGAAACGCCCCGAGATAGTCCGTGTCGCGGTCGTACGCGCCCCCTCCCGGCCTGGCGATCTTGAGATGATCGAGCAGCCAGAACAGGGAGCGATGCTCGACACGGTCCTCGAACGGGACCGTCTTGTCGAGGACGACGATGTCGAGGCGGCGCTCCGGCCGCGCCTCCCAGATCGCCCACGGAACGACGACGACGATCCCCAGGACGAACATCGGCCAGGACCATCGCAGGGTGGATCGCATCGCGGGTCTCCCGAGACGCATTCTATCCGTCCCGGGGGCCCGGGGTCAGCGGTCGCGCGCCGAGGGCCTCGCCGACCGAGGCGTCAGCGCGAGGACCGGCCCTCCGAAGGCGGCGGCCGCCTCGTCGAGGACCTCCTGCTCGCGTCCCTGGTAGCGGGGCGACAGGTGGAAGGGGGCGAGCCTCCGGGCCCCCGCGGCCCTCGCCAGCTCCCCCGCCTGCCGGGCCGTGAGGTGCATGCGCGATCGAGCGAGCGGCTCGTCCTCGTGGAGGAACGCGGCCTCGCAGACGAGCAGGTCGACGTCCCGTGCGAGCGAGCACACGGTCTCCACGTTCTCCGGGGTGTAACCGAGGTCGGTCACGTACGCGATCTTCTGGCCGGGACCCCGGAGGAGGATCTCCTCCGCCAGCTCGCCCCGGACGAACGCCCTCTCGCCCCCTTCGCGCGTCGCGGCCCGGACCTCGACCTCAGCGGGCTCCGCGCGGCGAACGGCCTGCTTGAGGTCCCGGAGCCAGGGGCCGGGCGCGAGCCCGAGCTTCTCGAGACGGTCCCGGTTCACCGACACGTGCTCGGTCTCGCGGAGCGCGACGGCGAGGACGGGGATCCCGTGGTCCACCGCCGCCGCGTGGATCGTGAACAGCCGCTCGGCGTGGACGGTCCCGTGGAAGCGCCGCTCCGGGAGCGGCGCCGGCCGCATGCCGCCCTCGCCCGTGTACTCGACCGCGCGGATCGTGTCGCCGTCGATCTCCTCCGCCGTGATCCGGACCGGGTAGGTTTCGATCAGGTTCCAGGTGTAGGCCGCGATTCTCCCCTCGACGCTCCTCAGGAACCCCGGCGGCCCCGTCACCGTCACCGCCCGCTCGCGACCGAGGAACAGGCGCAGCAGCCGGTCGAAGCCGACGAAGTGATCCATGTGTGTGTGCGTCACGACCGCTCGCTCGACCCGGAGGAGCTTCCGCGGCGCGACGCTCCCCAGGTCGCCGAGGTCGAGGAGCACCGATCGCCCCTCGTCCAGCAGGTCCACCCAGAGGCCCGGGTCGCCGGTCGGTCCGTTGAGGAGCGAGGGAAGGAAGACGGTGCGCATGGCGGTCAGCCGGCCGCGCCGTCCCGGAACCAGTCCCGCCTCGCCACGTCGATCAGGAACAGGAAGAGCGTGATCACGAGGGGCCCCAGGAACAGCCCGACGAGGCCGAAGGCGAGCATCCCTCCGAAGATGCCGAAGAACACCATGAGCGAGCTCATCTGCACGCCCCGTCCGATGAAGTACGGGCGGAGGAGGTTGTCGATCGTCCCGACGGCGAGGGCCCCCCACAGCGCGAGGAAGAGCGCCTTCCACGGGTGCCCCGAGAGGAGGAGCCAGAGGGCCGCCGGGCCCCACACGATCGCCGTCCCGGACGGAAGGACGGCCGCGAAGAACGTCGCCGCTCCGAAGGCCGCGACGTAGGGAAGCCCGACGATCGCGATGCCGGCCGCGCCGACGACCGCCTGGACGAGCGCCGTCAGCAGCACGCCGTAGAAGACGGCGCGCGTGACGTCCCGGAGCTGGCGGAAGACCCGCTCCTTCTCGTCCTCCCCGAGGGGCAGGAACTGCCGCACGAGGGCGGCCAGCGCCGGCCCTTCGTGGAAGAGCACGGTCATCGTGACGAGCATCACGGCCACCGTGACCACGGTGCCGAGCGCGTTGGCCACGAGCCCCTTCGTGTGGGCCGCCAGGGCCCCTCCGATGCTTCCGAGGACCGATAGGGCGATCTTCCGCAGATCGAGAGCCTCGAGATCCACGTACTGCCCGACCCAGTCGAGCGCCCGCCGGAGCCTCGGCGCCTCCTCGAGGAGCAGGGACCTCGACCCGTCCGCGGCGACCTGTGCGTTGAGCCACTCGTACGCTCCCATCAGGGTGCCCGCGAGCTTGATCACGGCGATCGCCGCCGGGACCACGATGAACGCGGCGACGAGCAACGAGAGGAGCACCGAGGTCGTCCACTCCCATCCGCGGAGCCAGCGGGTGAGCCGCGTGTACACCGGCCAGAAGGCCACCGCGAGCACGATCGCCCAGGCGATCCCCGGCAGCAGCGGCTTGAAGATGAGGTACATGACGTAGAGCGTCAGGACGAGGAGAGCGACGAACAGCGAGCGCGCGGCCGTCTCGGAGCGCATCTCGACCTCCCCGGCGCGGGCCGACGGAACGCGCCGTCGCCCCGAGGCTTGCCCAGGGCGGCACGGTGTGTCAAGGGAGGCCGCGCGCGGGCTCGACGCCCGCGAGCCGCCGTCGTACGATCTCCGTTCGATGCGCGTCGGCGACGGAGAGCGAAACCGCGTCCCGGCGCTCCCGTAGAAGAAGCTCCCGCGCGGGAGCGGAGAGCGAGGAGCGCGCATGAGGTCGGGCTGTCTCGCGGCGGCGCTCGGCGCCGCCGCGTTGGCCGCGGCGCCCGCGGCGGCGGAAGGCATAGAGCGGGGCTCGGTCCACCGGGTCCCCCGCGCGGCCTCGGCGATCGAGATCGACGGCGCCCTCGGCGACGCGGCCTGGGGAGGCGCGCTCCGCCTCGAGATGGCCTACGAGGTGGATCCCGGCGAGAACACGCCGGCGCCCGTGCGCACCGAGTGCTTCCTGACCTACGACGACCGCAACTTCTACGTCGGCTTCCGCGCGCACGATCCCGACCCGTCCCGGATCCTCGCGCGCTACTCCGACCGCGACAAGGCCTGGTCGGACGACTGGATCGGCGTCGCGCTCGACACCTTCAACGACCAGCGCCGCGCCTACGAGCTGATCGTCAACCCGCTCGGCGTGCAGATCGACGCGCTGAACGACGACATCGGGGGGAGCTACGACACGTCCTGGAACGCCATCTGGGAGTCGGCGGGCCGGATCACCGCGGAGGGGTACGAGGTAGAGATGGCGATCCCCTTCCACCAGATCCGGTTCCAGCGGTCGGACGGCGAGCAGACCTGGGGGTTCGACGCGTTCCGCAGCTGGCCGCGCGGGGACCGCTTCCACATCGGGCTCTTCCCGCGGGAGCGCGGGGCCAACAGCTACCTGGCCCAGACCGTGAAGATCGTCGGGATGGCCGGGGCGAGCCCGGGCGACAACCTGGAGATCGCGCCCACCGCGACGACGTCGAGGACCGACGAGAGGGACCCGTTCCCGGAGGGCCCGCTCGAGAAGGCCGACGCGACGACGGAGCTCGGCGCCAGCTTGAGGTGGGGGGTGACGCCGGACGTGTCCCTCAACGGCGCCGTCAATCCCGACTTCTCGCAGGTCGAGGCGGACGTCCTGCAGCTCGACATCAACGAGCAGTTCGCTCTCTTCTATCCGGAGACCCGCCCCTTCTTCCTCGAGGGGGCCGACTACTTCCGCACCCCCCTCGACCTCGTCCACACGCGGAACGTCGCCGACCCGGCAGGGGCGGCGAAGCTGACCGGGAAGCAGGGACACCACACCTGGGGCGTCTTCACGGCGCGCGACGACGTGACGAACGTGCTCTTTCCCGGCCCCGAGGAGTCGGCCTCGGGGAGCTTCGCCTTCGAGAGCTGGTCGTCCGCCGCCCGCTACCGCCTCGATCTCGGGAAGAGCTCGACCGCGGGAGGCACCGTCACGGACCGCCGGGGGGACGGCTACCGGAACACCGTCGCGAGCGCCGACGCGGTCTTCCGGTTCACCGAGAACGACAGGCTGACCGTCGTCGCCGCACGATCCGAGACGCGGGACTCCGAGGAGATGCTCGCCTTCCTCGAGGAGTCGGGCTTCGAGCCGCGCGAGGGCGGCTTCTCGGACCGGGCCGTCGCGGCGGAATTCGAGCACTCCGTCCGGGAGTGGTGGATCGCGGCGACGTGCTTCGACATCGGCGACGGGTTCCGCAGCGATCTCGGCTTCCGGACGCAGGCAGGCCACCGGGGGGCGGAGATCCGGGGCGCCCGCGTGCTCTGGGGGGAGCGGGGCGACTTCCACCGCCGCATGGCGGTGGGCGCGGGCGCGGAGAGGGAGGAGGACTCGGAGGGCGCTCTCCTGGAACAGAGCGCGATCGCCTGGTGGAACCTCAACGGCCCGAAGGATTCCTTCCTGGGCGTCACGGTGGACCTGAGCGACCGCTCGTTCGAAGGGGTTCGCTACGACGACCAGTGGGAGGTCGAGGGGATCGCGGAGGTCCAGGCGACGGGGGATCTCTGGGTGCGGCTCGAGGCGGCCGCGGGCGACGCCGTCGACCACGAGAACAACCGCCCGGGAGACGGGGCCGAGGCGAGCCTGCAGTTCACGTTCAAGCCGGGGCGCCACCTGTCGGTCCAGTTCGCGCATCGCTACGCCCGCCTCGACGTCGAGGAGGGGATGCTCTTCCGCGCCCACGCCCCCGAGCTGCGGCTCGTGCAGCAGTTCAACGCGAGAGCGTTCGTCCGGGCGGTCGTCCAGCTGACGGACATCCGGCGGGACCCGGACCTCTACGTCGCGCTCGATCCGGAGGACAGGCCCGACGCCCGGTCGCGGGACCTCTTCACGCAGCTCCTCTTCTCCTACAAGGTCAACGCGCAGACCGCGCTCTACGCCGGGTACTCGGACCGGTCCTTCGGGGGGGACGACTTCGACACGACGCGCGCGTCGCGGACCTTCTTCCTCAAGCTCGGCTACGCCTGGCTGCGGTAGGCCCCGCCGCCTTCTCGCCCCACGCCTCCGCCGCCGGGGCCGCCTCGACCCGCCTCGGCAGGCCGAGGCGCTCGAGCTCGGCGTCTCGCGCGTCGCGGAACTCGAGCCCGCTCGCCCGGAGCGCGATCGCCCCGGGAAGGAACTCGACGGTCGAGCCGTAGAGCCGGTCCCCCGCGACCGGGAACCCGCGCGTCGCCGCCTGGCAGCGGATCTGGTGCGAGCGCCCGGTCTCGGGGCGCATCTCCCAGCGCAGGAGGGCGATCGACCGCCACGCGGTCGCGCCGAGATACCGCGCGACCGTGCGGCCGGGCTTCCCGCGATCCGACTCCCACGAGCGGCGCTTGCCGCGGACCAGGAGCCCCTCCCACGCCGCCTCGAACCCGGCCTCACCCGGCGGCTCCCCCGCGGTCCACGCCTCGTACCGCTTGACGACGCCGCGCCTTTCGAACAGCCCGCACAGGAGCCGGTGCGCCTCGGCGCTCCGCGCGAACACGACGAGCCCGGAGACCTCGAGATCCAGACGGTGCACGATCCAGACCTTGCCGGAAAACCGCCTGGCGACTTCGTGGACGAGACACGGGCGCGGGTCCGCCGCGCCCCGCCGTCCCGGGATCGTCAGCATGCCGGCCGGCTTGTCCGCGACCACGACGTGGTCCGAGGAGAGGAGAATCGCGGGCTCTCTCAAGACCCGCCTCGGCGCTCCCCTTCCCGGGGCGCCCACCGCCCGATCTTCGCCGCGCGCGCGGCCTTCTCCGCCTCCTTGTACCGCGCCGCCCGCTCGAACGCGAACCGCGTGTACGCGCGGGCGTACCCCTCGCGGATCATCTCCTCGTTGACGTCCGCGCCGTCGAGGATCACGTAGCGGAGGAGCCTCCCGTACTTGTCCCGGTCCGCGCTCAGCGCGTCCGGCTCGAGCACGACGGTCTTCCCGAGGAGGCGGCTCTTCGCGTGATCGCGCGCGCGCTCGGCGAGCGCACGCCACCAGGGGTTCGCGTCGTCGAGCTCCGGCGTGTCGATCCCGACCAGGCGAACCTTCTCCTTGGTCTCTTCGAGCCGGACCGTGATCGTGTCGCCGTCCGCGACCCACTCGACGCGCCCCTTCCGGAGCGCGGGGGAGCCCTCCGCCGCGACCGCCGCGAGGGCGGCGAGGACGACGGCCGCGAGCGCGATCGGAAGGCGCGCGCGGGCGGGAATCCTGTGGACCTGCATCGCTCCGAGTCTACACGAG
>CALMJU010000090.1 GCA_937864465.1 uncultured Acidobacteriota bacterium
GGCGCCCGGGCGGCGCCCGCGCGGCGGCCCGGACCCCGCCCGCGGGACCCCTCCCTCGCCGGCGGCGGGAGCGGGGCGCCCCCCCGCCCCCGCGGCGCGGCCGCCCCCCTCGCCGGCGCCGGGCCCGGCTTCCCTCCTCCCGCCCTTCCCCCGGCGAGGGGAGGCGAAGAAGCGATCGAACAGACGATCGAACGCCTCGGCTTGCCTCTTCCCCTTGGCGAGGGTTGCCCGGAGCGCACCGCGGAACCTCGCGCGGTCCGAGAGCCCCACGGCGCCGAGGGCCCGGGACGCGTCGAGCACCTCCGCCGGGGAGACGGGGACCCCCTCCTCGCGCAGCGCGTCCACGAACCGCGCGAGCGCCCGGATCATCCCCGGAAGCGCGACGGCTCGGCGAGGACGCGCTCGACGTCCTCGCGGCTCTTGAGAAGCGCTCCGAGCGTGCGGCGAAGCACCGCCGCGGACAGGCTCTCGGCACCCACGGCGACGAGGGCGAGCGCCCAGTCGACGACCTCGGCCACGGCCGGAGCCTTCTTCAGGTCCGCCTTCCGCAGCGACTGCGCGAAGCGCACCAGCCTCTCGGTGAGGGCGACGGACAGGCCGGGCACGCGGCTTTCGACGATCGCGATCTCGTCCTCGAACGACGGATAGTCCACGTACAGGTAGAGACACCGGCGCCTGAGCGCCCCGGACAGATCGCGGGTGTCGTTGCTGGTCAGCACGACCCGCGGCCGGTGTCGCGCGCGGATCGTCCCCAGCTCCGGGATCGACACCTGGTAGTCGGACAGCACCTCGAGGAGGAACGCCTCGAACTCCTCGTCGGACCGGTCCACCTCGTCCACCAGCAGGACGACGGGGCGCTCCGCCGTGATCGCGGCCAACAGGGGCCTCGGCAGGAGGAAATCGCGGGAGAAGAACTCGTCCGCCTTGCCGCGGAGGACCGCGAGGGCGGCTCCCAGGTCCGCGGTCGAGGCGAGCATCTCTCCCATCTTGTCCCGGAGGAGCTGGGCGTACAGCATCTGCTTCCCGTACGACCACTCGTAGAGCGCCTTGGCCTCGTCGAGCCCCTCGTAGCACTGGAGGCGCACGAGCTCCGCCCCGTGGAACTCCGCCCAGAGCTTTCCTATCTCGGTCTTCCCCACTCCCGGAGGACCCTCCAGCAGGAGGGGCTTGCCGAGAGCGTCCGAGAGGTAGAGCGTCGTCGCGACCTCGCCGGTGCAGACGAAGCCGTGCGCCCGGAACGACTCCTCGATCGCTTCCGGCGTGACGGAGACGGGATCGCGCATCGCGGGGAGTATAGCGCGCCCGCGGGCCCAGGCCGTCAACGGAACGGGTCGGACAGGCCTGCGAGGAGCGGCCGGGGCTCGAGCCCCTTGGCGAGCACGAGGACCCGGAAGGTCCTCCCCATCCCGGCCGGGTGGATCAATTGCAGGACGCGGAGCCGCGCGCGAACTCTCTCCGGACGGCCCCAGGCCGCCGGGTCGTCCTCCTCGAACGCCCGGAGGATCCCGTTCGCGATCAGGAAGCGGTCCTGGGTGGTCGAACCGAGGACGGTCATGCCGAGCCGCAAGGCCTCGTCCTCGAGTTGCGTGAAGTTCACGTGGGCGGTCAGGTCCTGTTCCCCGACCCGGGCGAGGACCTCCTCGCTCGCCGTGTGACGGTGATAGGCGAGGAGCGTGCCCCGTCTCCTCGCCGGGCCGTACAGATCCTTCGCGCGGTCCCCGTAGTCCACGATCACGACGAAGCCGCGCGAGAGAGCCCCGGCCAAGGACGCCAGGAGCGCCGGAGCGCCGGGCGCGACCTCCCCCTCGTCCCCCTCGCGCGGCGCCGCGCCGTACCGGGTCGCAAGACCGGACGCCGCGTCGGTCGGCGGGAGCTCCCGCTCCACGAGGGAACCGTCGGCGCCCAGATCGACGAACACCTCGACGAGCCTTCCCCCCCGGCGCCTCAGCCGGTGGACCGGGAGCGCGTCGAACAGCTCGACCGCGACCGCGCAGCCGGTCCATGCGCCGCGGGCCTCCTCCGGGGCGAGCACTTCGGCCTCGGGGACGTTCCTCCGGGCAGCCTCGCGCATCCCCGGGCTCCGGTCGATCAGCACGCAGGCGAGGCGCGCCGCGAAGGCCGGGTCGAGCGCCCGCGAGCCGTCCAGGACGTCGCGGGCGAGCAGGCCGCGGCCCGCCCCGAACTCCACCATCGAGAAGACCGGAGGATTCCCGAGGACGACATCCATCTCGAGCAGCTGCCGGGCCAGGCTCTCCCCGAAGGCCGTCCCGGCGTCGCTGGCCGTGAAGAAGTCCCCAGCCGTGCCGAGCCTGCCTGGCCCCCGCGCGTAGTAGCCGTCGTCGGGGTCGTGGAGCGCGAGGTCCATGAACCGGGCGAACGGGATCGGCCCGGCGGCGCGGATCTCCGCCCCGATCCGCTCGAGCAGGGCCGGGCGGCGCCCGGAAGCGCTGCCGTTCACGCGTCAGGCGACCGAGGCCGCCAGCTCGGAGGCGCTCTTCTCCCCGCGCGCGATCTTTCGCTGGATCTCGACGACGGCCTCGATCAGCCCCTCGGGCCGGGGCGGGCAGCCGCTCAGGTACACGTCCACCGGGATGATCTCGTCCACGCCTTGCACGACCGCGTACGAGCGATACATGCCTCCCGTGGACGCGCACGCGCCCATCGCGATCACCCATCGCGGATCGGGCATCTGGTCGTAGATCCGCTTCACGGCGGGAGCCATCTTCTTCGTGACGGTGCCGGAGACGACCATCAGATCGGCCTGCCTCGGCGAGAAACGCAGCGCCTCGGCGCCGAACCGGGCGAGATCGTACCGCGGCCCGACCGTCGCCATCAGCTCGATGGCGCAGCACGCCAGCCCCATCGGCATCGGCCACAGGGAGTTCTTGCGGGCCCAGGCGACGAAGTCCTGGATCCGGGTCGTGTACGCCGCGTGCTCGTCGTCGCTCCACGAGGCCGGCCGCTCGCGAAGCACGAGGAGCGATTCGCCGTCCGCCATCGTTCCCTCCCCTCGCCCGGGGCGCGCCGGAGCGAGAGCCGATGGTACCACAGGCGACGGGGCAGACCGGGGCGAGGGCGCGCCGCATCTCACGCCTCGCCGGACTCCCAGGAGGCGTCGCTCGCGACCCTCCGGCGGCGCGCCGGCGGCGCATCCTCCTCGCGCCACCAGCCGACCTCGGGCTCTCCCGCTCTCCAGCAGAGCCAGACCCGGCGCCCGCCGAGGCGAGCCGGGAAGTCGATCGTCCCTCCGGAGGGATCCCGGGCGACGGCCCCCGCATCGCGGATGGCGTCGCGGACGCCGTCGAGGCGCAGGAGGAGCCGGAAGTACGGCCTCCTCACCGGCTCTTCGGGCGATCCGGCGGCGGCGCGCATCCGGTTCATCGCCCGGGCCAGGCGCCGCATCTCGCGTACGGCCGGCCGCAGGGCGTCGAGCGCATCGGTCGCGGTCCGGGGGGTGAAGAGCCGATCTCTCATGGGTCCTCTCGAGAGGGAGGCGGCGGGCCGGCGCACGGTAGCGAGGACGGAGGGGCTGGTCAAGATCGCCCGCCGCGCCGGGTTTCGGGCGCGGAACCGCGGTTGACGCCCCCATCCCCCTCCGCTAAAGTTCCCGCCCAGACGCTGGAATCACGCGGCTCGCGGTCCCGCCGAGCGCGGCGCGCAACGGCGCGGTCGCGCCCCCGCTGCCGCCGGAGACCCACGGTGAGCGAACCGGAGCGGACCTTCGACATCACGATTCTCGGTGCCGGCCCGGGAGGCTACGTGGCCGCGATCCGGGCGGCCCAGCTCGGCCTCAGGACCGCAGTCGTGGAGATGGCCCCCCTTCCCGGCGGGACGTGCCTGCACCGGGGCTGCATTCCCACCAAGGCGTTGCTCCGGGCCGCCGAGGTCCTCGAGATCGCCCGGAAGGCCCCGGCGTACGGCGTGAAGGTCCTTCCGGCCCAGCTCGATCTCGCCGCGACGCAGCGGTACAAGGAAAGGGTCGTCCTCACCAACGCGAAGGGGGTCGAGTACCTGCTCCGGAAGAACGGGGTGACCGTCCTGCGGGGGCGCGGGCGTCTCGCCGGACGAGGGAGGGTCGAGGTCGCGCCGGCGGACGGAGATCCCTTCGTCGTCTCGACGCGGCACACGATCCTCGCCACGGGCTCGGAGATCCGCGGTCTGCCGGGGATCGAATTCGACGGCAGGCGCATCCTCCACTCGGACCACGCGCTAGGTCTCACCGAGGTTCCCTCGTCGCTCGCCGTGCTGGGCGCCGGCGCGGTCGGCGTGGAGTTCGCCTCGATCTTCGCGAGCTTCGGCGCGAAGGTGACCATCGTCGAGATCCTCCCGAGGCTCGTCCCGATCGAGGACGCCGCGCTGGGCGACGAGCTCGAGAAGTCGTTCCGCAAGCGAGGGATCGAGAGCCACGTCGGAACGCGGGTCGAGGGCGTGATCGCCGGGGAGAAGGGCGTTCGCATCGAGGCCTCCCGGGACGGGAGACCGGTTTCGATCGAAGCCGAAGCGCTCCTCGTGGCCGTCGGCCGCCGCCCCGTCACCGGAGATCTCGGGCTCGAGGGGACGGGCGTCCGCCTCGATCGCGGGTTCGTCGAGACCGACGGGAGGATGCGCACCGGCGAGCCGGGTGTGTACGCAATCGGGGACATCGTCAAGACGCCGGCGCTCGCGCACGTCGCCTCCCACGAGGGAATCGTCGCCGCGGAAGACGCGGCGGGGGCCGATCCGCTCCCCGTCGACTACGACCGGATCCCCTCCTGCACGTACTGCGACCCGGAGGTGGCCTCGGTCGGGCTCTCCGAGGAGGAGGCCCGCCGCCGCGGCCACGACGTCGCCGTCGGCTCGTTCCCGTTCTCGGCCGTCGGCAAGGCCAGGGTCCTGAACGACACGCGCGGCTTCGTGAAGCTCGTCGCGGAGAGGAAGCACGACAGGATCCTGGGAGTCCACGTCGTCGGCCCCCACGCCACGGAGCTCATCGCCGAGGCCACCGCCGCCCTCTCCCTCGATGCGACGGTCGCCTCCCTCGTCCACACCGTGCACGCCCACCCGACGCTTTCGGAGGCGATCGGAGAGGCCGCGCTCGCGGCGCACGGACGGAGCCTCCACATCTGACGCGGCGCGGCACGGACCGGACGGAGAGCGATCGATGCGCGTCGACGTGGTGATGCCGCAAATGGAAGAGGCCAACGGGAAGGGCGCTCTCACCCGCCGGATCGAGGCGCGTGGAGAGACGGTCCCTCGGGACGAGCCCCTCTCCGGGATCTCCGCCGACGAGGTGGACGCCGAGATCCTCGAGACCGAGGAGGCGACGGGAGCCGCTCGTCCTCCACGGGGTTCGGCATGAAGGCTCGATCGCGGCCGCCCCGTCCCGAATGGCTCAGGATCCGCCTCCGGACGGACGAGGAGTTCCGTCGCGTCCGCTCGATGGTCCGAGAGCTCCGGCTGCACACGGTCTGCACCGAGGCCCGCTGCCCGAACATCTACGAGTGCTGGAACGCGGGCACGGCGACGTTCCTCATCCTGGGGGACATCTGCACCCGGGCCTGCGCGTTCTGCGGCGTACGGAGCGGGCGACCCGAGCCCGGCACGAGCCCGACCGAGCCGGCCGGCGTCGCGGAGGCGGTGGCGAGGCTGGGCCTGCGGCACGCGGTCGTGACGAGCGTCAGCCGGGACGACCTCCCCGACGGCGGGGCGGGGCACTTCCGGGACGTCGTGCGGGCGATCCGGGAGCGGACTCCCGGGTGCGCCGTGGAGGTCCTGACGCCGGACTTCCGGGGCAAGCCCGGAGCGCTCGGGACCGTGCTCCGCGCAGGACCGCAGGTGTTCGGCCACAACGTCGAGACGGTTCCCCGCCTCTACCGGACGGCGAGGAAGGGGTCGAGCTACGAGGTATCCCTGCGGCTCCTCGCGGAGGCGGCCGAGCGGCGGGACGCGGAGATGCCGTCCCTGCGCGTGAAGTCGAGCCTCATGCTCGGGCTCGGAGAGGCCGATCCGGAGGTCGTCGCCGTCCTGCAGGAGCTGCGGCGGGCGGGGGTGGACGTCGTCACGCTGGGACAGTACCTGCAGCCCACGCGGCGGCACCTTCCCGTCGACCGCCTCGTGACGCCCGAGCAGTTCGATGCCATCCGCCGGATCGCCGAGGGGATGGGGTTCCTCCACGTCGAGGCGGGGCCCCTCGTGCGCTCCTCGTACCACGCGGAGCGCCACCGGCCCGCGGCCGCCGAATTCCCGGATGGGGCGGCGCCCCGGCCGTGAGCGCGCGCCCCGGCCCGGGCACGGCTCAGCGCGGCGCCGAGGAGACGGCGGGAGGCGGGCTCGCGAGAGGGCGCGTGCCCAGGGGCTTCCCGCCGAGCAGCAGGTCGATGTCCTCGACGAGAGCCTTCACGTCGTCCGGGGAGGCCCCGACGTACTTTCGCACGATCTTCCCGTCGCTCCCCACGAGGAACGTCGTCGGATAGATGCTCACGCCTCCCCAGTCCGCAACCGCCGAATCGTCGGCGACGACGACAGGATAGGTGACTCCGGCCTTCGCGAGGAACTCCCTCGACGCATCCGCGGCCTCCCGGCCGACCTCGACGCCGACCACTCCCAGGCCGGCGTCCTTCTTCGACCGGTACAGCTCCGCGAGGACGGGCATCTCGTCCTTGCAGGGGACGCACCAGACCGCCCAGAAGTTGACGACCGTCACGCGATGATCGCGCCAGACCGCCCGGAACCGGCCTCCGTCGAGCGCTTCGCCGCGGACGGGGGGCGCGGCGTCTCCCGGGGCGAGCGCGAGCGGAAGGATCCGTCCCGGCTTGGCGGCAGGGCGCGGCACCGGGGCCGCGACGAGCGGGAGGACCGCCGCGACCGTCGCGAGCGGAAGGAAGCGGACGAGCCTTTGGAGTCGCACGTGCGAGCCTCCCCGCGCCCTCCGGAAGGGTCGCTCGACGAATCCGGGGGGGCGGACGGTCTCCTGAGTCCTGGAGCGGGAAACGGGACTCGAACCCGCGACCCCGACCTTGGCAAGGTCGTGCTCTACCAACTGAGCTATTCCCGCTTCGTCCGCCGCCGGAGCGCTGGGCGGACCGGCGATCGCGGCGAACGAAGAACGTTACCGCAAAGGCCGCGGACCGTCAAGAATCCGGTCAGCGCCAGAGCCCGAGGCGGAACGCGTCCCGGACGTGGCGCGTCTCGAGCCGGTCGTCGTCCCGAACCACCTCGACGACGTCGAACCGGCACGGAGCGCGCTCGAGACCGTTTCTCGACAGGAAAGCCTGCGCGACCTTCGCGATGCGCCCCCTCTTGCGGGCCCGGACCGCCTCTCCCGGCCTCCCCCGAGCGGTTCCGGATCGGGTCTTCACCTCGACGAACACGACGACGGCCCCGTCGAGGGCGACGAGATCGATCTCGCCGGCCCGGTTTCGGAATCTGCGGGCCAGGATCCTCATCCCCGCCTCGCCGAGCGCGGCTTCCGCGGCCGCCTCGCCGGCCCGGCCGAGCGCGTGGCGGGAATCGCCGGCGCCCCCCTCGGGACTCATGTCCCGGCCCCCGCCGGCGGACGACCGGGTCCCCGACGCGCCGCCGCGCTCACGAGGATCCGGACGCGCCGCCTACGGCGCGCTTCCAGCGAACTCCCTGCGGCGTGTCCTCGAGCACGATGCCGCGATCGAGGAGGTCCCGCCGGATCCGGTCCGCCTCCGCCCAGTCCTTGGCCCGGCGTGCCTCGGTTCTCCGGGCGATCAGGGCCTCGACCTCCTCGTCCAGGACCTCCCGCTCTGCCTCCAGGACCGAGAGCACTCCGTCGGCACGCCTCAAGGCGAGGCGCAGGCCCTCCCGGCTCTCCCGGGGCAGCTCGCCGCGATCCATCGCCGAGTGCCCCTCCCGGACGATGCGGAACACGGCCGCGAGCGCGCCGCTGACGTTCAGGTCGGCGGCCACCGAGCTGCGGAACTCTTCCGCGGCGGCGGCGACCCGGGCGTCCAGCGCGTCGTCGCGCCCCTCCCCCGCCGGCTCCCGGTCGAGGCGCGCCGTGAAATCGTCCAGCCGCTGCAGCTCTGCGGCCGCCTGGCCGAGCGCTTCCGCCGTGAAATTCAGCGGGCTCCGGTAGTGTGTGGAGAGAAGCAGGAAGCGAATCGCCCTCGGGTCGTGGCCCCGGGCGAGCAGGTCCCGAAGGGTGTGGAAATTCCCCTTGGACTTCGCCATCTTCTCGCCGTCGGCCATCAGGTGCGCGGCGTGCATCCAATGCTTCACGAAGGGCCGGCCGGTCGCCGCCTCGCTCTGGGCGATCTCGTTCTCGTGATGCGGGAAGATGTTGTCCACTCCTCCCGTGTGAAGATCGAAGGTCTCGCCCAGGTACTTCATGCTCATCGCGGAGCACTCGAGATGCCAGCCCGGACGCCCCCTGCCGAACGGCGATTCCCAGAACGGCTCGCCCTCACGGTGGGCCTTCCAGAGCACGAAGTCTCGGGCGTCCTCCTTCGCGTACTCGTCGCTGTCCACCCTGGCGCCCACTCGGATCTCGCGGCGGTCGAGGTGCGAGAGCCGCCCGTACTGCGGGAACGACGCGATCCGAAAGTACAGCGATCCCTGGCTCTCGTACGTGTGCCCGTTCGCCCGCAGCCGCGAGGCGAGATCGATCATCTCCCGGATGTGCTCGGTCGCCCTGGGGTAGTGCTCCGCCGCCTCGATCCGAAGGGTCGCCAGATCCTCGAAGAACGCCTGCACGAACGGCTCGGTCACGTCCCCGATCCGGAGCCCCGAAGCGACCGCCTTCGCGATGATCTTGTCCTCGACGTCGGTGATGTTCATCACCTGCGTCACGCGGAGGCCGAGATGCCGCAGCGTCCGCCGGAGGACGTCCTCCCATACGTACGTCCGGAAGTTGCCGATGTGCGCGAAATCGTAGACGGTCGGCCCGCACGTGTAGAGCCGCACGTGGCCCGGCTCCAAGGGCTCGAGCGTCTCCATCCGACGAGTCAGCGTGTCGTGAATCCGCATCGAACCCTCCCCGCGCGAAGTCGGCCCGGGAGGGCTCCGCTCCGGGCCCCCAGACCGCGAAGGCCGCCCGAAGGCGGCCTTCGCCCGGAGCGTGGCGCTCGCCGCCCGCGCCGCCGTCCGATCAGAAGGAGAGCTTTGCGCTGAGCTGGTACTGTCTCCCGGCGCGGCGGTACGCCTCGTTCGAGCCGTTCAGCTGGATCCCCTGCTCGGAAAACGGGTTCCAGATCACGTACGTCCGGTCGTTGAGCAGGTTGAAGATGTCTACGGCGACCTGGAGGTTCATGCCCTTCCCCAGGTTCATCTCCTTGTCCAGTTTCACGTCGAAGTTCCAGTACGGGCGGTTCCGCTGGTCGTTCCTCTGGTGCGTGACGTACTTCTGGCGATACCTGGGCTCCGGCTGGCCGAGCGACAGGAGGGACGGGGGCGTCGAGTCCTGCGACGACGCCTGGAGGAGGATGGAGTACGGCAGCCCCGTCTGCCAGGAGACCGCGGTCCCCGCCCGGAACCCCCACGGGGTGATCGTGGTCGCGTTGATCTTGAGCGCGTGGCGAACGTCGTACGACAGGTAGCCGCGCTCGTCCTCGCGCGTCGTGCGGTCGTCTCCGAGCGCCGAGTTCCAGTCCTCCGCGTCTCCGACGGCCTTCGAGAAGGTGTAGGAAGCGTTCATCTGCCAGTTCCGGTACTGCCGGCGCGTCAGCTCGAGCTGATACGCCCGGTAGACCGCGTCGTTGAAGTTGCCGACCAGGTAGATCGAGCTCCAACCGAGGTTGTGCGTGTACGTGTCGAGGTAGCCGTCCGGACGATGCACGAAACCCGTCGAGAAGTCCTTGATCTTGGCCGTGGGCGGGGCCTCCGGATTCGTGGGCTCCATCTCGAGCTTTCCGTCGCAGTCGTCGACGACCCCGTCGCCGATCGGGCGCCCGTGGATGTCGTACGCCACTTCCATCCAGCCGGGGAGCGGTGCCGCGGCGACCAGCTGCGTCTTGCAGCGGCCGTAGTCGGCGGGATAGTGGTTCAAGTCGAAGTCCTGCGGCTGGTTCCTGAACTGCCGGTACACGTACGTGAACTTCAGCGCGGTCTCGGCGAACACCTCCCGCTCGACCGACAGCGTCATCTCGTCGTTGTACGGGGTCGTGTACCCCCGATCCACGACCGACACCGTGATCGCGGGGTTCACGCCGGTCGCCATCGAGGTCTCCCAATCCCCTCCCGTCCGCACCGACTGGAACCTGAGCTGCGTCGTCGCGGGCTCCGTCTCGGCGAGCGCGATCACGAGCGGCGTCGCGCCGTAGAGACGGCGCGCGGAGAACCCGAACTTCGTCTTCCCGTCGCTCCACGGGTCCCAGGAGATCGCCACGTGCGGGCCGAGGTTGATGCTGCTGAGCGTGAGGTCCTCGGCCTGCCGCTTATGGTCCCACTCCTTGGACGACTTGATGATCGTGCCGAGGAGAAGGTCTACGTCGGTGCTTTCGATGTTGTTGCCGAGCTGTTCGGAGAACTCGTCGATGCCCTCGTACGCGGTGAACGCCCCCTTGGACGCGGGGAGCTCGATCGTCGCCCCTGCGCTATCGCTCGCGTAGACCAGCGGCAGCGCGTTCTCCAGCGTGAGCCCCGGAATGCTGTCCATCAGCTTGGCGGCCTCTTCCAGCGCGTACTGCTCGCGGAGGGCGTAGTACGCCTCCTCCTCCGCCGCCGGATCGAACGGCTTGAAGCCCCTCGCGTTCAGCGCTTCCCGGTCGATCCGGAGGCCCAGCGTGATGCTGAGGTTCTGCCGGGGCTTCATGATGTCCTCGAAGAAGACGCCCGTCGCCGTCCCGGTTCCGCGGGTCGTCGTCGACTCCGGAACCGCGAACGTTCCGGCGACGATCGCGAGCCGCTCGAGCGTCGCCGACTGGCTCGAGTTCATCAGCGTGAGCTCGTAGAAGTAGACGTTGGGGTGGCGCTCCTGCTTGCGGAAGTAGCGCTCGTTCTCCACGCTGAGCCCGACCTTGAACTGGTGGTCCATGCCCCAGAACCGGCCCCCGAAGATGCTCGCGGTGCTCTTGAGGGTCATGCGCTGGCGATGGTCGTCGTAATTCATGAAGAACGAGCCGCTCGTCTGGCCCGTCTCGAGGTTGATGCACTGCGCGTCCTCGATGAACGGAAGCTCGCTCTCGCCGTCCACCGCCTTGCTCACCACGCAATTGTTCTTCACGCCGGTCGTAGAGGGGCCGATCTTCACCCGGCTGTCCTGGTAGGAGACGACGCTGTCGAACAGGACCTTCGCCGAGAACGGCGCGGTCCAGTTGATCCGGTAGAGCGGACCGCCCGTTTCCTGCGTCCGCGACGAGGCGGCCGGCACCAACCGGCTGACCCCCCAGTTCTTCACGGTGCGCGGGTCCGCGGAGTAGGTGAACTGGAGCTTGTTCCTGGGGGAGACCTGCCACGTCAGGGCATCGGAGCTGATCTGCTGGTCCGTTCGGACCGTGACCGTCCCCTCGTACGTGACGACGGGGTCGTCCTGGCGGATGAACTCGTGGGACAGGCGGTACCAAAGCTTGTCCCGGAGGATCGGCCCCGAGACCTGGATCGCCGGCTGGAACAGCTGGTATTCCGGCCTCGGCTCGCCCGGCAGGGCGACGGCGTTCCCGTCGAGCAGGCTCGACCGGAAGAGGAAGTTGAACGTCCCCTCGAAGTCGTTGGATCCCTGCTTCTGGATGATGTTGGCGAAACCGCCCTGCGCGCGGCCGAACTCGACCCCCGCTCCCGCCGTGATGACCTCGATCTCCTCGATCGAGTCGGGGTTCACCTGGCTCATCTGGTACCCGGTGAGCGGGTCCTGGTTGCTCACCCCGTCCACCTGCGCCTTGAAGTCGCGCGACCTGGCGCCGTGGACGTTCGGGTTCCCGTCGCCGTCGGCGTCCTGCACCCCCGCGGCCATCGTCAGGACGTTCTGGTAGAACCTACCCTGCACCGGAAGGTCCTGGATGAAGTCGTCGCCGAACTTCGTGGAATGGGAGGACTTCTCGAGGTCGACGGTCTCCCGTTTGCCGACGACGACCTCTCGCTCCACCATCTCCGGGGACAGGGCGAAGCCGACCTGGAGAACCTGGCTGATCGGCACCTTGAGGCCGGTCTGGATCTGCTTCGCATACCCCGGGAACGAGACCTCCAGCGAGTACCCGCTCCCCGCCCGGAGGACGGGGAACTCCGCGATCCCGTCCCGGTTCGTCAGAACCGTCGTCGTCGCCACGTACTGCATGGAATTCCGCAGGACGACGGTCACGCCGGGCAGCGGCGTCTTGTCGGAAGCGTCGATCACGCGAACGCGGATCGCACCCGTCTGTGCGGCTGCCGTGGTCAACGCGAATGCCGCCAGCAGCACGGCCAAAACCTTGCTGTAGAGCCTCATCCGACCCCTCCCGCGAGACACAGACCTTCTCCCCACCGCCGATTGCACCGGCCCCGGCCTCGGCCACCGGTCCTCACGGCTCCTCCCGGCCCCGAGCGGAATGCGCGCTGTCGCCGGCTTATCTATCACCGGCCGTCCCTCGGCGTCAACCCGAAGCCCTTCCTCCCGGAACGCCGGCGACAATATCCACCTTTCCCCCCCTCCCGTGTCCTTCCGCCGGCATCCGCCGCTGCACGGGTGCAGCGCGGGGGGCCGTCAGTGGACCGGGATCCCGAGGCGCTTGATCTTCTCGTTGAGTGTGGTCGCCTTGAGCCCGAGGAGGTCCGCCGCCAGCTTTTGGACTCCCCCTGCCCTTTTCAGGGCGGACTCGATCAGCTGGCGCTCGTAGCGCGAGACCGCCTCGTAGAAGCGCATCCCTTCCGGGAGGACGGCCATCTCCGGGATCGTGGTCCGCTCGAGCAGGTCCCGCGGCAGGAGCTCCAGCCCGATCTCCTCCCCCCGCGCCAGCACCACGCCCCGCTCGATGACGTTCTCCAGCTCCCGGACGTTCCCCGGCCAGGAGTACTCGAGGAATCGGTCGAGGACCTCGGGAGAGACTCGCCGGACCTCCTTCCCGTTCTCCGCGTTGAACCGTTCCAGGAAGTGCTCCACCAGCAGCGGGATGTCCCCGACGCGCTTGCGCAGCGGCGGCACGGTCACGTTGATGACGTTCAGGCGGTAATAGAGGTCCTCCCGGAACCTTCCCTGCACGACGAGCGCCTTGAGGTCCTCGTTCGTCGCCGCGAGGATCCGGACGTCCACGTGGCGGCTCTCCAGCGCTCCGAGAGGCAGGAACTCCTTCTCCTGGATCACGCGGAGCAGCTTGACCTGCACCTCCGTCGTGATGCTGCTGATCTCGTCGAACAGCACGGTCCCGCCGTCCGCGACCTCGAGGAGCCCCTGCTTCGATCCGGCCGCCCCCGTGAACGCGCCCCGCGCGTGCCCGAAGAGGTTGTCCTCCAGCAGCTCGGTCGGAATGCTGTGGCTCGACACGACGACGAACGGCTTCGACGCCCGGGGGCTTCGCTGGTGGATCGCCTGGGCGACCAGCTCCTTGCCGGTCCCGCTGTCGCCCTGGATCAGAACGTTGGACCGGCTCGGGGCGACCTGCTCGATGAAGCGGTAGATCTCCTGCATCACCCGGGACTTCCCGACGAGCCTCTCGAAACGGTGGTGCTCCTCCAGGGCCCGGCGCAGGTCCTGGTTCTCCCTCCTCAGCCGCGTCGTCTGCACGGCCTTCGACACGAGGAGGCGGACCTCGTCGTTCTTGAACGGCTTCGTCACGTAGTGGAAGGCGCCGAGCTTCATCGCCGCGACCGCGTTCTCGACGGTGCCGAAGGCGGTGATCATGACGACCGCCAGGTCCGCCTGGCGCTCGCGGAGCCACCGCAGGACCTCCAGGCCGTCGGCGTCGGGCAGCATCACGTCGAGAAGGAGCGCGTCGAAGGGCCCCTCGTTCTCGATCTCGTGCCTTCCCGAGGCCGCGTCCGTCGCCACGCGGACCTCGTGCCCTTCCGGGACGAGCAGCGATCGCATGACGTCCGCGACGACCGGCTCGTCGTCGATGAGGAGGATCCGGCTCCGGGGGGCCTGCGTCTCGGGTGCGACCAGCATCGGGAGGATTCTAGCAGCGTGCGGCGCCCTCGCGCGATCGCTGCCCTCGGCGCCCCGGGCGCCTCCCCGGAAGGCCGAGGGGGGCGGGGGCCGCCGGCTCAGGCGAGGGCGCGGGCGGGCTGCCCGGCGGGGATCTCCACCCGGAACCGCGTGAACTCGCCCGGGCTGCTCTCGACGTGCATCTCCCCGCCGTGCTCCCGGACGATCCCGTGGCTGATCGACAGGCCGAGCCCCGTGCCCTTGCCTCGTCCTTTGGTCGTGAAGAACGGATCGAAGATCCGGGAGAGATCCTCCTCCGCGATCCCGACCCCGTCGTCGAGGACCTCGAGCACCACGGAGCCTCCCCTCGCGTAGGTCGAGACCCGGACGCTCCCTCCGTCCCCGACGGCGTCCCTGGCGTTCAGCAGCAGGTTGAGGAGAACCTGCTGCAGCTTCCCCTTGTCCCCGTGCACGAGCGGAAGGTCCGCGTGCAGGTCCGTCTCCAGCCGGATTCCCCTCTCCCGGATCTGGGGCTCGAAGAGCCTCAGCACCTCCCCGATCGCGACGTCGAGCGACAGGCTCTCGAAGGGAGCCCGCTCCGGTCGGACGAGGTTGAGGAGCGAATTGGCGATGCTGGAGGCGCGACGGCTCTGCGCCTCGATCTTCTCGAGGATCCCCCGGCGCGGGTCGTCGGCGGGCATCTCCTCGAGAAGCATCTGCGTGTAGCTCGAGATCCCCGTGAGCGGAGTGTTCACCTCGTGCGCCACGCCCGCCGCGAGCAGCCCGAGGGAGGCGAGCCGCTCCTGCCGAAGGAGCTGCTCCTCCAGCTTGACCTGATCGGTCACGTCGTCGAAGGTGACGACCCGCGCGATTCCCCCCTCTCTCGAGGGCTCGACGGGGGAGGCGGTCAGGTTGACGACGAGCCTGCGCCCGGAGCGGTTCACCAGGTTGTATCTCCAGATCCGGCATTCCTCGCCCGCAGGCCCGGCGAGGATCTCGCGCTGCACCTTGCGAACCGCGTGCAGCGGGAAGACGTCCTCGATCCTCCTCCCGATCGCCTCGCCGCGGGGGAGCCCGTACATCGTCTCGAGCGCGCGGTTCCACGCGAGGATCGTCCCGTCCGCATCCATGAGCAGCAGGCCGACCCCGCTGCTCTCGAGGATCCTCTCCTGGCTGGCCTTCAGCTCCTCGACCTGCTCCGCGTGGGCCCGGACCTCCCGCACCAGGCGGGCCGCCTCGATCGCCGTGGCGGCGTGCGCGGCGAGGGTAGCCACGAGGGCCCGATCCTCGGTCGACAGCGGCCGGTCCGGCTCCCCCCGCTCCCCGACCGCTAGGAGCGCCCTGAGGCGCCCCTTGACCTTCATGCCGAAGAGATGCCTCGCCCACGAGAGGCCTGCGATCTCCCCCTCGGCGGCCGAGACGTGGCGTCCCGCCTCGAGCTCCTCGACCCGCCGGGGAGGGAGAACGATCCCGGGCGCGGACGGGTCCCCCGACGGGTCCGCGAACCGGCCGTCCTCGCGGAGCAAGAGAACGCGCGCCTCCTGCACCGACAGCGTCTCCCGCACGCGGTCGCGGATCGTCGCGAGCAGCTTCGCGAGATCCACCTCGGCGCTCAGCTCCCGGGCCCAGTCGAGGAGCGTGACCCGGTAGCTGTACCGCTGCCGGTAGAACGCGCGGTCGACCGCGGACCGGGTCCATGTCCGGAGCTTCGGGTACATGGCCGCGGCCACGACGATCGCCGGGTACCGGAAGCCGGCGGGCGTCAGGGGGAGGATCCCTCCGAGCCCCCGCCGGAGCACCTCGACTCCCATCGCGTAGGCGGCGACGACCGCGAAGGCTGCGGCCACCTCCGAGACCCCCCGCCGGAGCAGCATGTCCAAATCGTGGAGCCGGTACCTCGCGAGCGACGCCGTGAAGGCCGCGGGGACGAGCACGAGGGGGAAGGCGGAGAGCTCCGCCCAGGCGGGAACGTCCGCCCCGAGGGCCCACGGCAGCGCGTACATCACGCCGAACGGCGTCAGCCCGATCGACAGGCCCCAGAGCATCCACCGGCACTGGCTCCGGTGCAGGGCGGACCCGCTCGTCGCATGCGCCCGCGCCAGGAGCGCGACGGAGGAGACGACTGCGAACGCGAGGAACAGGAGCGCCGCCCGGTCGAGCGACTCTACGGCTCGCACCGGGTCGGGGAGCCGGAGCGCCCCTCCGAAAGCCAGCAGCCAAACCGCGGCGCCCAGGATGCCGGCGGTCGGGACGTAGGCGAGGACCACCGCGAGCCGCCGGGCCGGGACGACGCGCCGCGAGAGGAGGATCGCGAGGTGGACGAGAAGAGCCGGCGCCGCCGCCCCGGCGACCACGTCCGCCCACCAGATCGTCCAGTCCAGGAGATCGGCCCGGCCCGTGTGGCTGAACGTCAGCTCGGTGAACGCGGCCGCGGCGAACAGCGAGTACGCCATCCCCCCCCGGACGCCCGGCCATCGCAGGGCCACGAGCAGCCCCGACAGGAAGAAGCCGACACCTACCAGCGCGAGGAAGCCCTGGAGCGTCACCGCGGACGTCCGGGGCGGAGCGGGCAGCCGGATCGCGACCGGCGCGTCCCCGCGGCGCACGTCGAGCCGGAGCGATCCGCGCGCTTCGAGCTCCCACGCGATCGATCTCGCGTCCAGGACGCTCCGGACCTCGCGACCGTCGATTCTCTCGAGCCGATCCCCCGGGCGGAGGCCCGCAGCCTGGGCGGCGCCCGCCGGATCGACGCGCACCGCGACGGCGCCGCCTGGGGTCTGCCCCCAGCCGACCCCGATCTCCGGCACGGTCGTCGAAAGCCGCCGGGCGAACGACACCGCCCCGCCGACTCCCAGGACGATCGCGACCGCTGCGACAACCCACGGAAGGGCCGATCGACCGTGGCGCAACACGCTTCCGCCCTTCGCCCCCGCTCGAGGGGGTTCACCCGACGCCGACGGGAAAGCAAGCGCCGGGCCACCACGGCCTCGAAGAGGGCAGGAACAACTATCTACGAATCAACGACTTGACGACCCGATCCCTCGGGGAGCCGAGCCCGAGACGTTTCTCCGCTTCAACCCGTTGAATGCCGACCTCGAAGTCCGAAAGTTTGGATGCCGCGGCCCCGCGAGCGGCCCCCCCTCAGAACGCAACCGCGAGCCCGGCGCTGTACTGGGGACCGAGGGCGGCGAGCAGCCGGTCGGAGGAGATCGAGCCGCCCGGCGAAGCCGCCGGCGTCGCGCGCGGAACCGCTCTCGCGGCCAGGAGGAGACGGCACGAGAGGCCCTGGCTCGCCGACCGGACCAGGTCCTGGGAAACGCGCAGCTCGACGTACTCGTGCCACAGCGCCTCCTCCGAACCCGACGGATCGGCGGCCGGCCGGTCGTCGACGCGCCTGTACTCCGCGAGCACGTCGGTCCCGGTCTCCTTCACACGGATCCCGAGAATCCCCTCCCGCCACGTCATGCGCCGATCGTCCAGGAGCCGCACGGGGACGTCGATCGCGAACATCTGCGTCAGGAGCCCCTCTGCGGAGCCCCGGGACCACTCGATCCACGTCATCACGGCGCGGGACTGGTGCTCGAGGACCAAGCTCTCTCGTCCCGTGGCGAGGGCCCCGTCCGCCACGAAGACTGGATCCCGGCCGGAATCGAGGCTCCAGAAGGCGTCCCCCGCGGCCTCGGCGTCCGCAGGGTCACGGGCGAGCCCTCCGCGCAGGCGCAGGCCGAACGGGAGCGACACCTCGACGTCCGCCTCGACCCCGAATCCGTCGACGGCCCCGGTCCCGAACGAGGAGCCGCTGTCGTCCACGAGGTTGTACTCGACGACGACGCGCGCGCGAAGCCCGGCGGCGTTCCAGGCCCCGCCGACACTCGGCTCCACGAGGGAAGGCCTGCGGCCGTCGAGGCTCCGATCGTATCCCAGCCCGTAGATCATCGACACGGGCCCGGACACGCTCCAGTCGTCCCCGGCGTCGAGGTGCAGCGCCCACCCGAGCTCCGTCCTGGGATCCCCCGGCACGATCGTCAGCGGCGTCGGATCGCCGGACGCCGGGAGATCATGGCGCCTCGCGCCCAGGTCGACGTGGAGCCGGTGCCCGGCCGCCGCCATCGACTCGAACGACCCCTCCGCCGCGATCCTCCGGTTCTGCAGGACGTAGGACGGGGCGGGGACCTCCACGGACGCATCCGCCGGCTGCGAGCCCACGTCGAGCAACGTGTCGAGATACCCGACCTGGACCCCCATCCGGGACTCCGCGTCGACCTGCCGGGTCCATAGGGCGTCGTACCCCCAGACCGTGCGCTCGCGCCGCGCGCCGATCGTCCCGTCCAGGAGCCCGCGCCGCTCGAATCCCGCCTTCACCGACAGGTTCGCATCCCGGCTCGTATCGTACGAGACGTCCACGACGATCGCGCTCGAGTCCCTGCGCGAGGCCGCCGGATCTCCCCCGCCGGCCGAGGAGCTGCCCAGGCTCCAGCGGTTCCCGGCTACCGCGACCTTCGCGCGCTCCCCGATCGAGCTCGCGAGCCTGAGGCGCGTTTCCCCTCCCTCCATCGCGTCGCCTTCCCCGGTGCCGTCTTCGAGCGGCTGCGCCATGGCGACGACGTGGGCGAGCTCGCCGTCGAGAGTCTCCGCCACGCGCGAGGAGCGCTCGGCGGGCCCGTCCCGAGAATCTCCGGCCATCAGCGCGCCGGGCCCCGTTTCCCTGAGGAGGCTGCGGGCGGGCAGACGCAGGGCCCAGGAGGAATCGAGCGGAGCGGGCTCCTTCCCGGCGCTCGCGTCCTGAATCGGCCGGAGCACGAGATCGAGGGAGGGGCGCAAGAACGTGTTCACGCTTCCGAGGAAAGCGAGGTACCCTTCCTTGAGCGCGGCGATCCGATACACGCCGGGCCGCAGCTCCGCGACGAGGAAGCGCCCTCGTTCATCCGTTCGCGCGACCGCCACCGGCGCCGCCGGCGCGGGCCCGCCGAGGACGAGGACCTCGACCTCACCGAGGGCGTTGCCCACGGAGTCGCGAACGATGCCGCTGAGCGGGGCGGAGGTCGCATCGAGGGCGTACGAGGAGGATCCGGCCGCTGCCGGGAAAAGGAGGAACGTCGTCAGAAAGGCCGTCCCGAGCATGCGCACGCCCGAAACGCGTCCCATCGATCGCCACCTCCGAGTCCACCGCGGCGTCCGGCGGACACGGCGAGAATAGGACGAGTTCGGTGTTTTTGTCAACCGCTTCCCGGCCAACGGGATAGCACGAGAGGAAGTCCATGGCGCCCGCGCTCGAACCCAAGCGGATCTGCGGCCGGTTGCTGGCCGCGCTCGCACTCGCGGGAGGAGCCTTCCTCGAGACCGCCGGAGCGCCGGGCGCCGAGCCTCTCCGCGAGGAGGTCGCCCTCCGGCTCGACGTCGAGGCGCTCCTCGTTTCCGACGAGGGCGCGCAGCCGCTCGGCCGCAGGGAACTGGTCGTCGAGGAGGAAGAGGGAGGCTCTCTGGCCCTGGACGTCCAGGGACCGTCCGCCTGGGGGAGGGTCCGGCTGGACCTGGACGCCTGGGGGACCGCGGGACCTCCCGGAGGGGCGCATTCCCTGCGCCTCGGCGCCAGGTTGACCTTCCCGAACGGCCGCGAGGTCCGCGCGTCCCGCTCCCTCGCCTTGACCGAGGGATCGACGGGGCTCTTCGAGGTCTTCGCGGAGGGCGAGCACCACCTCGTGCTCGCCCTCCGCGCCGACCGGTCGTCGCGGCTCGTGCCCGCGGTCGCCGGGAAGCGGGCCGGAGCGGAGGTTCTGCTTCTCCTTGAGATCGAGCGGGTCGAGAGCGACCGGTCCGTTCCGCTCGAGGCCAACAGGCTCAGCACCCTCGTCGGCGAGAGCGTGACCTACGAGTTCCGGAAGGGCGACGGCGACTCGCGCGAGTCCTGCCGGATCGTCCTGACCCCCGCGTCCCTGCGCGAAGACCTCGCCGAGATCGACGTGGAGGTCACGGGGACGCTTCCGGGCACGGACGCGCCGGTCCTGCTGTCGCGGAAGGAGCGGGTCCTCGCCAGCCGAGGGGCGACGTCGAGCGTGGTCATCGCCGCGGGCGATCCTCCTCGGGGCTACCGGTTCCGCGTCACGCCGATCTTCTGAGGAACGCCGCCGCGGCCGGGAGGCCGCGCGGAGGCTTGCACGTGCGGGTGGACGCACCGTTTCCGAGCGACATCGGCACGCCTCGCGGCTTGAGCCGCCCCCGGCGCCCCGGCGCGTCGGCGATCGCCGCGGCGTCCATCCTCCTCGCGCTCGCCGGTCCACCCGGCTCCCTGGGCCGGCCTCCGGAGCCGGGCGGCGGCGGCTCCGGATCGGTGCCGCTCGGCGCCGATGCCCGCGTGTGCCTCCGCGCCGGACGCGACCTCGAGGTCGAGATGACGCCGGCCGCGGGGGAGAGCTGGGAGGAGATCGCCGCGCGCTACACCGGATCGGCGGCCCGGGCGGCCGCGCTCGCGCACCGCAACGAGGGCGGGTCCCCGTCGCCGGACAGGATCGTGCGCATCCCCTTCGCGCTCCTTGGCGACGATGTCCGCGTCGTCGTTCTCCGGAACGTGTTCCCGCGCGATCGCCGGGAGAACGGGGACTGGGTCCACGTCGCGAAGTCGGGGGCGCTGGCGATGCCCGACGAGGGGCTATGGCAGGTGGCCCTGTGGTTCACGGGGCGCGGGGAGTCCTACGTCCGCATCGCCGAGGCGAACGGCCTCGCGAGCCCCGAGCTGTCTCCGGGGCAGGAGATCCGCATCCCCGCCTCGATGCTGCACCCCTCGCTGCGTGCTCGCCCCCGATCCGAGGACGGCGCGCTGGAGTACGGGGAGGATCGGGAGGGGCCCTTCGCCGGCTACCGTTTGAAGGCCGGAGAGGCGCTCTACTCCGCCGTCGTCGTCCGCTTCACCGGCCGGACCGACCCCGAGGACGTCCGGAGTGTCGCCGCGCGCCTCGCCGTCCGCAGCGGCATCCGGGACGTCAAGGACATCCCGGTTGCGTGGCTCGTGAAGATCCCGCTCGACCTCCTCGAGCCGGAGTTCCTGCCGGAGGATCACCCCCGCCGAAGGGAGGCGGAGCAGGCCAAGCAGCGCATGGCGGAGGAACTGGCGAGGGAGCCGGTCCGACCGACGAGGCAAGGTCTCGACGGAGTCGTCGTAATCCTGGATCCCGGCCACGGCGGCCGGGACCCGGGGGCCACCGCGAACGGGGTCCGGGAGAGCGATCACGTCCACGACATCGCCTGCCGCCTGCGGCGGCTCCTCGAGGAAGAGACCTCCGCCGTCGTCCGTACGACCATGGAGGGCGGGCCCTGCGCCTCCGAGGACGGACGCGCGCGGCCGAACGGCACGATCGCGACCCACCCCCCGTTCCCGATCGAGCGCGAGGGCGAGTCGTCGATCGGCGTCCACCTGCGTTGGTATCTCGCCAACGCGATGCTCGCGCAGGCGGTCCGCGACGGCGCCGAGGCGGGACGCGTGGTCTTCCTCTCCATCCACGCGGACTCGCGCCATCCGTCGTTGCGGGGGGCGATGGTGTACGTGCCGGGGGAGAGCCTTCGCCGCGGCTCGATGGGGAGCAAGAGCGCCGTCTTCCGGCGCTACCGCGAGTACGCCGAGAGGCCCACCGTTCGGTTCACGCGGCGGGAGCGGGTCCGGTCGGAGGCCGTCTCGAGGAAGCTCGCCTCCTGCGTCGTGGAGGCGCTCCGCGAGGAAGAGATCTCCGTGCAGCCCTTCAAGCCGGTCCGAGACCGGGTGATCCGGGGCCGCAGCGTGTTCCTCCCCGCGGTCCTCCGCGGGAACGCGGTCCCCGCCAAGATCCTGGTCGAGGTGGCCAACCTCGGCAACGAGCGGGACGCCGCCCTCCTCGCGCGGCCGGAGGAGCGGGAGAGGATCGCGCGGGCGCTTCGGGCGGCCCTCCTCTCCTACTTCAGCGAGCCGCGCGCGGCGAAGCCCCGGCCCGCTCCGCCGCTTCCTTGACACCTCGTTGCTCCGATCCTATGGTGGGCGCGGGATTTGCCGGAGACGACGCAGATGCCGCTCTACGAGTACCGGTGCGACGCGTGCGGGGACACGATCGAGGTCATCCAGAAGTTCAGCGATCGCCCGCTGCACAAGTGCCCGAAGTGCTCGGGCCGGCTGCGGAAGCTCATCTCGAGGACGTCCTTCCATCTCAAGGGGGGAGGGTGGTACGTCCACGACTACGGCGGATCGAAGCCCAAGGCTCCCGCCGCGAAGGAAGGCTCCGGCTCGGACTCGACCTCGAAGCAGGCCTGCGGATCGGGAAGCTCGAAGTGATCCCCTGACGGAGGATCCGCGCCCCGGTCGGACGATGCCGCGGACCGCGAGAATTGACCGCGGGGGAGCGCACATGGAATAATTCGGCGCTCCGCGGACCGGAAGGTGCCTCCATGAAAGTCCTGCTCGTCGGCAACGGCGGCCGCGAGGACGCCATCGCGTGGGCGCTTCGCCGGAGCCCGCTGCTCCGGAAGCTCCGATGCGCGCCCGGCAACGCGGGGATGGCCGATCGGGCGGAGATCGTCCCGATCCCGGCGGGCGACGCGGAGGCCCTCTCGGCGCACGCGAGGGAGGAGCGGTACGACCTCGTGGTCGTCGGTCCCGAGGCCCCGCTCGTCGCGGGACTCGCCGACCGCCTGAGGACCTCGGGGATCCCCGTGTTCGGACCGTCGGCCGGGGCGGCCGAGATCGAGGGCAGCAAGGTGTTCGCCAAGGAGTTCATGGCGAGGCACCGCATCCCGACGGCGCCGTTCCGCGTGTTCTCGGACTTCCCGGAGGCGTCCCGGTTCCTCGACTCGAGCGAGGCGGTCTATCCGCTCGTCGTCAAGGCGGACGGGCTCGCGGCAGGCAAGGGGGTCGTGATCGCCGCCGACCGCGCGGAGGCCGCGGCGGCGGCGCGGGGAATGCTCGAGGAGGGATGGTTCGGCGCGGGGGGCGCGCGCGTCGTCGTCGAGGACCTCCTGCGAGGCCGCGAGGCCTCGTTCTTCGTCCTTACGGACGGAGAGGCGTTCGTGCCCCTCGAGACGTGCCAGGATTACAAGCGCGCGCTCGACGCCGACGCCGGACCCAACACGGGCGGAATGGGCACGTACTCCCCCTCCGTCTTCCTCGACGAGGCGACACGCCGGAGAATCCTGGAGGAAATCGTAGCGCCCACCGTCTCGGGGCTCGCCTCGGAGGGGAGGCCCTACCGGGGGGTGCTCTACGTGGGCGTCATGCTGACGGACGGCGGCCCCAGCGTCCTCGAGTACAACGCCAGGTTCGGCGACCCGGAGACGCAGGTCCTGATCCCCCGGCTCGACGGCGACTGGCTTCCGGTCCTCGCCGCGTGCGCCTCGGGAAGCGTGCGCGACACGGTGGTGCGCTTTCTCCCGGACCCGGCCGTCTGCGTCGTGATGGCCTCGGCGGGCTATCCGGGGCCGTACGCGAAGGGGCTTCGGATCCGGGGCGTCGAAGAGGCCTCCGCAATGCCCCGCGTGACCGTCTTCCACGCGGGCACGGCCCGGGACGAATCGGGCTCCCTCGTGACGGCGGGGGGCAGGGTCCTCGGCGTGACGGCTCTGGGCGCGACGATCCGAGACGCCCGGGACCGGGCCTACCGGGCCGTCGCGGCGATCCGGTGGGAGGGCGAGCAGCATCGCGGCGACATCGCGCTGGACGCGGTGCGCCTGGCGGAAGGGAGGGACGCGGGATGAAGGAGCAGGGCCGCCCGAAGGTCGCAATCCTCATGGGAAGCGATTCGGACCTCCCCGTGATGGCCGAGTCGGCCAGGGTCCTGGAGCGCCTCGGCGTTCCGTACGAGATCGAGATCACGTCGGCGCATCGCTCGCCCGACCGGACCGCGGAGATCGTCCGCCAAGCCCCCGCCCGGGGCATCCGCGTGTTCGTCGTGGGGGCGGGCGGGGCGGCGCACCTGGCGGGGGCCGTGGCGGCCCACACGACGCTTCCGGTGCTCGGCGTTCCCCTGGCGTCCTCGGACTTGCAGGGGCTCGACGCGCTGCTCTCGACGGTGCAGATGCCGGCAGGCGTTCCTGTCGGCGCCCTCGCGATCGGAAAGGCGGGCGCCGCGAACGCGGCGATTCTCGCGGCGGAGATCCTCGCCCTCTCGGATGCCGGCCTCGCGGCGCGCCTGTCGGCGGAGCGCGAGGCGATGGAGGCGAGGGTCCGGGCGGCCTCCGAGGGCGCAAGGGGGAAGATCGCCTCCCTGCTGGACCGCTCCTAGTGGTCCCTCGGCGCTTTCACACGCTCACGCTCGGTTGCAAGCTCAACCGGTTCGACAGCGCCGCGATCGAGGCGGAGCTCGAGGAGCGAGGGCTTCGCCCCACGCCCTCGCTCGGCGAGGCCGACGTCGTCGTGGTCAACACGTGCGCGGTCACGGCGAAGGCCGACGCCGAGGCCCGCCGGCTGCTCCGGCGGGTGCGACGGGAGAACGCCTCCTGCCGGCTGCTCGTCACCGGGTGCTACGCCGAGATCGAGCCGCAAGCTCTCGCGGCGATCGAGCGGGTGGACGCGCTGTTCGGGAACCGGGACAAGGCGAATCTCCCCGAGATCCTCGACCGCATCGGCGTTCCCGGAAGGCGACCTGCGGGCGCGCTCCCGGACCGCGGCTGCGATGCCGGGGCCGGGCTCCGCTTCGGAGAGCGGGGTCGGGCGTATCTCAAGGTGCAGGAGGGCTGCGACCTCGCCTGCTCGTACTGCATCATCCCCCGGGCACGCGGGCACAGCCGTTCGGTCCCCGCGGAGCGGGTGGAGGAGGGACTGCGGGAGCTCCTCCGCGCGGGCTACCATGAGATCGTTTTGACCGGCGTGAACACCGGCGCGTGGGGCCTCGACCTCGCGCCGGCGAGCCGCCTCGAGGATCTCCTCCGCCGCCTGCTCGACGCGATCGGCCCGAACCGGATCCGCCTGAACTCGCTGGAGCCGCTCACCGTCACCGAAGGGATCGTCCGCCTCCTGGCCGGGGATCCCCGCCTGGCCCCTCACGTCCAGGTGCCGCTCCAGTCCGGCTCCGACGCCATCCTCCGGGCGATGGGACGGAACTACCGGGCCTCCCGGTACCTGGAGACGGTCGAGCGGCTGCGGGCGGCGGTTCCCGACGCGGCGATCGGCGCCGACGTCATCGTCGGGTTCCCGGGCGAGACGGACGAGAGGTTCGAGGAGACCTGCCGGCTGCTGGAGCGCTCCCCTCTAGACTACCTGCACGTGTTCGCCTGGTCGCCCCGCTCGGGAACGCCCGCGGAGCGGCTGCCCGGGCGTCCCCACTCCTCCGAGACGAAGGCCCGCTCCGAGCGACTCCGCCGATTCAGCGGCGCGCGCTTCCTCCGGTTCCGGGAGCGCTTCGTCGGCCGCACGCTCGACGCGGTCGCGCTCGGCGCCGGGCGGGCGCGGGGCCGGGTGCGCGCTCTCACCGGGAACTTCATCGAGATCGCGATCGAGGGATCGAGCCCCGCCGCGCGGAGGCCCCTTCTCGTTCGCGTCGAGAGAATCGAGGGGAAGGCGACTCTCGGCTCCGCCGTCGGAACGCCGGCCTGGGCCGAGTGAAGGATCCGTCGCCGCTCGCGCGGGGCGCGTCGTCCTTCCGGCCGGATGCCGAGGAAGGGGAACCGCCCGCGGCGGGCGCTCCGCCCGCCGCGGTTCCTTCGCCGACGCATCCCCCCGCCGAGGAAGGGAGGAACGAAGATCTCCCCGGCGGCTACTTCTTCTTGATCAGGTCCTTCAGTGACTTGGCAACCGTGAACTTCACAACCGTCTTCGCGGGGATCTTGATCGCCTCGCCGGTGGCGGGATTGCGCCCCATGCGGGCCTTGCGCTTCACGACGCGGAACTTCCCGAGCCCCTTCATCGGGACCTCGCCACCCTTCTTGACGTTCTTCTCGACGAGGCCCGTCAACGCTTCCAGGAACGCCTTCGCCTGCTTGCGCTCCATGGAGGCGCCGTCCGCGAGCGCCTGGATCAGTTCGGTTCTGGTCATCGGATCTCCTCCATCGGCGGTTGCCGGAAGCACTCTTGTATCACTCGCGGCGGGGACGAATCAATAGGGAACCGCGCTCGGTCCGCGAGATTCCCCTCGCCCCTGCCGTCCGGAGCCGTCGGCAGTCCCCCCGTCGTGGCGGCGCCACCCGCGCTCTCCCGCCTCGATCCGGCAGCGGAGACGGTTCTCGGCGGGAGTGACGGGGCACACGTAGCGCTCGGGGGCTCCGTACGCGCAGAGCGGGTTGTACGCACGGTTGAAGTCCACGACGTAGGGGCCGCCCGGAGGGCCCTCGATGTCGACGTACCTGCCGCTCGGGTATGTCTCCCGACCGGTCGTCTCGTCGGTGAAGGGAAGGAAGAAACCCGGATCCCCCGGCGCCTCCTCCACGTCGAGGAGGCGGTAGATCTGGAGGGCGCGCTCCCGCCCGCGGACCTCGAAGCGGATCCGGCCGTAACGCTCGCACGGCCGCGGCTTCCCCGTCGTCGAGAGGATGGTGAACCGCTCCGGGCGCTCGTACCGGAGGATCGGGCCGGAGAACCGGTACGCAGGGTCCGGCGGCCAGTACTCGAGCCCCCGGAACGATGGGAGGTCCGCCGCGAGGATCGGGGTCTCGGGGTCGGAGCGGAACTCCCCGTCCTTGGTCGCGCGGTCCGCCGCGATCCGCTCCGCCCAGCCCTCCGGGGGATCCCCGGCGACCAGCCTCTCCTCCGCCCCGCCGCCGCAAGCCGCGAGAACGGCCGCCGTCAGCCCGGCGCAGAGCGCCGCCGCCGTCCGGGAGCCCGCTCCCTGCGCCGATCGCGACCTCGTCCTCGCCACGGAAGACCTCCCGGCGTCCCGTCACCACCGCACGGGCACGCGCACCTCACGGCCCTCTCGATCCCGGTAGAGAAGATAGCCGCGCTCCCGGCCGAGGCCGAAGAGCCGCCACGTCACCTCGACGTCCTTCCGGCAGTATCGCTCGATCAGGTCCACCCGCCCCTCCTTCCACCAGGCGAGGCTCTGCAGCCCGTCACCCGCCTTCGATTCCCCGAGATTGACCTCGGCGAGGTGGCCGAGGGAGATCCGGAAGCCGAGGCGGCGGTGAATCTCCGAGAGCAGGTCGAGGGTCCGGACCCTGCCCAGGTCCCACTCGGTGTACCCGGAGAGGACGAGAAGGTCGAAGCGGTCGATGTTGAACCCGACGACGCAGTCCGCCATCACGAGATCGAGCAGGAGGCGGTCCACGTCGGCCTCGCGATAGGTGCGATACTCCCCCCGTCGGACGTCGTACACGACCGCCAGCGCGAGCCGCATGCGGGAGGCGTTCCTCCAGCCGCCGACCTCCTCCGCGCTCCGTTGCGTCTCCACGTCGAGGACCAGAAGCCTCTCCCCCTCCCCGCCCTCGATCGCCGGAGGGGAAGCGCGACTCGGGACCTCGGCGGAAGGGGCGGGGCGGGATCGTCCCGCCCCGGCGTCGGACCGCCGCGCGATCCCGTGCTTCCGCGGTTTCTCCGAAGCGCGCGCCTCCGGGATCGCGGCCGCCGCCGGCGCACCGCTCGCAACGGCCTCGGCGATCGCCGTCTCTTCGCCGAGGAGGACCCGCAGCACGAGCGACGCCGCCTCCTTGTCGAGCGGCTTGTTGCCGTTCCCGCAGCGCGGCGACTGGATGCAGGAGGGGCAGCCTCCCTCGCACGGGCAGCCGGCGACGACCTCGAGGGCCCGCCGGAAGAGGCGCTCCGGCTCCCGGAACACGCGCTCCGCGAGTCCCGCTCCGCCCGGCACGCCGTCGTACAGGAAGATCGCCGGGCCGCCGACGTCCGGATGCCCCGTGTACGAGATCCCCCCGACGTCCCCCGGGTCCGAGATCGCGAGGAGGGGGAAGAGCCCGATCGCCGCGTGCTCGACCGCGTGGAGGCCGCCCATGAAGTGCAGGCCCCGCCGGGCCGCTTCCGCCTCCGCGCCCGCAGGCACCTCCACCCAGAACCCGTTCGTCTCGAACACGATGGGCGGCACGTCGAGCGGATGCGACGAGATCGGCTCCCCGCCGAAGAGCCGCTTCTTCTGGTACTCGCGGATCCGGACCGTCACCTCGAGGCGCCCGTAGCCGATCGAGCTGGCCCCGAGGGCTCCGGACTCGAGCCGCTCGAGGATCCTCGTCTCCTTGTCCCCGAGCACCACCGTGTAGTAGTCGGCGCGGACGGCCTTCGCTTCGACCTTCCGTCCGTCCGTATCGAGGCGGACGATGCGCCAGGACCGGCCCCCGTGCAGGTAGATCGCGCCGGGGTGGCACTCGTGGAGCACCCGCACGCCGTCCACCGTGCCGAGGAGCTTCCCGCTCTCCGCCTCCACGATCGAGTACGGGGGCCCCACCGATCGGGGGCTGACGTCGCGCTGGGGGTTCCTGCGGAACGAGAGCCACGACATCCCCTCGCGGTCGCGCACCAGCCTGCCCTCGTCGGTGAGGGCGTCCGCGATCCTCTCCGCCCTGGGCCCGAGCCGGCGAATCTCGTCGAGACCGAGGGGGGACTCGGCGGCGGCGCAGACGAGGTGGTGGCCCGCGACGATCGGGTTCCAGGGATCGAGCACGGCGCGCTCGAACCGGTCGCCGAAGAACGCGTCGGGATGCGACACGACCCACTGGTCGAGAGCGTCGGGCATCGCGATCAGCACGACCAGCGCGTCGCGGTCGGCGCGCCCCACCCGCCCGATCCGTTGCCACGCCGACGTCATCGATCCCGGATACCCGACGAGAACGCAGACGTCGAGACCGCCGACGTCGATTCCGAGCTCGAGCGCGCTCGTCGAGAGGACCGCGAGCAGGTCCCCGCGGAAGAGCCTCCTCTCGATCTCCCGCCGCTCCTCCGGAAGATAGCCCGCCCGGTAGGGGGCGAGCCGCCTCCTGAGCTCGGGAGCCTCCCGGAGGATCCACGCGTGGAGGAGCTCCGTGATCCGTCTCGCCTTCGTGAAGGCGATCGTGCGGAGGCCGTGCCCCGCGGTCTCCGCGACGACCCGGACGGCCGCGGTGTACGGAGAGACCCCGACGGGATTGAGGAAGACCGCCTCTCGGGCCGCGCCGGGGGCTCCGGTCCGGTCGACGACCGTGAACGGGCGTCCCGCGAGACTCTCGGCCAGCTCGCCGGGGTTGCCGATCGTCGCCGAGGCGGCGAGGAACCTCGGCGACGACCCCGCCGCCTCGCACAGCCTCGCGAGCCGGCGCAGGATGTGGTGCACGTGCGCCCCGAAGAGGCCTCGATATACGTGCAGCTCGTCGAGAACGACCCATCGCAGGCCGCCCAGGAACGGCCGCCACTCGCGATGGTGGGCCAGGAGGCCCAGGTGCAGCATGTCCGGGTTGGTGACCAGGACCTCCGGAGGGTCCGCCTTGATCTTCCGCCGGAGCCGGTCCGGCGTGTCGCCGTCGTAGATCTCGAACCGGGGAGGCCGGAGCCTACCCGTCGCCGCGGCGAGGTCGCCGAGCGCCGCCACCTGGTCCCGGGCCAGCGCCTTGGTCGGGTAGAGGAAGAGCGCGCGGGCGCCCGGGTCGGCGAGCACGGTCTCGAGGACCGGAAGCGCGAAGACGAGGGTCTTGCCGGAGGCGGTCGGCGTGACCGTCAGCACGTCGGCGCCGGCGCGCGCCGCGTCCAGCGCACGCGCCTGGTGCTCCCAGAGCTTGAGGATCCCCCTCGAGGCCAGGGCGTCCCGGAGCTCCGGCGGAAGCGGCGCCGCCGGATCGGCGAAGCGCGCGGGCCGGCCCTCGACCCGGCGGTGGTGCGCCACCATCGAGCCGATCCCGGGACGTCGCATCAGGAGCTCGACGAACGATCGCATCGGGAGTCCCCGGGGAGGCGGAGACGCGGGGAAGCGATTATCTCACGGGGCCTCGCCCCGAGGATCCGCGAGCGCCTCTCCGAAGTCGGGCGGCACGGGCGCCCGGATCTCGCGCGTCGCGCCCGCGAGGTCCGCGAACTCGAGGCGCTCGCAGTGGAGGAGATGCCGGAGCGGGCCTCCCTCCTCTCCCCGCGCGTCGCGCTCTCCCCGCACGAGGTCGAGATAGTCGCGGTCCGCCCTCCCGTACAGGATGTCGCCGAGGATCGGGTGGCCGATCGCCGCGAGATGGACCCGGATCTGGTGCCGCCTCCCGGTCTCGGGAAAGAGCCGGAGCAGGGTCCGGTCCGACAGCGCGCGCTCGACGCGGAAACGCGTGCGCGCGCGCTGGCCGTCCCGAGCCGTTTCCCTGCGCACGTACACTCGCGAGCCCCTGGCGTCGGCGATCGGGAGATCGATCACTCCGAGAGGCTCCCGCACCGCCCCGCGCACGACCGCGAGATACTCCTTGCGCACCGCGCCGCGCTCGAACGCGAGGGAGAGGACGCGGGCCGCCTCCGGAGTCTCGGCGACGAGGAGGACCCCGCTTGTCTCGCGGTCGAGCCGGTGGACAAGCCGCAGCCTCTCGCGCCCCTCCTGGCGCCGGAGCATCCGGATCAGGCTGTTCTCGCGGACGCGGCTCGCGGGATGGACCGGGATCCCCGCCGGTTTGTCGACGGCGAGCCATCCCTCTCCCCTTGCGAGGACGGCGATGCGCAGCTCGAGGAGGACCTCCTCCACCGGCGTCCACCCCACGAGCACGCGGCCTCCCGCCCGCACGGGAGTCGCCGGCCGGGCCTCGATCCCCCACGACAGCGTGATCCGCGATCGGATCGCCCGCTGGATGTACGACCTCGAGACTCCGGGGATCTTCTCGTGGAGGAAGCGGTCGAGACGCTTCCCTCGATCCCGCGGGCCGACCTCGTACACGGTCGCGGGCTCGCTCACCGGCGCCCCCCGGGCGCCGCCCGGGCCCGCCCGCGCCCTCGATCGATCGGACCGCTCAGGCCGCCCGCCGGAACACGCAAGAGACCACCGTCCGGTCGTTGCCCCCCATGCTCGCGAAGATCCCGTGCGGCCTCTCGGACGGGATCTTCACCTGGTCGTCGCCGGCCCGACCCGTCAGCTGGCGCCAGAGGTCCGCCGCCATGCGCACGCCGGACGCCCCGGTCGGGTGGCCGAACCCGACGAGGCCCCCCGACGTGTTGACCGGAGTCGGCCCGTCGCGACGCGTCGCCCCGGAGAGCACGTAGTCGGCCCCCTCGCCGTGCCCCGCGAGACCGAGCGCCTCGCAGGCGAGGATCCCGGAGATCGTGAAGCAGTCGTGCACCTCGAAGACGCCGACGTCGCGGACCGCGACCCCGGCCATCTCGAGCGCCTCCCGGGCGGCCCGCCGCGTCGTGTCGAGGACGGTGAGATCGTCCGGCTGGGCGGTCAGGTCGGCCGTGGAGTGCCCGAACCCGACGAGCTCGACCGCCTCGGACTTCTTGCGCCCCGTCCTCTTGAGTCCCTCCTCGGAGGCGACGAGGATCGCTGCGGCTCCGTCGGAGACCTTGGAGCAGTCCAGGACGTTGATGTGCTCGCAGAAGGACTTCGGGTTCGGGGCCATCGTCTGGTGGGTCGAGAAGAGATCCGTCGTCGTGTTGTGGAACTCCTGCGCCTTCGGGTTGAGCCTAGCGTTCCGGACGGCCTGCTCGTACCATCGCCCCATCGCCGCCCAGGTTCTCTCCGCCCCGAACCGCTTCTTGTACTCCCCCGCCCGGTCCGAGAACTTCGCTGGGAAGTAGTACGCGTGCCCGCTCTTCCGCTCCGCCGCGTAGTGCCCCGCCCCGGCCAGGATGTCCGCTCCGTAGATCGCCTTCACGGTGTTTTGGACCTCGACCCCCACGACGAGGGAGAGGTCCGCCTGGCCCGCGAGGACGCTCTTGATCGCGGTCACGACGGCCAGCCCTCCCGAGGCGCACGCCCCCTCGACGCGGAGCGACGGCTTCCCGGCGAGGCTCGGGTGGACGACGGCCATCATGGCGCCGAGGTGCCCCTGGCGATTGAACCGGGACGCCATGAAGTTGCCGACGACCCCTTCGTCCACCGCCTCGGGATCGGAGATCTGCGCGAGGACCCCCTTGCCGGCCTCCGCGATGTAGTGCTCGAGCCCCGGCCTAGGCTTCTTCGGGTGGAACTCCTTCCGGCCGGTCCCGAGGAACACCGTCGTGTCGGCGGCGACGACGTAGACGCGCTTCTGCATCTTCCTCATCGGTCATTCCTCCGTGCCGGCGCTCTTCACGCGCAGAAATCGTTGATCGGGCCGTAGAGGTGGTAGAAGCCGCTCGTCAGGACGCCGTTCACGTCCTCGGGCCTCGCGGCCACGCCCGTGGCGACGAGGCGCCGCGCGATCTCGCGCGAGCGCTTCACGTACCTGCGGGCCAGCTCGGCCCCCGGCGTCTTCATGGCCGCGACCGCGTCGAAGTGGGCCTTGAGCGCCGCGTCCCTGTCGGGAGCCCCCGCCAGCGCCTTCCAGCCCCGGAACCCCTCGGGGAGCGGACCGAGCCGCGCGTCCGCCTCCGCCGTCCAACCCTTCGGGTCGAGCGGCACGTAGTCCTTCCGCTCCAGATCGTAGACGGCCGTGATCCTCCCCTTCTCGTAGCGCAGGAACCCCGGCTTCTGCGACCCGTCGGGGTTCTGGCCCCCGAGCACCCCGTGCTCGATCATCGCGTCGACGACCGGATGCGACAGGGGCTCCTCGAGGAATTTCCCCATCACGTCCTGGATGAACCGGAACACGTCGATCCCGACGTAATCGATCAGCTGGAAGATCCCCATCGGCCGCAGCAGCCAGTCCTGGCTGACGCGGTTGACGGTCCAGAGCGCCTTCGGCCAGCCCTCGTTCTTCGCGAGCGCCTCGGCTTCCTGGAGCCCGTGGAGGCCGTCCCGGATGAAATGACCGTTGCCGATGAATCCTGCGACGTCCGCGGCGGGGATCAGGGTCTTCCGGAGGCGCTTGCCGATCTCCGCGGCGGTCTCGGCCGTGTCCGGGCGCGTGCCCGGCGCGCGGATGATCTCCACCAGCTTCTGCACCGGGGGGGGGTTGTAGAAGTGGACGCCGACGATGCGCCCGGCGAGCCCGGCCTCGCGGTCGAGCAGGCCGATCGGAACCGACGAAGTGTTCGTGAAGAAGAAGGCGTCGTCGGGGACGATCTCCCGGAGCTGCTTCAGGACGGACACCTTGACCGGAACCTTCTCCACGATCGCCTCGAACACGAGATGGGACCCGCTCGCCGCGGCGAGCTGGGTGGACGGCCAGACCATCGATTCCACGCGCCGCACGAAGTCCTCGATGATCTCGCCGTTCTCGACCAGGTCCTCGCGGTCGGCGTAGAGCGCGCGGAGCCCCACCGCCCCTTTCTCCGCGGCCTTCAGGGCCTGGGCATGGACGTATTCCTGGAGGCCCCTCAGCCCCTCCGGGCTCAGGTCCACCGCGTTCAGGCGGAAGACCTTGCCGCGGTTCTGGGGCAGGAGGGACAGACGGGCCATCTCCTGGGCGAGGAGCAGGGTGATTCCGCTCCCCATCTTGCCCGCCGCGCCGACGACCGAAACGTTCGACAGTCTCTCGTCGAGAGTCATGGAATCGTCCTCCCGGGGCCTCCGAGCGGCCCCCGGAACCTTCCGAGTCGGATTTCGATGATCGTGGATTCTCTCACGGCCGGCGGCGGCGTACAACCCTCGCGCCGCCCGCCGCCGCCCCGACCGGCTCAGCCCGGAGGCCAGCCCATCGCGCGGCCGCCGAGGAGATGCACGTGGAGGTGGAACACCGTCTGCCCGGCCCCCCGGCCCCGGTTGGCGACGATCCGGTACCCGGTCGCGTCGATCCCCTCGCGCCTCGCGAGATCGCGCGCGGCGAGGAGGAGCTTCCCGAGCAGCTCCGCGTCCCCGTCGGCCGCCCCGGCGAGCGAATCGACGTGGCGCTTCGGGATGATCAGGAGGTGCACGGGAGCCTGCGGCCGGACGTCCCGGAACGCCAGCACGTCGTCGTCCTCGAGGACGACGTCGGCCCTCGCCTCCCGCCGCACGATCCGGCAGAACGGGCAGTCGCTCACCGGATGCGCTCCACCTCGGCGCCCAGCGCGACGAGCTTGGCCTCCATCGGCTCGTACCCGCGGTCGAGGTGGTACACGCGATCGACGACCGTGACCCCCTCGGCGACGAGCCCGGCGAGGACGAGCCCGGCCGACGCCCTCAGGTCGGTCGCCATGACCTGCGCGCCGGTGAGGCGGCGCGGTCCCACCACGACCGCGGTCCGGCCCTCGATCCGGATGTCGGCCCCCATGCGAACCATCTCCCCGACGTGCATGAACCGGTGCTCGAAGATCGTCTCCGCCACGACCGACGTCCCCGAAGCCTGGGTCGCGAGCGCGATGTACTGCGCCTGCATGTCGGTCGGGTAGCCCGGATACGGAGCCGTCCGGAGATCGCGGGCGCGGAGCTCGCGCGGCGCCGAGACCGCGACCGACTCCGCTCCGACCTCGAGGGGAACGCCCGCCCCGCGCAGCTGCTCCAGGACCGCCTCCAGGTACTCGGGCCCGCACCCGCGGACCTCCACCCGGTCGCCGGCGAGAGCGCCCGCGACGAGGTAGGTCCCCGCCTCGATCCGGTCCGCGATCACCCGGTGCCGTGCGCCGCCGATCGCGCTGCGCCCCTCGATCAGGATCTCGTCCGTCCCCGCGCCGTGCACCGACGCGCCCATCGCGATCAGCATCTCGGCCAGGTCGACGACCTCGGGCTCCTGCGCCGCATTCGACAGAACGGTGGTTCCCTCGGCCAGCGTCGCCGCCATCATCAGGTTCTCGGTCCCCGTGACCGTCTTCTCCGGGAACGCGATCGAGGCTCCCCGGAGCCGACCCGCGCGCGCCTCGACGTACCCGTGCTCGATGCGGACCTCGGCCCCCATCCGGACGAGCCCGTCGATGTGCAGGTTGATCGGGCGCTCTCCGATCGCGCAGCCGCCGGGAAGGGAGACCCGCGCGCGGCCGTGCCGGGCGAGGAGCGGCCCGAGGACCAGCACCGACGCGCGCATCGTCTTCACGAGATCGTAGGGAGCCTCGTGGGACGCGAACCGCTCGACCCTCACCGACGCGCGGCCGCCGCCGGACGCGTCGACCCTCGCGCCCAGCTGCTCGAGCACCCTCAGCATCGTCCGGACGTCGCGAACCTTCGGAAGGTTCGCGAGCTCGACGGTCTCCCCGGTCAGGAGGCAGGCGGCGAGCCCGGGAAGTGCCGCGTTCTTGGCGCCCGCGACCTCGACGCGCCCCGAGAGCCTCCTGCCCCCGGTGATCCGAAGCTTGTCCATGGCGGCCTCTCGCGCGAGACGAAGCGCGCGGCCAGGATCATAGCATTCGGACGGAGACGCGACGGAGCGATAGAATGCGGCGGCGGGCGGCCTCCGGCCGGGAAGGCGCGCCGCGCGAGAGGGCTTCGATGCTCGATCTTCGTTTCGTCCGGGAGAACACCGATGCGGTCGCCGAGGCGCTCCGGAAGCGCGGCTCGAGCCTGGATCTTGCGCCCTTCCGCGAGCTCGACGCGCGCAGGCGCGAGATCCTCGTCGAGATGGAGTCCCTGAAGAAGCTCCGGAACGACGTCTCGAGGGAGATCGGCCGGATCGTCAAGTCCGGCGGGGAAGCGTCGGCGCCGCGGGAGGAGATGCGGAAGGTCGGCGAGCGGGTCGCGCAGCTCGAACGGGAGGCCCAGGAGGCGCAGGAACGGCTCCAGGCCTTCCTGGGGGAGATCCCGAACGTCCCCGATCCCGCCGTGCCCGAGGGGCGCTCCTCGGAGGACAACCCCGTGCTGCGGACGTGGGGGGAGAGGCCGGCCTTCGACTTCGAGCCCAAGGCGCACTGGGACATCGGGGCGGCGCTCGGGATCCTGGACTTCGAGAGGGCCGCGAAGATCGCGGGAAGCCGCTTCGCCGTCTACTTCGGTCACGGCGCGGCGCTCGAGCGGGCGCTTCTCCAGTTCATGCTCGACCTCCACGTCCGCGAGCACGGCTACCTCGAGGTCCTCCCCCCGTTCCTCGTGAACGCCCGAGCGCTCTTCGGGACCGGGCAGCTCCCGAAGTTCGAGGCCGATCTCTTCCGGGTCGAGCCGGGCGGCTACTACCTCGTGCCGACGGCCGAGGTGCCGGTGACGAACCTGCACGCCGGCGAGATCCTCGACGGCGAGAGGCTGCCGCTCGCCTACTGCGCCTACACCCCCTGCTTCCGCAGCGAGGCGGGGTCGTACGGCAAGGACGTCCGGGGCCTGATCCGCCAGCACCAGTTCAACAAGGTCGAGCTCGTCCGGTTCTCGAGGCCGGAGGACTCGTCGGCGGAGCTCGAGCGGCTGACCTCGCACGCCGAGGAGGTGCTGCGCCGTCTCGGCCTCCCGTACCGGGTGGTCGAGCTGTGCACCGCCGACCTCGGATTCTCCGCGATGAGGACGTTCGACCTCGAGGTCTGGCTCCCGGGCCAGAACCTGTACCGGGAGATCTCCTCCTGCTCGAACTTCGGCGACTTCCAGGCGCGGCGGGCCGCGATCCGCTGCCGCACGGGCCGGGGAGCGAAGGCCGAGCTCGTGCACACGCTGAACGGCTCGGGACTGGCGATCGGCCGCACGGTCGTCGCGGTCCTCGAGAACTGCCAGAGAGCCGACGGCCGCGTGGTCGTGCCCGAGGCGCTCCGGCCGTACCTCAACGGCCTGGAGCTCCTCGAGCCCAGGGTCTGACGGAGCTTCGGAGGGGTGTCCGAGAGGTTGAAGGAGCCGGTCCTGAAAACCGGAAGGCGCAAGCCTCGCGGGTTCGAATCCCGCCCCCTCCGCCAATCCGGGGACGGCAACCGGATTCCGAGCCGCCGCCGCCGTTGACGCCCCTCCTCCGTGCGCTACAATCGCCGGGTTTCCGCGGGGAGAATCCCCGCGGGAGCGACCGACGGAGAGGTGCCGGAGTGGCTGAACGGGACGGTTTGCTAAACCGTTGAAGGGGCCTAAACCTCTTCCGAGGGTTCGAATCCCTCCCTCTCCGCCAGAAAGAGACCCTGCGCACCGCGAGGCGATCCCGTGAGCGAACCGCCGGCCCCTTCCGCTCCCCCCCAGGACTTCATCCGCGCGATCGTCGAGGAGGACAACCGCACCGGCAAGCACGGCGGCCGCGTCGCGACGCGGTTCCCCCCGGAGCCGAACGGCTACCTCCACATCGGCCACGCGAAGTCGATCTGCCTCAACTTCGGGATCGCGCGGCAGTACGGCGGCACCTGCAACCTGCGGTTCGACGACACGAACCCGACGAAGGAGGACGTCGAGTACGTGGACGCGATCCAGGAGGACATCCGCTGGCTCGGGTTCGACTGGGCCGACCGGCTGTACTACGCCTCCGACTACTTCGAGCGGCTCTACGAGCTCGCCGAGCAGCTCGTGCGCGAGGGAAACGCGTACGTCTGCGACCTGACGGCCGACGAGGTCCGCGAGCACCGGGGCACGCTGACGGAGCCCGGGAAGGAGAGCCCGTACCGGCGGCGCTCCGCCGAGGAGAGCCTCGACCTCCTCCGCCGGATGCGCGCCGGGGAGTTCCCCGACGGCTCGAGAACGCTGCGCGCCAAAATCGACATGGCGTCCCCGAACCTCAACATGCGGGACCCGGTGATCTACCGGATCCTGCACGCGGAGCACCACAGGACGGGAGACGCCTGGTGCCTCTACCCGATGTACGACTACGCGCATCCCCTCTCCGACATGATCGAGGGGATCACGCACTCGATCTGCACGCTCGAGTTCGAGGATCACCGGCCGTTCTACGACTGGGTGCTCGACGCGCTCCGCACTCCCTGCCATCCGCAGCAGATCGAGTTCGCCCGGCTGAACCTCAATTACACGGTCATGAGCAAGCGGAAGCTCCTCGAGCTGGTGCGCGAGGGCGTCGTGTCGGGTTGGGACGACCCGAGGATGCCGACGATCTGCGGCCTAAGGCGCCGCGGATACACGCCCGAGGCGATCCGGGACTTCTGCGACCGGATCGGGGTGGCGAAGCGCGACAGCACGGTGGACATCGCCCTCCTCGAGCATTGTCTCCGGGAGGACCTGAACCGGAGGGCGAGGCGCGCGATGGCCGTGCTCCGGCCGCTGCGGCTCGTGATCGAGAGCTACCCCGAGAACCTCGTCGAGGACATCGAGGTCCCGAACAACCCCGAGGACCCGGCCGCCGGGATTCGCCGAGTCCCGTTCTCGCGCACGCTCTGGATCGAGCGCGACGACTTCCGCGAGACGCCCCCTCCCAAGTACTGGAGGCTCTTCCCCGGCAACGAGGTCCGGCTCCGCTCGGCGTACCTCGTGACGTGCACCGGGGTCGTCCGAGACCCCGGAACCGGAGAGGTCGTCGAGGTCCGGGCGGCCCACGATCCCGCGACGCGGGGAGGCAACGCCCCCGACGGGCGCCGCGTGAAGAGCACGATCCACTGGGTCTCGGCCGCCCACGCCGTCGAGGCCGAGGCGCGCCTCTACGAGCACCTCTTCGCGGCGGAGGATCCCGACGCCGCTTCCGAAGGAGGCGACTGGAAGAGTTCGATCCACCCGGGCTCGCTCGAGATCCTCCGCGGGTGCAAGGTCGAGCATCTCCTCGCCGGGGCGCGCCCCGGCGACCGTTTCCAGTTCGAGCGCCTCGGCTACTTCTGCGCCGACCCGGACGGACGTCCGGGCGCTCCCGTCTTCAACCGGACGGCGACGCTCAAGGACTCCTGGGCGAAGATCGAGAAGAAGCAGCGGGGCTAGTCGGAGCGCATCCGCGGCTCGATCCGGCCCGCCGGACGTCCGACCGTCAGGGCTCCGTGGACCAGGGGCGCTCCCAGGGCGCCAGCCGCCTTTGCCTCGCGAGGAGCGGGAGGCAGACGCGCTGCAGATCGAGCACCATCCCCACCTTCTCCCGGAGCGTCATCCTCTCCCGCTCGCGGCGAAGCTGGTCCTTGCCGCGCCGCAGCGACTCCAGCAGCGCCGCAGAAGGCCGCGCTCTCGCGCGAGGGCACCCGGCCACCGCTCAGGCCTCCAGGCCGAATCTTCGGAGGAGCCGGTCCAGCGCCTCGACATCCGTGGCCGCGGATTCCCGGAGAGCGGCGGCGCGCTCCCTTCGCTTCCGAGATCGCGCTCCCGGCTCCAGATAGAGCGCGGCGAGATACTCGGGGCGAACCACGCGCACGGCGACCCCCTCGTACTCCATCGTCGCGGCGCGCTCGATCGCCTCGTCCGCGAGCTCGTCGTGGGCCGGGAGGAACTGCACGGGCACCCCCTCGATCATCACGTGCTCGGCCTTCGACGGGAAGCCGCGCCGCGCGGCCCACTCGTAGATCGGCGCGAGACTGAGGACCGGCCCCTCCTCGCGGGGGAGGAAGACCAGCACGTCGAGATCGAACGTCGGCACGGGCTCCGTCCAGAACACGAGAGCCATCGCCCCGGCCACCGCGTAGTCCTCGACCACGCGAGATTCCTTCATCTCGTTCAGCACCCTCAGGGCGTTCGCGAAGGAGGCCATGCCGTTATGGTAACCGAGGCCGGGATCCTCCCGGCCCGTCCGGAGCTCCCGCGCGCCCCCCCGCTCTCATCGCGCCGGCGGGACCGCCGCCCGGCGGAGCACCGCCCACGCCCAGGCGAAGAGCACGAGGAAGACGAGGTCCGCGACCGCGAACGGCTTCCACATGTCCGGCACCCCCTCGGCGATCCAGTAGTACGAGACGATCCCGGAGTAGGCGACCTTGAGGAGGATGCCGTACGGGATCAGGTTCCGGTTCCCGGCCGGGTCCCGCGCGACGGCCAGGAACATCAGGCCGAAGACGACGAGGAGGGCGGCGGGGAACTGGACGTACCCGTAGTGGTTCGGCGGCGTCACGTCGAACCGGGCGAACATCGCGGAGGGGGCCGCGAGGAAGGCGAGCCCCAGGAGCCCGTCGTAGAGAGCCCCCACGGCGAACAGAGCCGATACCGGCCTGCTTCCGCTCATGTCCCCTCCCCTTTCCGGAGACGGTCCTCCCGCAATCTGCGGTGGAACCGCCCCCTCCTCCAGCGCGTGAACTCCTCGCCGTACAACTCGACGGCGAGCCGGCGGAAGAGGTCCCGCAGCGTCTCCGCCGACATCCCGGCGGGCCGGAAGTTCACGTCGAACAGCGTGCACCTGCGCCAGTCCCCCGGCTCGAGCAGCCGCCCCTCCGCCTCGAGCCGCGCGTGCAGCGGAGTGCCGGGGAACGGGGTGAGGATCGTCACCTGCACCTCGTACAGCTCGGTCTCCCGGACGAACGCGAGGACCTGATCGGCGATCTCCGGCCCGTGGCCGTCGAGGCCGATCACGAAGCAGCCGTTGACCGTGATGCCGCGCGACTGGATGGCGCGCACGGCATCCCGGTACCGGGGGAACATCCGGCGCTTCCAGTCGCTTCGCGTCTCGATCCCCGCGAGCGGCCCGCCGACCGGGCTCTCGAACCCGATCAGGACCTGCGCGCAGCCCGTCTCGCGCATTTGGTCGAGGAGGTCCGGGTCCTCGGCAACCGACAGGTCGGTCTCCGCGAACCAGCGGAGACCCCGGCCGCGGAGCCGCGCCAGCAGCTCCTTCCAGTAGGCGCGGTCCACGAAGCTGTTGTCGTCGGCGAACTCGAGGAAGGGGCGCTTCCACAGCGCGAGGATGCGATCGATCTCCCGGAGGACGTTCGCGATCGGCTTCTGCTTGTACCGGCTCGTCAGCAGGACCGAGCCCGCGCAGAACTCGCACAGGTGGGGGCAGCCGCGGCTGGTCTGCACGGTCAGGCGGTTGTACTGCGAGACGTCGAGCATCTCGTATGCAGGCACGGGGGAGTCGGCG
>CALMJU010000091.1 GCA_937864465.1 uncultured Acidobacteriota bacterium
CCGCCCCCGCCGCCGGCGCGGGACGGGGCCCGCGGGCGGGGGCCGAGCCGCCTCGCAGGCGCCGCCCGGGCGCCGACGCGCGCGACGGGGTGCGGCGGGCCCTCTCCGCCGCTTCGCTGGGCGAGGCTCGGCGCGCGGGGAGGCTGCGGAGCGTCCGGCTCGACCGCGCGCCACACGACCGCGGGCCCGCCACGGGGCCCGAGGACCCTCTCCGCGTGCCTCTCGCCCGGCCGATGTCCACGGAGGAGGAGAGAAGGCTCGCCGCCCTCGTCCCGAGGATCGTGGAGGAGATCCGCCTGCGGAAGGGGAGGCGCCTCCGCCGCTCGGCGCGCGGCCGTCTCTGGATGCGGCGGGTGTTCCGGGAGAACGTCTCGAGCGGCGGAGTGCCGTTCGTGCTCCCGCGGCGCAGGCGGAGGACCCGGAGGCCGAAGGTCGTGCTCCTCGTCGACGTTTCGCACTCGGTCGCTCGGGCGGCCGGCTACTTCCTCCAGATCGCCTCGGCTTTTCTCGCGCCCGGCCGGCGGGCCCGTGTCATCGCATTCGTCGACCGCCCCGTGGAGGCCACCCGGGCGGTCGCCCGATGGCTCGGCGGGGCCGCTTCGGAGCCGGGCGGCGCCGGGCAAGCCGCGGGGCCTGCCGCGCGCCCCGGGGGCGGGCGGCGCCGGCGCCGCGCCGAGGGGATCGTGTCGTCGGGGATCCCGTTCGCCGACCTGATCGAGTCCCTTCCCGGGCTCGACCCCGAGGCCCCCAGCGACTACGGGCGCACCCTTCACGCGCTGCTCGAGGCCCCTCTCCGCCCGGCGGGCCGGGACACGATCCTCGTCGTGCTCGGCGACGCGCGCACGAACCGCTTCGATCCGCTTCCCTGGGCGCTCGAGGAGATCTCCCGCCGTTGCCGCGCCGTTCTCTGGCTCAACCCGGAGCCGCGCGCCCGCTGGAGCACGGCGGACTCGGCGATGGAGGATTACCTTCCGCACGTGGACACGGTCGTGGAGGCGAAGGACCTGGCGGGGCTCGCGAGGGGCGTCGCCGAGCTGCTGCGGAGCCTGTGAGCCGTGGCGAACCCGGGCTCGATCGTCGCGTTCCGGAAGGACGGGGGGCTCGCCCTCGGCGTCGTGGCGGGCGAGGAGAAGCAGCGCGTGCGGGTGGTGGTCTCCGGGGGGCGGGAGGAGCGGATCACGGAGGGGCGGATCGCCTTCGAGGTGGAGCGAGGCGGGCGCGCCCCCGGGGCCGGACCGGACGACAAGAGAGCCGCGGGACGCAGGGCGGACGCGGCGGAATCCCACGTTTCCGCGCTCGCCGAGCGGATCGACGTGCCGCTCCTGTGGGATCTCGTTCTCGAGTCGGGAGGGGACCTCGAGGATGCCGATCTCGCCGATCTTGCGCTGGGCGAGCGGTCCCAGGCGGCGCAGGCCGCGCTCTTCCGGGCGCTGGCCGCCGAGGGGGCCAGGTTCCAGCGCAAGGGGGATACCTGGGCGGCGAGAGCCCCCGACGCGCTCCGCGAGATTCTGACCCAGCGCGAAAGGGTCGCCCGCAGGGACGAGGACCGCGGCCTCGCGCTCGAGGCGCTTGCCGGGGCCGCCCGCCTCGGGACCTTCGCCCCATCGGACAATCCCGAGGAGCGGCGTTTCCTCGAGGCGCTCGAGGAGTCGGCGGTCCTGGGCCCGGATGCGTGCGAGGAGAGCCGCGCCGCGGCGCTCCAGGCGCTCCAGGCTTCCGGACTGTCCTACGACCGGCTCCAGGAAGGCGCGTTCCTCCTCCTGCGGCGCACCGGCCGCTTCGCTTCGGACGACGAGAATCTCGAGGTCCTGCGCCACCGGATGAGAACCCGCTTCCCTCCGGAGGTCGTCGAGGCGGCTCGCGCCGCCGCCGCACGGGGTTTCTCGCGAGAGAGGCGGAGCGACCTTACGGGGCTCGAGGTCGTCTCGATCGACGGCCCTCACACGCGAGAGATCGACGACGCGCTGTCGATCGAGCCCCTGCCGGGGGGCGGGGCCCGTCTCGGCGTCCACGTCGCGGATCCCGCGGCCTTCGTCGAGAAGGACGATCCGGTGGACCGGGAGGCGCTCGCGCGCGCGGCTACGAGGTACTTCCCCGACGCGCGCCTTCCGATGATTCCGGAAGAGATCTCCGAGGGGGCGGCCAGCCTGGCCGAGGGCGAGGACCGGCCGGCGCTGAGCTTCCTCGTGACGCTCGGAGCCGGAGGGGAGCCTTCCTCCTACGAGGTCGTCCGTTCGGTCGTGCGCTCGGTCGCCCGGCTGACGTACGAGGGGGCGGACGCCGCGATGAGAGGCGGGGAGAGTCCGCGCTCCGCCCTCCTTCGCGAGATCGGACGGTTCACAACCCTTCTCGAGGACCGGCGCGTCGCGGCAGGGGCGGTCCGGATCCCGGCACCCGAGGTCGAGCCGCGGGTCCTCGGCGACGGCCGGATCGTGCTCGATCGCATCGACGCCGACTCCCCCTCGCGAAGGCTCGTCGCGGAGGCGATGGTGCTCGCGGGGGCGACCGCCGCCCGGTTCTGCTCGGAGCGCTCGGTCCCGGCGATCTACCGGCGCCAGCCGCCTCCGGACCGCCCGCTCGCGGCCACGTCCTTCACTCCGGGGGATTTCGCAGCCGCCCGGGCGATGCGCAGGTCCCTCCGCCGCGGCGAGGTCGGCATCTCGCCGGGACGCCACTTCGCGCTAGGCCTCGAGGCGTACGCCCAGGCGACGTCCCCGCTCCGTCGCTACCAGGACCTCGCGACGCACCGGCAGATCGTCGCGGCCCTCCTGGGCCTGCCGCACGCCCACGATCTCGAGACGCTCCAGAGGATCGTCGCGACGACCGAGGCGGCGGAGGCCGACGGGAGACGCGCGGAGCGCGCGATGGACCGCTACTGGCTTCTGCGATACCTCGAGCGGTCGGTGGGGGCGGAGGTCGACGCGGTCGTGGTGGATCTCGAGCCCCGGCCGGTCGTGCTGCTGCTCGAGACCCTGCTCGAGGAGCCTATGGCGGGGCTGGCGGGCCGCGCGCCCGGCGATCCGATCCGGCTCCGGATCGAGCGCGTGAACCCCCGCGCCGACCTGATCGTGCTCCGTCCGGTTCCGGGAAGCTGACGGCGCCTCCGGCGGGATTCGTCCCCGCGATGTGATAGGATCCCCGCCTCGTGCCGGAGACGCCTTGAACCCGATCGGAACGCCCGTTCGCTTCACGCTCTTCGTCGCCGCGCTGCTCGTCTCGGTCGGAGCCTTCGCCTACCTCCTCGAGGCGCGGATCGCGATCCTCGTCGCGGCGCGCAAGTCGGACCGGTTCGATCGCTGGGGGGAGAGGATCCGGGGCGTATTCGCCTACTTCCTGGGGCAGAAAAGGGTCCTCGCTCGCGAGCACCGGAGGGCGGGGCTCGTGCACGCGACCATCTTCTGGGGTTTCCTCGCGGTCGCGATCAACTCGATCCACTTCATCGGGCGGGGGTTCGCGCCAGAGTGGCACCTTCCGCTCCTGGGGCCGGGCTCGGTCCTGGGCACGGCCTACGCGGCCGTCCGCGACTTCTTCGAGGTGGCCGTTCTCGCCGCGGTCGGCGCGGCGGCGTACCGGCGCCTCGTTCTCCGTCCGGAACGGCTGACGCGCTCCCGGGACGCCGGCCTGATCCTGTCGCTGATCGCCGCGCTCATGGTCACCGATCTCTGGATGGCCGGCGTCGAGACCGCGGCGGAGGGGAGCGCGGGCGGTTACGCCTCCGTCGCCGGCCTCGCTCTCGCGCCCGTCTTTTCCGGAGCCGGACTCCCGGCGCTGGAGCGGATGCACGCCGGGGCCTGGTGGCTCCACCTGGCCTCGCTCCTGTTCTTCCTCTCGTACCTCCCCGCATCGAAGCACTTCCACGTCGTGACGTCGTTCTTCTCGGTGCTGTTCCGCCGTCTGGACGGGGGCTCCCTCCCGGCGATGGACCTCGAGGGCTCGGAGCGCTTCGGTGCGACGACCTTCACCGACCTGCGCTGGAAGGACCTCCTCGACGTGTACTCGTGCACGGAATGCGGCCGCTGTCAGGAGGCCTGCCCGGCCCACGCCACGGGGAAGCCGCTGAGCCCGAAAGAGATCAACGAGGAGATGCGCGGCGCCCTCGTGCAGGCCCTCCCCGACCTGCTGGGCCGCCGCGACCTCCCGGAGGGATGGCAGCCGCCGCTGCTCCCCGGGAAGACGATCGGCGAGGACGCTCTCTGGTCCTGCACGACGTGCCGGGCCTGCGAGGAGGCGTGCCCGCTCTTCATCGAGTTCATCGACCGGATCGTCGAGATGAGGCGGAAGCTGGTCCTGGAGGACGGCTCCTTCCCGCACGAGATGGCATCGGCGTTCCGGGGCCTCGAGAAATCCGGGAATCCCTGGGGGATGGATCCGTCGACGCGGGCGGACTGGGCGGAGGGGCTCGAGATCCCGCTCATGGCCGACGGCCCGGCCGACGTGGAGTGCCTGTTCTGGGTGGGCTGCGCCGGCTCGTTCGACGAGAGGAACCGGAAGGTCGTGCGCGCGACCGCGGAGCTGCTCCGGGCCGCGGGGGTGAGGTTCGGGATCCTCGGGCCGGAGGAGGCCTGCACGGGGGACTTCGCGCGCCGCGCGGGCAACGAGTACCTGTTCCAGACGCTCGCGGCCCAGAACGTAGAGACGCTGAACCGCTACGGCGTCCGGCGCATCGTGACCGCATGTCCTCACTGCCTCAACACGCTGCGCAACGAGTACCCGCAGTTCGGGGGGCGGTACGACGTGGTGCACCACAGCGAGGTTCTCGCGGATCTCCTCGCGAAGGGCAGGCTGCGGCTCGAGCCGGGGTCCTCCCTCTCCGTCACCTTCCACGACTCGTGCTATCTCGGACGCCACAACGGGGTGTACGAGCCGCCGAGGGAGGCACTCCGGAGGGTGCCCGGCCTCGATCTCGTGGAGATGCCGAGGAGTCGCGGGAACGGGTTCTGCTGCGGCGCCGGCGGGGCGCGGATGTGGATGGAGGAGCGGATCGGGACGAAGGTGTGCGACCGCCGGACCGCCGAGGCGGCCGCGACGGGCGCGGGCGTCGTCGCCGTGGCGTGTCCCTTCTGCCTGACGATGATCGCCGACGCGGCGGCCGACCTCGGACGGGAGGAAACGCTCGCGGTGCGGGACGTCGCGCAGATCCTCCGGGACCGGCTACCCCGGAATCCTCTGGAAGGGTAAGATCCGCGGGGAGATCCCCCGCCGGAAGCGCGAGGGGGTCCGGAGACCGAGATGAAGGTCAAGCGTCCGAGGAAGCTGACGCTCGGGGACCGGCTCTACCTTCCGAGCATCGCGGAGGGGCTCTCCGTCACGTTCCGGCACATCTTCCGCAGGAAGGACACGATCCAGTATCCGGAGGAGAGGCACGAGTTCGAACCCCGGTACCGCGGCGTGCCGTCCCTGGTCAAGGACCAGGACGGCCGGGAGAAATGCGTCGCCTGCTACATGTGCCAGTTCGTATGTCCTCCCCTGGCGATCTCGATCGAGGCCGCCGAGTACCCGAAGGACCATCCGCGCCACTCGATCGAGAAGTACCCGGCGAAGTTCGAGATCAACATGCTCCGCTGCATTTACTGCGGTCTCTGCGAGGAGGTGTGCCCCGAGGAGGCGATTGCCCTCTCCGGGACGTATGTCGCCGTAGGGCACTCCAGGGATCTGATGATCTTCGACAAGGAAAAGCTTTACGAGATCGGCGGCGTCCGGCACGACGACGTCCGCAAGTGGACCGAGGCGCGCAAGGGGCCCTCCTCGCGGTCGCACCTGCACGGGGACGAGATCGCGAAGGCAGGCTGACGGCGCGCCCCCGCCCGGTCAGCGATTTTCCGGCAGGATCAGGAGCTCGGTATCGGGCGGGAGGGCCCGGTAGAGGGAGTCGACGTCTCGAGGCTGGAGCGTGAGACGCACGCGCACGCGGTCCGCGTCGGGCGCCGAAGGGTCGAGCGCGGATCGAAGGTCCGACCAGCGGCTCCCGGCCCACTCGAGGAATCGGGTCCAACGGCCTGCGGCCGTGTCGGCCTCCCCCTTGCGGAGGAACTCGAGCGAGAGGCCCCCGGCGAACCGGACGTGGAATCGCCGGGGAACCGGGTACAGCTCCTCCGGCGTGGGGGGGATCGTCGGGGGAGGGGGCTCGTAATTCGGGTCGGACGTCGGGGGGGGCGCCTCGACCTCCATCCGTTCCCGCTCCCGCGGCGGCACCAGGTTCCCGGAAGTCCAGGTGCGGCCGCGCCAGCCCTCGGGGAGCTCCCGGACGACGAAGGCCACGCGCGGAGAGCCGATCTCGACTCCCAGGACCCGGTAGTCCTGCAGAACGGCTCCCCGCAGCATCAGGCGAAGGCTGAGGGAGTCGGGATCGAGGACCAGATAGAACTCCTTGCCGCTCGCCATCTCGACGTACTTGCGGAGGGTCCCGTTCTCCCGCCCGAGCCGCTCGATCTCGATCCGCGCATCCTCTCCGCCGCCCGGCATCGACGGCTGCGGCGCAAGGGCGCCGGCGACCGCCAGGATCGCCGCCGCCGCTCGCCGGGCTCCGCCCGGCCCGCTCCGCCCCAGGTTCGCCATCAGTAGATGTAGACCGGAGTTCCGATCTCCACGTGCTTCCAGAGGACCCGGAGATCGTCGCGCCCGACGCGGATGCACCCGTGGGTCACGCTCCGCCCGAGCAGCCTCTCGTAAAGGGTTCCATGGATCATGTAGCCGTCGCCGAGGTAGAAGGCGTACTCGCCGAGGGTCCCGTACTCGATCCGGTCCGCGTCGTTCCTCGGGATCGGCTTTCCCTCCTCGACGAACGCCCAGTCGGGTTTCTTCCAGGCGGGGTCCGAGACGCGGTTCCGGACCTTGAACACGCCGCGCGGAGTGTCGAACACCCAGCGGCGGCCCTTGCCCCCTTCCGGCTCCTTGAGGATCATGCCGGAGCCGGCGGAGCACCGCGCGTCGAGAACGGTCTCGCCGTCCTTCTTCAAGTAGATCCGGTTCTGGGTCTGGTCCACGATGACCCAGTACCCCCGGGGCGCCCGTGCGCGGAGCGCGGCGTTCAGGCGCCTGTTCTCCCCGCGCAGCTTGGCCAGGGCCTTCTTCTGGGCCGACGGCTCGCCGGGCACCGGCTCCGCGCTCTCCGACGCTCCCGCGGGGGGAAGGCCGCCGTACACATAGCCGGTTCCCGACGCGAGGACCGCTACCGCGACGCCCGCCACGACGGCGGCGATCGCGGCCGCGATCAGGAGAGCCGCCGCTCTCGACCGCGGGCGCGCCTCCCTGGGATCCTCCGCTCCGTCGAGACGGAGGATCGGACCTCCGGGGAAGCCGTCGCCGTCGATCATTGACTGGTCGTGCCGTTCCCGGGGGATCGGTGCCGGCGGACGAGCTCCGTGTAGGTCCCGCCCCCTCCATCGCCGCCCACGATCGTCACGGGGGTGCCGACTCCCACGCGCCCGAACAGATCGTCCATCTCGGCGTTCCGGAGGGCGACGCACCCCTTCGTCCAGTCCTTCCCCTTGCCGCCCTCGCCGTGGATCTCGATCAGACCCCCGAGGCGTGCCCAGCGGGGAAGCCGCCCGGCGCGCCGTGCGCGCTCGAACGCGGCGCGGTCCTCGTCGTTGGGGTAGTTCAAGAGGAGGGCCTTGTAGTACGTCGTCTGGCTGGGCCCCCTCTTCGCGGTGATCCGGTAGCGCCCCTCCGGAGTGGCCGCGTCGCCGGCATGGAGCTTGTCCCGGATCGAGTTGTAGCCGAGCTCCGCGCGATAGGACTTGATCGGCCGGCCCCCGGAATAGAGGGTCAGACGGTGCTCGTCCTTGTACACGACGATCGCGTCCTCGCCGGTGAGCCTCGACCAGCGAATCGTGTCCTCGGTCATCTGTTTCCAGTGCCGGACCAGCCTGGAGTCCCCGAAGCGCGCCATCGCGTCGGCGGCGGTGTCTCCCACGAGATCCGCGCTCGCGCTCGCGGCCTTGGCCCGCTCGGCGGCGGTCTCGAACTCCTCCCTCCCGTGGAGGATCTTCGCTTCCGCGAGCGCGACCTTCGCCCGCTGGAGGACCGATCTCTGGAATCTGCCGAGGTGCATTGCGTCGGCGAACCCGTCGGCCGTGCCGAGGCGATCGCCCGCGTCGGCGATCGCCTCATCGGCCTTTGCCCGGGCTTCCTCGCGACGCCGCGCCGCCTCGGAAGCGGCCTCCTTGGACTTCTCCTCCGCGAGCAGCAGGCTCGCGCGCGCCGCCCGGAAGTCCCTCAGGAGAAGGAATCGGACCTCCTGTCGGCGAGTCTCGGCGAGCGCCGCCCGTGTCGCCGATTCCGCCCGGAGGAGCGCCGCGGGGGCCCAGCGGCTCGCGTGGACCTTCCTCGCGGCGTCGAGCGCGCGCTCCGCCGCGGCGCGGCTCCAGGTCGGCGCCTCGGTCCTCCCGCTGAACACGGGGAAGAGGGCAGCCCCCGCGATCGACGCGCCGAGGACCAGCACCGCGGCCCAACCGACGAGGGTGCGCAGCCTCGCACGGCCGCGCTCGCGCCACCGGGTCGCGAACGACATCTTCATGAGATCCAATGTAAGGATAGACGGCCTGCCGGGCCAGGCTCGCGCACGGCCCTTCGGGCCCGAGCGACCGCTTCACGAACGGGGGCGACGCTCCCGAGGAACGACGCCCCCGATTCGGAGTGTTGCGGGCGAAAGGCCGCTACCGCCGGCCCTTCTTGGCCTCGATGGCCTGCTCGATCGCGGACTTCACGTTGCCGGCAGCCGCCTTCGCAGCCTCGGCCTTCGACTTCGCGTCGAGGTACTTCTCCGCGTTGAAGGCGTTCTGGGCCTCGGCGAGCGAAGACTCTACTCCGGCGAGGTCCCCCTTCATCGCCTCGATGTCGGCCTGCGTGCCCTTGCCCCTCGGCGCCTTCTCAAGCAGCGCCTTGGCGTCGTTGAGGGCGGTCGTGGCGTCGGTGATGAGGGCCTGCGCCTGCTGCTTCGCTTCTTCCTTGCCCGCTGCGGCGTCGGCCGAAGCCTTCTCGCCGGCAGCCAGGGCCGCGGCCGCGAGCTCCTTCGACTTCTTGTAGGAGCGGAACAGCGCGAACTTCTGCTCCTGCGCCTTCAGCTCGGCGTCCAGAGCGGCGGTGGCGTCCTCGGCAGCCCTCAAGGAATCGGGGGCGTAGTCCATCGCCTCGGCGGTGCGAGCCGCGTCCAGGGCGGCCTTCGCGCCGTCGATCTCCACTTGCGGCGGTTTCTGGCAGCCGACCATCGCGAGCACGAGCATCAGGCCGAACACCATCATCGTCTTGCGCATACTCTTCTCTCTCCTCTCTGTGCACCCTCCTCCATGTGGAGGGCGAACAACCATCGACCCGCCTCGGAACGCGTGTTCCTCCGGCACGGCGGAGCCGCATGGTACTACTTCGGGGGGACGATGCAAAGGGGACGTCAAGGCCCCCGGGGGAGGGCCGCCTTGCCCCCCCGACCCTGCGATTCCGGCCCCCTGGGAGGCGCGGTGGAGCACCGGCGCGGACAGGCGTACCCTTCTCGGCGGGGAATGGGGGGGAGACCTCCTGCCCGGGCGGGGCGGACACGGAGGCGCTTCATGAGGCGGGGCGACACGCTGGGGGTCGGTGCCGCTGGCGCGGCGCTCGTTTTCGGCGGGTTGCCCGTCGGAGGAGCCGCGGGCCGTGTCGTGGATCCCGAAGAGAGCACCGTCGCGGACGGCCGCATCTGTTATGTGGCGGCCGGAGCCGGGGAGACGTTCTGCGACCGGACCGCTGCCGACGGACGCTACGTCCTGCCGGGCGACTCCCTCCCCTCGGTGCCGACGGTCGTGAGGAAGCTTGTCGCGCTCGCTCCGGTGCGAGAGGGCGCGCAACCGTAGGGCCGCGCGGTCCAGGAGCGGAGCCGCATGCGAGACCGGGTCGGGGCTCTCGGAGAGATCGCGGCCGGCACGCTGCAGCGGATAGTCCGGGAGATCCTCTCCCGGCGGCCCGGCGGGCACCTCGTCGAGTCGGAGATCGATCGCGTCGAAGTGCATCTCCGGTTCGCGCTCCGGGGTGCCGGAGCGGACCTCGGGACGATCTCGGACGACTTGACGTCCCGCCTCGAGCGGTTCGTGGACGACGCGATCCAGCGGGCGGCTGCGTTTCGCCCCGGGCACGCGTTCTGCCACCGGTGCGGAGGGGCGGCCTGCGAGCATTCCGAGCCTCCGTCGGCCCGCCACGTCCTCGTCGGGTACGCTCCCACCGGGACGCCGCGATGGGAGGACTTCGCGCAGGTGTGCCTCGAGATGCGCCATCCGGAGGTGGACCGCCTGTACGAGGACCCGCCGGCCTTCGTGACGCTCGTGGACGACGCCGCGACGTTGCGCTCCCGCCTGCTCGGGGCGTTCGAGGCACCGGAGTACGAATTGCTCGGACAGGTGCGCGCGGGTTTCTTCCCGGTCCGCGCGAGGGAAGGCGAGGGGAGGGGGGTCCTCGCGGTGACTTTCCAGGCGGCGGGGGCCTGCGGTCGCTCCGGACGGTCCTGCTTCGGTCTCAACATCCTCGGGAAGATGCCGGGTGGAGAGCCGCTCGATCTCCTTTGGGACCGGAGCCGGGACGTTCCCTGGAGCCGGGCGGTCCGGTGGGCGCAGGCTGCCCTCGCCACCGCGGGAGGCGGGCCGGCGGGGCGAGGGGGCGCCGCGGGGCGGCGGGAGGAGATCGAGCGGCGTGTGGAAGGCATCCTCCGGGGGCTCGCCCGCCGGCTCGAGAGGGAGCGGCGCGGCCGCGCGCGCCGGACCTCCCACGCCGAGGAGCGGCACCGCTCCGGGGAGCGGCCGACCCGAAAGGCCCTGGACGACATCCGCGGGGCGCGGGCCGAGGAGATCCTGGCCGACGAGCGGAGCGGGACCCTGGTCGTACCGGGCGAGCGGGGCCGGATCCATTTTTTCACGACGGATGGGAAGCTGGTCTCCAGCGTGCGATACAGCCGGGACGCGATCGAGCGCAAGCGCAAGCTCGGCGTGTGGCGGGACGCGCGCAGAAGCGAGGCGGAGGCGTTCCTGAGGCTGCTTCGGGGTTCTCCGGTTCCGGGATCTCGAGGCGATGGCCCCCGTATATAATGCCGGCTCGCGCTTCCATCCGGGCGCGAACGGAGGACGGATGTCGGTCGAACGGACGAAGGAGCTACGCAGGAAGCGGAAGCGGCGCCGCGAGGCGCTCAAGGCCAGGGCGCGCGCCGCCACGCGGAGCCCGAAAGGTACGGCAAAGGCGGCGACGGGGAAGTCGGCGGCGGCGAAGGCCGCCGCAGCGAGGTCTGCTGCGGTGGCGCGGGAGGCCGCCGAACCCGCGGCTCCCCCCTCGGGGGGCGGCGAGGCCTGATCCGCCGGGCGGTCAGCCGCCCGTCGGAGGCTCTCCCTTCGGTCGGTCCCGCTCGATCCGCCGCCGGGCCTCGGCCCAGGCCTCGAGGCGTTGAGCGATCGTGCGCTCGAGACCCCGGGAGGTCGGCCGGTAGAAGCGCCGCCCGGCGAGACGCTCCGGCAGGCACGCCATCCCGGTCACGGCGTCCTCGGCGTCGTGAGCGTACTCGTAGCCTCGGCCGTATCCCTCGGCCTTCATGAGGGCGGTCGGAGCGTTGCGGAGGGGTAGGGGGACGGGATCGGTTTCGCCTTTGCGAATCGCCCCGAGGATCTCGCTCCAGGCGGCGTAGAGGGCGTTCGATTTCGGCGCGAGGGCGCAGTAGGCCGCCGCTTCCGCGAGGGCGAGGTCGGCCTCCGGCCGGCCGACGAAGTGCACCGCCTCCTTCGCCGCGAGCGCGAGCGTGAGGGCGCGCGGATCGGCCAGCCCGACGTCCTCGCTAGCGAATCGGACGATCCGGCGGGCCAGGTACAGCGGATCGTCGCCCGCCTCGAGCATGCGCGCGAGCCAGTAGAGCGCCGCGTCCACGTCCGAGTTCCGCATCGACTTGTGGAGCGCGCTGATGAGGTTGAAGTGCTCCTCGCCGGCGCGGTCGTGGTACAGGGTCGTCCTCTGGAGCGCGTCGCGGACGAGGTCCTCGTCGATCTTCCGGACCCCGTCCGCGCCGGGCCGGGCCGACGCCGCGGCGAACTCCAGCACGTTGAGAGCGGCGCGGGCGTCCCCCTGGCAAGAGGCGGCGATCTGCTCCGCGAGCTGCGCCGGGAGGTCGACGCGGAGCGCCCCCAGGCCGCGCTCGGAATCCTCGGTCGCCCGTCGCATCGCCGCGACGAGGTGCCCCCGCTCGAGCCGCTCCAGACGGTAGACCCGCGACCGCGAGAGGAGCGCGGCATTGACCTCGAACGAGGGATTCTCGGTCGTGGCGCCGATCAGGACGATCGTCCCCTCCTCGACGAACGGGAGGAAGGCATCCTGCTGCGACTTGTTGAAGCGGTGGATCTCGTCGATGAAGAGGATCGTCCTCTGCCCCGTCGCGCGGCGCAGCGAGGCGGCCTTCTCCATGACGTCTCGCACCTCGCGGATGCCGGCGAGGACGGCGGAGAAGGGGACGAATGCGGCGCGGGTCCTCCGGGCGACGATCCGGGCGAGCGTCGTCTTCCCGGAGCCCGGGGGGCCCCAGAGGATGATCGACCGCACCTCGTCGCGCTCGATCGCGCTCCTGAGCGCGGTCCCGGGGCCGACGATCCTCTCTTGGCCGAGGAGCTCGTCGAGATCCCGGGGCCGCATCCGGTCGGCCAGAGGCCGGTCCGGCCCGCCCTCGTCGCGGTCGAAGAGTCTCACGGGTGGATTCTAGGGGAGCGGCCCGCCCGGGGTCGAGGGCTGCGCGCGGAGGCCGGCGTGCGCTATAGTTTTCGGCCGGCGTCCGGTGCGGACGGGAGGCGGCGATGGGCAGGACGACGAGAATGTACAAGCCGGGCGAGCAGGCCGGCGAGGCCGGGAGCTACTACTGCCATATCTGCGCGATGCGAGGCGAGAGCTCGACGTGCCGGATGGAGAAGGGACAGAGGTTCTCCGGCTGCCCGAGGTGCCTCGAGCGAAACGTCCCCGAGTGGGACCTCACCTGGAAGCCCGAGAGCGCGCGGGCCCCGAGAAGCGGCGCGGCGAGTCCGTGGCCGGGATCCCTCGCCAAGCGTTGAATCGGTGAATCGGGGACACCGACCGGGGTTCGAGGGCGAGACCTGCTTCCCGGGTCTCGACTCCCGCGGCGGCGAAATGCGGTCGCCGTCCCCGGCTGGCGCTACAGGGGGCTGGCGGGAGACTCGTCGCTCGTGATGGCGTCGGCGATCACGAGGGCCCCGATGGCGATGCCGCCCACGATCACCCACTTGAGCCAGGGCTCGATGTCCTGTCCCGAGGCGCTCTTCGTGGGCGCCGGCGCGGCCTGCGCGTTCGCCTTGAGGGCCAGGGCCACAGGCTTGTTCGCTCCCGGCTGAAGGGCGACCGCGTCCGCGGCGAGGTACGCCCCCTCGGGGGCCCGGGCGACGACCCGGTAGGTCCCGGCGGGGGCCGAGTCGACCCGGAAGTACCCGTGATCGTCTGCGGGAGCGGAATCGAACGTCCGGCTGGATTCCCGATCGACGAGGGTCACGATGACGCCCGCCATCGGGCTTACGCCGTCGGCGGCGAGGACGCGTCCTCGGAACAGGGCGTTCGCGTCGGCTATGGCCGGGAGATTCGCCGCCAGGGAGATCAGACCGAAGACGACCGCGCCGGCCACGCCGCGCCGAAAGCCGTTGGCAACCATCGAGAACCCTCCATCGGGGCGCACCAGCCACCCTCGAGCGAGCCGTAATTGTCCGCCGCGGCCCGGCCGCCGTCAAGGGCGGAGCCGTGGAACCTGCTGCAACCGTGCGGCAAGCGCGCCGTCACTCCGCCACGGTCGACGACGTACCGTCGCTCTCGCTGCCCGTGATCGCGAGAAGGGCCGCGGTCGCGGCGACGCCGAGGATCGCGATCCCCCACGGGCTCTTCCAGAACTCGCGGCCCCTCTTCAGAACGAGAACCTCCGCGGCGCCCGTCGGGCTCCCGGGCGCGCCCCCCGGAGGAGAGGCGTTCCACCAGGGGGCCCCGCCCGCGGCCCCGCTCAGGCGCACGGACACTGCGAGCATCCCCCGGGGCGGCGCGAGCACGACCTGGCTCCCCGCGAAGTGCCCCTCCTTGGTTTCCACGTCCAGATCGAGGTAGCCGTACGGCAGGCCTTCCAGGAGGCATTCCCCCTTCGCGTTCGAGGGGGGAGCCTCGTAGACCTTTCCGCTGTCGAGGACGTACGCGCGGAGGACGGCGCCCTCCACCGGCTTCTTGCCGTCGCTCGCGGTCAGCTTCGCCCGGACCCGGCAGCCTTTCGCTCCGTCGTCGCCCGCGGGCTTGGGGCCTGCTTCACACCACGCGGCGGGGGACAGGGCGATCGCGGCCGCCAGGACGATCGCCACCGGCCTGTGAACGCGCGAGCTTCCGATCACGTCGCTCCTCCGCCCGCCGACGCGGGCCACGCGGCGCATTCTAGCGGAGGAGCGCCGGCTCCGCAGGGCGTCATGCCCGGAACAGTCCGTACTTGAGGATGCACCAGAACGCCCGCACCCCGTCCTTCCAGCCTATCTTCTTGCCCTCGTCGTACGTGCGGCCGGAATACCCGATTCCGACCTCGTAGATGCGGACGCCGAGCCGGGCCACCTTCGCGGTGATCTCGGGCTCGAAGCCGAACCGGTCCTCCCGGACCGTGATCCGCCGGAGCACGTCGGCCCGGAACAGCTTGTAGCAGGTTTCCATGTCGGTCAGGTTCAGGTTCGTCACCGCGTTCGAGACGAGGGTGAGCACCCGGTTCCCCACGGAGTGCCAGAAGAAGAGCACGCGATGGGCGTCGCTGCCGGCGAAGCGAGAGCCGTACACGACGTCGGCTCTCCCGTCGAGCACCGGCAGAAGGAGCTTCGAGTATTCGCGGGGATCGTACTCGAGGTCCGCGTCCTGGACGACGACGAAGTCCCCGCGAGCCTCGGCGAAGCCGCGCCGGAGCGCGGCGCCCTTCCCCTGGTTCGGCTCCTGCCGGAAGACGCGGACCCTGGAGTCCGAAGAGAACCGCGCGAGACGCGAAGGGGTCCCGTCCGCGCTGGCGTCGTCCACGACGACGACCTCGCGATCGACCCCTTCCGGGAGCGGCGCGGACAGGACGGCGCCGAGGAGCGCCTCGACGGTCCGCTCCTCGTTGTAGACCGGGACGACGATGGAGAGCAACGGCACGGCGACCTCCGTTCGTGGGCCATTATAGGTGCTCCGACGGCTCGTTCGAGGACGCCGCCGCCACGGCGCGCCTCGCGAGCAGCGCCTCGAGGTAGCGCGACCGGAACTGCTCGCCGGCCATCGCCCGCTTCACGGGCGGGAGGCGGAGGATCACCCCGAGGACGGCGGCCATCGCGCGGTGGCTCGCGAGCGCCTGGTTGTCGAAGATCAGGTTCTGGAGCTTTCCCCGCTCGATCGCCATCAGAACGACGCGGTGGGTCGAGTCGACCGGAGTGATCACCCGGACCGGCCGCTCCGCGAGCCGCAGCGCGTTGCGGGAGCATTCCGCGACGCAGACCCCGCAGCCGAGACAGCGCGACTCGTCCACGCGTGCGATCCGGGTGCCGGGCCGGACGGGATCGCCCGCGTCCTCGACGGCGACGGCCCCGACGGGGCACGCCGACGAGCACCGCCCGCATCCGTTGCACGCCTCGTCCCGGACCACGGGGAGGTAGCTCGTCGTGTGGACGGGATGGAGGTGACCGAAGCGCCGCGCCGCGATCATCGCTTCGCAGCAGCAGCCGCAGCAGTTGCAGAGGAAGTTCACCCGCTCCCGGACGTTCTCGCCGAACTGGACGAGACGGCTGTCGCGGGCCCGGGCGAGGATCTCGAGGCACTCGACCGAGTCCACCTTCCGGGCGAAGCCGTGCCGTATCAGCGAGGCCGCAGTCGTGCTGAAGGTCATGCAGACATCCAGGGGGGCGTCGCAGGCTCGTCCGAGGTGCCGCATCTTGTGCCGGCAGTAGCAGATCCCGATCGCCACGTGCAAGGCCCGCCGGACGACCTCGCTCGCGCGCTCGTGGTCGAGCACGTGGAGCGAGAGCTCCTCCGTGAGCGCCGGCTCGTGGACGAAGGTGCGTCCGAGCTGCGTCTGCCCATCGGTGAACAGGGCCTTGATGAACTCCTCCTCGACGTTCAGGTACCGGTAGAACAGCTCGGCGAGAGCCGTCTGGTCGACGTCGCCGCGGACGCGCATCATCGAGAACTCGAAGAAGCCGGCCATCGGCGGGGGGAGCACGTAGAGCGTCTTCTCTCCGGGCGCCTCGATGTCGAGCAGGATCGCCTTCGCCGCCAGGCGGTCGAGCTCCCTGCGCGCCTCGTGCACCGGGACCTTCCACGCTCGCGCGGCCCGCTCGGCGTCGAACGGCCGGATCGGCAGGAGGGCGACCCGCTCGGCCTCGCGCTCGGTCAGGAGCAGCGCGAGGATCCGCGAGAGCAGCTCGGACGGCGGCGCTCCCTGAGGGAACCGGTTGAGCCGATCGACGAGGCCCGGATAGCCCGAGCGGACGGTGCGGTGCGCCATTCCTTCTCCCGGCGATGGGACCAAGATACCGCGAGTCCGCCCGCGAGGGGCTATGCCGGCTGAGCGCGCCGGCTTAGACTGAGGGGGATGAAGGCGAGGAGGCGGACCGAAGGCTCCCGAGCCGATCGCGGAGGCCGAGAGCGCTTGCTCCGGGCGGCGAAGCGCCTGTTCGCCTCGAAGGGGTACGCCGCGACCACCGTTCGAGACGTCCTCCGGGAGGCCGGCGTCACGGCGCCCGTTCTCTACTACCACTTCGGCAACAAGGAAGGGGTGTTCCTGGCGCTGGCCCGCGAGGCGCGGGAGAAGATCGACGCGGCGGTGGAAGCCGCGCTCGGCCGGGGCGCGACCGCGTCGGAGCGGATCCGGGGCTACTGCCGTGCGATCGCGGCGGTGCGGCGCGACGACGCGGACCTGGTCCGCATCGCGGACTCGATCCTGTCCGGTCCTCCCGAGGCGGCGCCCCGCTTCGACATCCGCAGCGCGATCGCGGAAACCGTCCGCAGGCTCGAGACGCTCGTGCGGCAGGGGATCGAGAGCGGCGAGCTCCGGCCTTGCGACGCGCGGAGTGTGGCCCTCGCGCTCCTCGGGGCAGTCGAGATCGCGGCACGGCCCGTCTGGTTCACCCGGGGGAAGCGCTCCTGCCGCGATCCGCTCGACCGGATCCTGTCCGTGATCCTTCAGGGGCTCGCGGGTTCCTCCGCCCCGCGCGGCGGAGGCCGCCGGCGCCCTTGACGGCGGGAGCGGCATCAGCTAGTATAACGAGCGTTACATAGATGCGGGGGTTCGAGCGGCCGGACGGCCGGGCGGCCCCGGCGCCTTCGGGAGACGAGGATGAACCGAGATCGGCACGTGGAGAGATCGCTCGCGCTCTGTCTCTGCGTCTCCGCTGCGGCACTCACCGTCGCGTGCGGAGGACGGCCGGCGCCCCCGCGGCCCGGGCCCCCCGAGGTGGCCGTCGTGACGGTCGGATTCCAGGGCGTCGCGCTCACGACGGAGCTGCCCGGGCGGACCACGGCGTTCCGGATCGCGGAGATCCGCCCCCAGGTGAACGGCATCATCCTGGAGCGCGCCTTCGTCGAGGGGGCGGACGTCTCGGCGGGCAGCGTCCTCTACCGGATCGACCCGGCGCCGTACGAGGCGGCCTTCGAGCAGGCCAAGGCCTCCCTCGCCATGGCCGAGGCGAACCTCCCCGCCGTCCGGTCCCGCGCCGATCGGCTGAGGGAGATGGTGGCGATCCGCGCCGCGGGCCAGCAGGACTACGACGACGCCGCGGCCGCGCTCCTCCGGGCCGAGGCGAGCGTCGCGGCCGCCCGGGCCGCCGTGGAGAGCGCCCGGATCAACCTGGAGTACACGCCGATCCGGTCTCCGATCTCGGGGCGGATCGGCAGGTCGAGCGTGACGCCGGGAGCGCTCGTCACCGCGTACCAGCCGGTCCCCCTGGCCGTCGTCCAGCAGCTGGACCCGATCTACGTCGACGTGCCGCAGTCGAGCGCGGATCTGCTGCGCCTGCGGCGGAGGCTCGAGAGCGGCCTGCTCCGGCGCGACGAGACGGTCGCGAGGAAGGTCCGCCTCGTGCTCGAGGACGGAGCGCCCTACGCGCCGGAGGGCACGCTCCAGTTCCGCGACGTCACCGTGGACCCGACGACCGGATCGGTCACGCTGCGCATGGTCTTCCCGAATCCCGAGCACGTGCTCCTGCCAGGGATGTTCGTCCGGGCGGTCGTCGAGGCGGGCGTAGCCGAGAAGGCGATCCTCGTCCCGCAGCAGGGGATCGCCCGCGACACGCGGGGGAACCCGATCGCGTGGGTCGTCGGCGCCTCCGACCAGGTCGAGCAGCGGTCCCTGGAGGTGGATCGCGCGATCGGCGGCTCCTGGCTCGTCACGAAGGGCCTCGCTCCCGGGGACCGCGTGATCGTCGAGGGCCTCCAGAAGGTCCGGCCGGGCGCCGCCGTCCGCGCGGTCCCCTTCGCCGACGCGGCGAAGTAGAGGGGCGCGATGGCCAACTTCTTCCTGGAGCGCCCGGTCTTCGCCTGGGTCGTCGCGATCGCGATGATGCTGGGCGGGGGGCTCGCGATCTACAACCTCCCCATCTCGCAGTATCCCCCCATCGCCCCTCCGTCGATCTCGATCCGGGCTTCGTATCCGGGGGCGTCGGCGGAGACGGTCGAGAACAGCGTCGTCCAGATGATCGAGACCAAGATGACCGGTCTCGACCGGATGCTCTACATGTACTCGACCGCCGATTCGGCGGGCGCCGCGTCGATCGAGCTGACCTTCGCCGCCGGAACGGATCCGGACATCGCCTGGTCGAAGGTGCAGAACAAACTCCAGCTCGCCCTGCCGTCGCTTCCGGACGTCGTGCAGAGCCGCGGGGTCACGGTCAGCAAGTCCACCCGCAATTACCTGCTGATCGTCGGCCTTACGACCGAGGACGGCAGCATGGACCAGGCCGACCTCAACGACTACGCCGTGTCGCAGATCGAGTCCCCGCTGTCCCGCGTTCCCGGCGTCGGAGAGGTCGAGATCTTCGGCACCGGCTACTCGATGCGGATCTGGCTCGATCCGGACAAGCTCACGAAGTACGGGATGACCTCGGATGACGTGGTCGCGGCCGTCCGGGCCTACAACGTCGAGGTCTCCGCCGGCCAGCTCGGCGGCGCCCCGGCGGTTCCGGGCCAGCGTCTCAACGCGTCGATCCTCGTCCAGTCCCTGCTGGTGACCCCCGAGGAGTTCGCGGCCGTTCCCCTCCGCACGAATCCGGATGGATCGGTCGTCCGGGTGCGGGACGTCGGCCGGGCCGAGCTCGGGAACGAGCTCCCCGACGTCCTCGCGCACTACAACGGCCGTCCGGCGGCGGGGCTGGCGATCCGCCAGGAAGCCGGGGCCAACGCCCTCGACACCGCCGGCCGGATCAAGGCCAAGATGGCGGAGCTCTCGCGGTACTTCCCGCCCGGTATGAAGGTCATCTACCCCTTCGACACCACGCCGTTCATCGAGGTCGCGATCCACGAGGTGTTCAAGACGCTGATCGAGGCGATCTTCCTCGTATTCCTTGTGATGTACCTCTTCATGGGGAACCTGCGGGCCACCCTCATTCCGACGATCGCGGTCCCAGTCGTGATCCTGGGCACCTTCGGTGTCCTCGGCCTGTTCGGCTTCTCGATCAACATGCTGACGATGTTCGCCATGGTCCTCGCGATAGGCCTGCTCGTCGACGACGCGATCGTCGTCGTCGAGAACGTCGAGCGGATCATGGGCGAGGAAGGGCTCCCGCCCTTCGAGGCCACCCGAAAGTCCATGGGGCAGATCCAGAGCGCCCTCGTCGGCATCGGGCTGGTCCTGGCCGCCGTGTTCGCCCCGATGATGTTCTTCCCCGGCTCGACCGGCGTCATCTACCGGCAGTTCTCCATCACGGTCATCGCCTCGATGCTGCTGTCGGTGGTGGTCGCTCTCGTGCTCACGCCGGTCCTCTGCGCGTCGCTTCTCAGGCCGGTGGAGAAGGGACACGAGGCCGCCGAGACCGGGTTCCGCCTGCTCCGCCCGTTCTTCATCTGGTTCGACCGCTGGTTCTTCCGGCTGCGCGACCTGTACGCGGCGTCCGTCGGACGGGTCCTCGGATGGAAGAAGCCCTTCGTCGCGGTCTTCGTCCTGATCGTCGCGCTGATGGGCTTCCTGTACTGGAGGATGCCCACCGGCTACCTCCCCGACGAGGACCAGGGGAGCCTGATGGCGATGGTCCAGCTCCCCGCCGGATCCACCCTCGAGCAGACCGGGGACGTCATGAGGGAAGTGCGGGAATACTTCCTGACCCGGGAAGCCGACGCCGTGGAATCCTGCATGACGATCTCCGGGATGGGGTTCGGAGGCCGGGGCCAGAGCCAGGGGCTCATGTTCGTCAAGCTCCGGGACTGGGCCCTGCGCCGCGCCGCGGGCCTCCGCGCGCAGGCGGTCGCGAACCGGTCGATGCGAACGCTCGGGGGGATCCGGGGCGCCGTCGTCTACACCTTCCCCCCACCGCCGGTCACCGAGCTCGGGGTCGCGACCGGCTTCGATCTCATGCTCCAGGACCGCGCCGGCCTCGGCCACCAGAAGCTCGTCGAATCGCTGCAGCAGCTCCTCGGGATGGCGGCCCGGGACGCACGGCTCGCCCGCGTGAGGCCGAACGGCATGCCCGATGTGCCGATGTACAAGGTCGACATCGACTGGGAGAGGGCGGGGGCCCTCGGCGTCCCGGTCGGCTCGGTGCAGAGCTACGTCTCGACCGCGTTCGGCAGCGCGTACGTGGGCGACTTCGTCCGGAGCGGGCGCGTCAAGTGGGTCTACGCGCAGGCCGATGCCCCGTTCCGCATGCTGCCGGAAGACCTCGACCGTCTCCACGTCCGGAACCGGAAGGGGGACCTCGTGCCCCTTTCGGCCGTCGCCGCGGGCCGCTGGGTCTACGGGTCGCCGCGCCTAGAGCGGTTCAACAGCTTTCCTGCGATGAACATCCAGGGAGAGCCCTCGCCCGGGCGCTCGACCGGCGAGGCGATGCAGGCCATGGAGGAGCTGATCGCCAAGCTCCCGCAGGGGATCGGGCACGAGTGGACGGGGATCTCGTACCAGCAGCGGATGTCCGAGTCGCAGGCGGGGATCCTCTACGCCTTCTCCATCCTCGTGATCTTCCTCGTCCTGGCGGCACTCTACGAGAGCTGGACGTTCCCGATCTCCGTCATGCTGGCGCTCCCGCTCGGGGTCATCGGCGGCGTCCTGGCGTCCTCCACCCGCGGGATGTCCAACGACGTCTACTTCCAGATCGGCCTGCTCACGGTCCTCGGCCTGACGACCAAGAACGCCATCCTCATCGTGCAGTTCGCCACGCAGCGATTGGAGCAGGGGAAGGGGCTGCTCGAGGCCACGCTCGAGGCGGCGAGGCTCCGGTTCCGCCCGATCCTCATGACGTCGCTCGCGTTCGGATTCGGCGTCCTTCCCCTGGCCATTGCCCGCGGGGCCGGGGCGGGGGCGATGAAGGCGATCGGCACGAGCGTCCTGGGCGGCATGATCACAGCGACGTTCCTGGCGATCGTCTTCATCCCGCTGTTCTTCGTGATCGTCGTCCAGCTGTTCGGGAGGAGAAGGCGGCTCGCCGCCGCAGGGGCGCCCCCCGGAGAGGCGGCGAGAGCCGAGGAGGATCGCTGACATGAGAGCGCACACCGTCCCGCTCGTCGCGGCCGCGCTGCTGTCTTGCGGGTGCGCGATGATCCCGAGGTACTCGCGCCCGCCGGCGCCGGTCCCGGACGCGTGGCCGGTAGGCGCCGCCGCGACGGGAGGGGAGGCGGCGCCGGCCGCCGCGGAGGTCGGCTGGCGGGAGTTCTTCACGGACGCGCGCCTTCGATCGGTGATCGAGATGGCGCTCGCCGACAACCGGGACCTGCGCGTGGCCTCGCTGAACGCGGAGAGGGTGCAGGCGCTGTATCGGATCCAGCGAGGCGAGATGTACCCCGGCATCGGGGTGATGGCGTCGGGGGAAGTCTACCGCCTTCCCGAGAACATGGCGGAGGGCGGCGACGCCGAGATCGTCGAGCAGCACTCCGTCCACGTCGGCGTCGCCTCCTGGGAGCCGGACTTCTTCGGGCGCATCCGGAGCCTGCGGGCGAGCGCCCTCGAGCAGTACCTGGCGACCGAGCAGGCCCACGTCGCGGGTAGGATCTCCCTGGTCGCGGGCACGGCGGGCGCCTGGCTCGTCCTTGCGGCCGACCTCGAGGGTCTCCGGCTGGCCCGCTCGACCCTCGAGACGCAGCGGTCGACGCTCGACCTGATACGCGCGAGCCGGGACGTCGGGATGACCTCCGACCTCGACCTGAGCCAGGCGGAGAGCCAGGTGGAGGCAGCGCGGGCGGCCGTCGTCCGTCTCGAGGGGCTCGTCGCCGTCGACCGGAACGCGCTCGACCTGCTGGTCGGAGCCGCCGTCGCCGAGGATCTGCTGCCCGACGGCCTCGGGCCGGTGACCGTGTCCCGAGGTGTCTCCCCCGGGCTCCCCTCCGAGGTGCTGCTCCGCCGTCCGGACATCCTACTGGCGGAGCACCGGCTGAAGGCGGCGAACGCGAACATCGGGGCGGCCCGCGCCGCGTTCTTCCCGCGCGTCACGTTGACGGCGGGGGCGGGGACCCTGAGCCCGGAGCTCTCCGACCTGTTCTCTTCCGGCACGAGGACCTGGACCTTCGCCCCCTCGATCGTCGCGCCGATCTTCGCCGGGGGGGCTCTGCGGGCGAACCTGAAGGCGAGCCGGGTGGAGCGCGAGATCGCGGTGGCGGAGTACGAGAAGGCGATCCAGAAGGCCTTCGCCGAGGTCAGCGACGCTCTGACCCTCCGGAAGGCGCTCGCGGCGCAGCGAGAGGCGGAGGAATCGCTCGTCCGGGCCCTCGAGGACACGTTCCGGCTCTCCGAGGCTCGGTATCGGGGAGGGCTCGACGGCTACCTCGGGGTCCTGATCGCGCAGCGCTCGCTCTTCGCGGCGCAGCAGGCCCTCGTCGGCGTCCGCCTCGCGGAGCAGGTCAACCTGGTGACGCTCTACAAGGTGCTGGGCGGAGGGGCGTGAGGGAAGGCTCCGCGCGGGCACCGGAATCGGCGGAGGCCGCGCCTCATCGTCCCGCGCGCGCCGCCGCCTCCGCGCTCTCCGGATCGGTCCCGGCGATCTCGCGGCGGATGCGGAGGGCGTCCCCCTCGCGCCCTTCCCGATCGGCGAGGCACGCAAGCTGCGTCAGGATCTGGAGGCGGAGCCGGCGCGTCCCCTCGGCCGCGGGGAGCGCGTGGAGTCCGCTCTCCCAGTGGGCTCGGGCGGCGGCCCCGTCGCCGGCGGCATCCATCGCGAGCCCCGCGTGCAGGCGGACCCAGGCGTCGCCGCCGCCGAGGCGCGCCGCGGCTTCGGCGTCGCTCCTCGCCCCCTCGATGTCGCCGGTCGCGGCGCGGAGGCGTCCCCGGAAGGCGTGCAGGATCGCGGAGTCCCGCGATTCCGGTAGGGCCTCCGCCGGGGGCACGATCTCCGCGAGCGCCGCCCAGTCGCCGCGCGAGAGCGCCCGGAAGGCCGCCTGGCGGCGAACCCACGGGTCCCGCGGCCACCGGGCCCACGCGTCGTCGAGAGCGTCCTGGGCCTCGGCCTGGCGCCCCGCCGCGCGCAGCTGTCCGATCCAGGCCGCGCGGGCGGCGGGGGTCCTCGGGATCGCCGCGGCGACCGACTCGCCTCCGGGCAGGGCCTCGAGGGACGCGGCGAGGCGCGCCGCGGCGGTGGGGTCGTAGTCGAACATCGAGCGCGCGAGATCGAGCGCTTTCCCGGGCTCTCCGGCGCGCGCCAGCACGCGAGCGGCCGTCTCCACGACCGGGACGGTCACCGGGGCGAGCGCCGCCGCCCTGGACGCGTGAAAGGCCGCGGCGCGGCGCTCCTCGGCGCTCGCCGCCAGCTCCAGCAGGAGGCTCGCGTACACGACGCGCGTCGCCGCGTCGAGCGGTCGGCGGCCCACGTCTTTGCGAAGCCGGACCGCCGCGTCGCGCACCTCGGGCGCGCCCGCCCCGCCGTCGATCGCGGCCACGAGCGCCTCCTCCGCGAGGGCGCGGACGTTCCGCGGTTCTCGGGCGGGGCCCGCGCCCAGGAGGGATGCGAGGGGGGCGAAGGCGAGGATCGCGAGGCCGATCCACGGCGCCCCGCGGCGGTGCGCGGCCCCGTCGGCCCGCGGCGCCTCGCCCCCGCCGGCGAGCCTCAGCTCCGGGCGCGCCACGGAAGGCCCAGCATCGTCCCCGCGAGGACCGCCGCGGTGGCGGCGTTCGAGGGGACGTGGAAGTTGAAGTCCACGAGGGAGTGGAGGACGGCGGCGAGGATCCCGGCCGCCATCCCGGCAGCGACCGGGCCTCCGGCGCCCCCGAGCCCCCACACCGTGCGCCTCAGGACCGGGGCGGCGAGCAGAAGGAGGAGCGCGAGGCCGACGACGCCTCCCTCCGAGAGGACCTGCAGGGGGTCGCAGTGCGCATGCAAGAAGAGATGCCGCACGTCGGGCGAGCGAAAGAGTGGATAGGCGGAAGCGAACGTTCCGAACCCCGTGCCGACCGCGGGGAACGCCGCGACCATGGACAGCGTGTCGCCCCAGACCGTGCCGCGGCTTCCCGCTCCCGTGATCTCCTCGGGGACCCGGGCGTAGCCCTCCGCCAGGCGCTCGGCGCCGATCTGGGCGAGGGGGACGGCCGCGATCGCGAGGACGATCGCCGCCGCGGCGAGGCGGGCGCCCAGCCGGCGCCGTCCCGAGGCCGCGAACGTCGCGACGATCCCGACCGCGCCGACGGCGATCCCGGCTCGGGACAGGGAGAGCAGGAGCCCCGACAGCCCGACGAGCGCGAGGAGGCCGAGGAGGAGCGCGCGTGCGCCTTCGCCGCCGACGAACCGCGCGAGCCCCGCCCGCTCCCCGGGCCCGCCCTTCCACACCGAGATCGCGAGCCCGATCCCCGCAGGGAGCGCCATCGCGAGAAGGCCCGCGAAGTGGTTCTTGTTCACGAAGGTGCCCGAGGCGAGCCTCCCCGATCCCGCGGCGTCCAGGGTTCCGTGGAGTCCCTGGATCGCGGCCGTCGCCAGGAGCGCCAGGGCGACGCCCCGCGGCCCGCGCTCCGCGGCGACCGCGGCCGCAACGAGGAGCAGCGCGGCGAGCGCCGCCCCGGTGCGAAGCGCCGACGCGGTCGCGCCGGCGTCCACGGAGAGCGTGGGAAGCGGGTCGAGCGTCGCCGGATCCCGGCCGAGCAGCCGGGCCTCGGAGGCCGCGGCCCCGGCGGGAGGGCGCGGCTCCGTCCGCACCTCGAGCGCGCGAGGAGAGAGGGCGCCGACGACTCCCGCTCCGAGCGGAAGAGCCTGCGCCGCAGCGAGGAGGAGAAGCCCCAAGGCGCCGGCGAGCGCCGTCCGCGGGGGGAGGACGACGGAGCGGCGGGCCGCCAGGACGATCCACGACAGCCCGAGGGCGAGGGAGGCGATCTCGAGGGCCGTCCGGGCCGGCTCGCGCACCGACCCCTCGGGGAGGGGTGCGAGGACGAGGATCGCCGCGACGCCGATCTCGAGCGCGAGCAGGAGGCCGAGCCCCGTTCTCGCCTCGCGGGCCGTGGCCTCGTCCCGTTCCATCCGGGTGCCGCCGCCGCCCGCGGGGCCGCCTCAGGCCCGCCGCGAGCCGCCGGCCGCGGTGTCGGGGGCGGACTCTCCGTGGCGCCCGTAGCGGCCGTAGTAGCGGTAATGCGCGTACCCGCGGCCGGAGACGTCGACGTCGTTGAGCACGATGCCGACCGGCCGGATCCCCGCCTGGGAGAAGCGCTCCGCGGCCATCCGCACCGACTGTCGCGCGGTGCGGCCGGCGCGGACTACGAGGATCACTGCGTCCACGACGCTCGCGATGATCACGGGGTCGGCGACCGACAGCACGGGGGGCGAGTCAAACACCACGTGGTCGTAGCCGCGCTGGAGGAGAAGGGGGCCCGCTCCCGCGAAGATCCCCGCGTTCAGGAGCTCCGAGGGGTTCGGCGGGATGGGGCCGCTCGGGATGAGGTCGAGTCCTGCGATCCCGGTCGGGACGACGAGCCGAAGGAGGTCGGGCTCCATCCCCGAGAGAAACGTCGTCATCCCTGCGTCGGAGGGCCTGCCGAACACCTTGTGGAGCCTCGGTCGCCGGAGGTCGGCGTCGAGCAGCGCGACACGGCGGCCGAGCTGCGCCAGCACGACGGCGAGGTTGATCGCCGTCGCCGACTTTCCCTCCTCGGGGACGGCGCTCGTCAGCAGGATGCGCCCCGGAGGGCTCCCCGCGCTCGAGAGCAGGAGGGCCGTGCGCAGCTCCCGGTAGGCCTCGGAAACTCCCGCGCCCCCGTCCCGGAAGGCGACGAGGTCCACCGACTCCTCCGGCTCCTGCGCCGCCCGCCTGCGCATGCGGGCGAGAGGATCGGTCTGGGGCCCGTGCCGCGGGACGACCGCGAGCGCCGGGAGACCGGTCAGGGGCTCGATCTCGGAGGCGGAGGAGATCGTGTTGTCGAGGTAATCGAGGAAGAACGCGAGGCCGACGCCGAGACCGAGGCCGAGCACGAGGCCCACGGCGAGGTTCAGCCGCTTGTTCGGGCGGAACGGCGCCGCCGGACGGCGCGCGCGGTCGACCACCCGGACGTTGCTCGAAGTGGCGTCGAGGTCGCGGAGGCGCGTGGAGAGCGCCATCTCGTTCTGCCGTGAGAGCAGGGCGGCCAGCGTGTCCCGCTTCTTCCGCACCTCGCTCTGGAGGTTCGCGAACTCCACGGAGTCCCGCCGCAGGGCCTGGGCCTCGTGCTCCCGCTCGGAGACGAGCGTGTCCAGGTTCGCGACCTCGGCGGCGGCCCGGCGGCGCTCGGATTCCGCCGAGAGGACGACCTTGCGGGCGATCTCGGCCGTTTCGAGGTCGAGCCGGGTCCGGCTCTGCTCGAGGCGCGAGCGGAGCTCCTGCACCCCCGGCCAGTCGTCCTTGAACCGGCGGGCCTTCTCCGAGAGCTCGGCCTCGACCGAGGCGTACTCCTGCTTGAGCCGGGCGATCAGCTCGGAGCGAAGGACTTCGGGAAGCCCCTCGGGAGGCGCCGAGGCGACCGCCCGCCACGCGGCCTCCGCCCTCGCCAGCTCGGCGCGCGCCGCGGCCCGCCGGGTCGCGGCGTCCGACAGGGCCTGAATCGTGATGTTGCTCGAGTCGTCGATCGAGACGATGCTCTTGGCCTCGCCGTACGCCTGGAGCCGCTCCTCGAGGGATGCGATCTCCCGCTTCAGCTCGCCGATCTGGTTGATGAGGAACTCCGACGCCTGGTCCGACGTCGTGTACTTCGACTGGATGTTGAACTGGATGTACGCGTCCACGACGCCGTTCGCGACGGTCGCGGACAGGGCCGGGTCGGGCGAGACCCACGAGACGGTCACGAGGCGGGAGTTGCGGATCGGGATGATCTCCAGGGCCGCGGCGAGCCGGGCCGCCGCGAGGTCCATCGGGTCGCGCCGGCTCCCTCCGGGCGGCCGGGGGAGGAGGCTTCTGAGGCGCGCGACGAGCCCGGGCCGTGCGGCCTCCTCGGGGGCGAAGGCCGGGTGGTTCAGGAGTCCGAGCCTTTCCACGGCCCGCCGCGCGACCGCGTCGCTCGCGAGGATCTTGTACTGGGTCTGGTAGAAGTCCGTGTACGCGGACCAGGCGTAGTCCACCGCCGCGACGTCCTTGAAGGTCAGGATGTCGGGGTTCTGGCGCTCGATCTGGAGCGTGGCCGTCGCACGGTACAGGGGGGTCGCGAGGAACGACGCGACGAGCGCGACGACGACCACGACTCCGACGGAGAGGTAGACGATCCAGCGCCTTCGCCTCAGGGCCTCCCAGTACTCGAGGAGGTGCTTGCCTCCCGCCGCCGTCTCCTCGCGCATCAGAAGAACGCCTCCGGAACCAGCACGAGGTCGTCCTTCTGCAGGACCGGGTCCTCGGCCTTGCCCCTCTTGATCTTCTTGAGGTTCACCGGGAGCACGACGCGCCGCCCGTCCGGGCCGGTCCGGATCACCTGGACGCGGCTCTCCGCCGCGCGGTCGGTCGTGCCGCCCGCGAGGGTGACCGCCTTGAGGACGGTCACCGGCTCGGCGCGCGGCACCTCGTAGAGGTTCGGGTTCCGGACCGCGCCGCTGACGAAGATCCGCACCTTCTCGACGGTCGGCACGTAGATGATGTCGCCAGGCCGGACCGGGAGATTGAGCGCCGGGTCGGCGTCGTAGACGAGGCGGTCGAGGTCGACCGCGATCCGGCGCGCCGGGCCGTCGTCCTCCTGCCGGAAGACGATGATCTCCTTGCCGAGGTCCCGGTCGAGGCCCCCCGCCTTCGAGATCATCTCGAGCAGCGTCTTCTCGCCGAGCATCTCGTACGTGTCCGGTTTCTTGACCGCGCCCGAGACGGCGACCTTCTTCGACTCGTACTCCTTGATGAAGATCGTGACCTGCGGGTCGCGGACGAACCGCTCCTCGAGCAGCCGGGCGATCTCCTTCTCGAGGTCGCCCTTGGTCCGGCCCGCCACCAGGAGGCGGCCGAGCAGCGGGAGCGTGATCGAGCCGTCGTCGGCGACCCGGACGGTCTGGTTGAGCTCCTCGAGGTCGAAGACGCGGATCTCGAGGAGGTCCTGGCGGCCGACCCGGTAGTCGCCCCCTCCGCGCTGGAGGAGCGGCTCGATCGCCTGCCCGTCCGCCGGGAGGGCGACTAGGACGGTTTCCTCCGGATCGGCGGGCGGGTCCGGCTCTCCGGCGACCGGGGGAGCGGCCGCCGCCCCGGCGAGGGCCAGCAGGAAGATCGCGGTCGCGACGAAAGGCATCGGCGAGTTCTTCATCTCGGGCTTCCTCGCGGCGCTCCGGGCCGCGAACTCGAAAGTATAGCGGATTCCCGCAGGCGGGGCCGGAGCCGCGCCGCCGGACGCCGTCAGTACCCCACGACGGCCCCGAAGCCGAGGACCGTCCTCGACTGGTTCCGGAACTCCTGGGTGGACTCGATCCGCCAGTGCGTGACCTTCAGGACGTACTCGATCCTCCGGCCGAGGGAGTTCTCCATGAGACGCAGCCGGATGCCGGCCTCCGCCCGGTCGCCGCGGTCCACCCGCTCGGGCGTGAGGGGGAAGTCGAGGCGCGACCGGGCGCCGCCCAGCTCGATTCCCCACGCGCGTCCGAAGTAGTGGATCGCCTTCAGATCGTACGAGCGGACCAGGTAGTACACGTCGCTCTGGTAGGCGGCGAAGCGCACGTCGCGCCTGCCCTCCGCCACCAGGGTCGTGCCGGAGCCGAGCCGGTAGGCGACCTTCGCCTCGCCGACGGTGCCCGAGAAGGGGGGCGTCTCCGGGGCCTCGGGGTCGAGGCGGCCGGGGCCGATCTGGATCGTTCCGCTCAGGCGGCCGCCCTCTCCGAAATCGAGCCCGGGCAGGAGGCGCCGCAGCGTGGCGTTTCGTCCCATCTCGGCGCTCTCGAAGGCCACGTCGAGGCTCTCCGCCTCGAGCAGCACGCGGGTCCGGCCGAGCGCGCGATAGCGAACGAGCGCTCGGGCGCCGGTCTCCGTCCGGTCGAGCGACCGCCCGATCGACGGGTTGTCGGGGTCGTCGTATTCCCAGGAGGTCCGGACGGTCCCGATCTCGGCGTCGGTGCGCCAGCCGAGATCCAGGAGGAACCCGGCGCCGATCCGGTCCTCGCGCACGTCGGTCCGGGCGTCCACCTGATCGACGGGGCGCTCCTTGTACCGGTTTGCGGCGAGGTCGGCGTAGACGCCGAATCGCCGCAGCGGGACCGTCAACCTCCCCGACGCGTACTCGTTCCAGAAGCTCTGCGAGGACTCCCGTGCGTAGGCCGTGTAGTCGAGCCGCCCGTTCGCGGTCAGGAACGCCCTCCGCCCGAAGAGCACCAGGAAGTCGGCGCGTCCCGAGAGCGTGCCGGTGTAGTCGCCGACGGCCGGGGCGTCCGTCTTCTGGTAGACGTTGTCGTCGTACCCGACGTTCGTCAGGGCCAGGGACGGCCGGGCGCGCACCGGCCCCCAGCGGAGATAGCGGCCGAGATCGGGCGGCTCGAGCGGGTCCTGCTCCGCCCGGGCGCCTCCTCCCGCGACGCACAGCGCCGCCAGGAAGATCGGGGACAGCGAACGAATTCGCTTCATGGCCGCCGCTCCCCGAGGAAGGCGGCGAGGGCCTCGCGCCAGGGGCGGAGGGGGGCTCCTGCGGCGAGCGCCTTCGAACAGTCGAGGACGGTCCTCCGGGGGGGACGGCTCGCGCGCGGCCAGTCCGCGCTCGTGATCGGCTCGATCGGAACGCCGGCCCTCCCCGAGAGGTCGAGCGCGGCGCGCGCCATCTCGAACCGGGAGCAGCCGCCGAGGCCCGCCGCGTGGTAGACGCCGTGGGGCGTCCGCGCCACGAAATGGAGGATCGCGGCCGCCAGGTCCTCGGTCCACGTCGGCGAGGACGTCTCGTCGGCGACGACCCGGAGCGCCCTGCCCGAGTCGGCGGCCTCCAGGATCCTGTGGACGAAGTTCCTCCCTCCCGCCCCGTACAGCCAGGCGGTTCGCACGATCCACGAGCGGGGCTGGAGGCGTATCGCGATCTCCTCGCCGTCGAGCTTGGAGCGGCCGTAGGCGTTGACCGGCGCGACCGCGTCGGTCTCCGAGTACGGGCCGTCCTTCTCCCCGTCGAACACCTCGTTCGTCCCGACGTACACGAGGTCCGCGCCGCTCTCCGCCGCCGCTCCCGCCACGTTCTCCGTCCCTCCGGCGTTGATCGCGCAGGCGAGAGAAGGATTCCGCGCGCACCCGTCGACGTCGGTCATCGCCGCGCAGTGGACGACGACCGAGGGCCGCTCCCTCCCGATCGCCTCGCGGACGGCGGCGGCGTCCCGCACGTCCAGCTCCGGAAGGTCCGCCCCCGCGACTTCGCCCCCCGGAAGCCTTCGCGCGAGCGCGGCGCCGAGCTGGCCGCGGATCCCCGTCACGAACCATCGAGCCACGCGGAACCTCTCACTCTCCCCCGCCGGTCGCGGATTCTACCTTCGACAGCCCGGCGGCGCGGCCCATCTCGCGGAGGCGCCGCGCGGCCGGCTCGGCCGCCGGGTCGAGGCCGATCGCCATCCGGTAGGCGTCGAAGGCGAGATCCGGCCTGCCGCGCGCCTCCTCGGCGGCGCCGATCGCGGCGTAGAGCCGCGCGCGTGCGCGATCGGTCCCCGGGGTCCGCGACAGGATGGCGAGCGCGTCGCGGAACCCCCGCACCGCCTCGGGGGGCTTCCCCGCCCGCAGCGCCACGCGGCCCCGGTGCTCGGCGAGCCCCGCGTCTTCCGGCCGGAGCGCCGCCGCCTGGGACGCCGCGTCGAGCGCCCCCTCCGGGTTCCCCGTCTCGAGCCGCGCCGCCGAGATCTGCCGGAGCCGCTCGGCTTCGACCGAGGGATCCGGCAAACGTCCGATCCTCGAGAGCCGGGCTTCGAGCCCTGCCGCCTCTCCCAGCCGGAGGGACACGCTCCCGTAGGCAGCGAGCAGCTCGCCGCCCCCTTCGCGGATCGACGGCTCGGCGAGCGCAAGCCACTCGCGCCCCGCGCCGTCCTGGAAGTACGCGTCGCCGAGCGCGGAGACGACCGCGGGCGACCGGGGCAGGGCTTCCGCGATCGCGACCGCCTTCCACGTCTGCGCGCGGAGGAGGCCGACGGCCTGGCGCGCGGAGGAGGGGTCGAGATCGACCGCCCGCCTCAGGTAGGGGGCCGCGTCGTCGTCCCTTCCCATGCGCAGGAGGAGCTCCCCGAGGCGCATCTGCACCTCCGGCACGCGCGGGGCCATCCGCGACGCGGCCGCGATCGTCTCGAGCAGGCGCGAGACCCCCTCCGCGTCCGCCGGGGGGTCGATCTCCCACCGGATCGCCGCGAGCCGCGCGAGCGTCCGGGCCTGCGCCGGGTTTGCCCCGAGGCTCCGCAGCAGGAGGCGCTCCGCCGCGGCGAGCTCGCGGCGATAGGCATGGAAGCGCGCGGCAGGCGGGAGGGAGCCGTCGTCGAGGGCCCGAAGCGCCGCCTCGATCCGGCGGTCCGCTGCCTCGCGGAGCGGCCGCGAGGCGGGGCCCGCGAGCCGGCCGAGCGGGCCCCGCGGCTCGAACTCCTCGGGGGCCACCCGCGCCCGGTACACCTCGATCGAGATCCAGGCGAAGAGCGCGATCCCCAGGAGGGCCGCCGCCCCTGCGGCCTTCCGCATCGCGCCCGGCTAGCCGGCGTCCGCGGCCCGCTCGACGGCGGGCGCGGCGTCGTCCGCGAGAGCGAGGCCGTGGGGCCGATAGGTCGGGACCAGCTGGCGGAACAGCTCGAGGATGCGGGTCGCCCGGCCCTCGGCGGCGGCCTCGGCCAGGTCCCGGATGCGGGCGTGGAGGTCCTCGGGCGGCGCCGGGCACTCGGCCGCCAGGATCTTGTCCTGGACCTGCCGGGTGCGCTCCTCCTCCTCGGTGAGGAGCTCCTCGAAGAGCTTCTCCCCCGGCCTCAGGCCGGTGAACGAGATCCGGACGTCGGCGTCCGGCACGAGCCCCGACATCGTGATCATGTGCCGCGCGAGGTCGGCGATCCGGATCTGGTCGCCCATGTCGAGCACGCACAGCTCGCCGCAGTCCCCGTATCCCGCCCGCAGCACGAGCGCGACCGCCTCGGAGACGGTCATGAAGTAGCGCCGGACCTCGGGGTGGGTCACCGTCACCGGCCCTCCGGCGGCGATCTGCTCGCGGAACAACGGCACGACGGACCCGGCCGAGCCGAGAACGTTCCCGAACCGGACCGCGCAGAACCGGGTCCTTCGGGAGCGCCTCGCGAGGTCCCGCACGATCATCTCGCCTACGCGCTTCGAGGTCCCCATGACGCTCGTCGGCCGGACCGCCTTGTCGGTCGAGATGTAGACGAATCGGTCCGCTCCCGCCTCGGCGGCGGCCTCGGCCACGTTGCGCGTGCCGATCACGTTGTTCTTTACGGCCTCGCCGGGGGCGGTCTCCATGAGGGGCACGTGCTTGTGCGCCGCGGCGTGGAAGACGTCGTGCGGCCGATGCCGGAGGAACAGCGACCGGATCCGTCCCGGATCCCGGATGTCCGCCACCTCGAGCGCGATCGCGGCCCTCGGGAACTCGCGGGCGAATCTCCGCCCGAGAAGGTAGAGCCCGTTCTCGTTCATGTCGGCCATGACGAGGCTCGAGAGCCCCGCCCGGAGGAGCTGCGCGCAGATCTCGCTCCCGATCGAGCCTGCCGCGCCGGTCACGAGGGCCGAGCGCTCGACGAGCGGGATGGGGGTCCCCCCGTCGGCGAACGTCACCGGGTCCCGCATCAGGAGGTCGTCCGGGGAGAGGTCCTGCATCGCGGCGGAGGCCGGGCGGTCCTGGAAGAACGCGAACGACACCGGCAGGATCTTGAACCGGAGCTTGAGCTCGGCCGAGCGCGCGAGGATCTCGCGGATCCGCTTCCCGGAGAGCCTCGGGATCGCGATCAGCACCTGGTCGGCGCGCGTCGCGGCGGCGATCTCCGCGAGCCGGTCGAGCCCGCCCAGCACCTTCCGGCCGCCGACGATCATCCCGCGCTTGGCGGGGTCGTCGTCCACGAATCCGATCACGCGGTAGAGGTGGTCGGCGGAGCCCTGGAGGTCGCGGAGGAGCGTCTGGCCCGCCGAGCCGGCGCCGACGATCAGGGTGCGGAGCGTCTCCTTCCTCCGGCTCTGCGTCCAGTCGGCGGCGTAGACTCCCAAGAGCCTCGGCGCGAACCGCAGCGCGGCCATGAGCGCCGTCGTCAGGAGCAGCTCGAGCGCGACGACCGACCGCGGCGTTCCCCCTCCGATCCGCAGCATGTACAGGAGTCCCAGGAAGGTGCCGCTGCCCGCGACGCCGGCGATCCCGACGCGGGCGCCGTCGGCGAGCGTCGAGTGGCGGAACGACCAGCGGTGGAGCCGGCAGGCGAGGTTCGCCAGCAGCCGGGCGATCAGGAGGGTCCCCGCGATCCCCGGCAAGGTCTCCCGATAGCCCGGCGGGATGCTCCCCTCGAAACGGAGGAGCATGCCGGCGTAGAACGAGCCGAGGCAGATCCCGAGGTCCGCGACGAGGAGCTCCGCGAGCCGCAGAGACGCGGAGCGGCGCGCCTCGCGCGCCCACCGACCGATCCGGCTAGCGCTTCCCATCGCTCCTCGCGATCGCCTCCCGGAGCGCCCGGACGACCCGGTCCACTTCTCCCTCCGTCAGGCGGTTGTGGAAGGGGAGAGCGACGGTCCGGCGCGCGATGTCCTCGGTCACGGGAAGCGCTACGCATTCTAGCGCGATCTCCCGCCGGATGTAGGGCTGCAGGTGGATGGGCGAGAAGTAGGCCCGGACCGGGATCCCGCGCCGCTCCATCTCCCGCATGATCGGGTCGCGGTCGAGGCCGGGCGCGAGCGTCACGACGTACACGAACCAGCTCGGCCGCACCCAGGGGAGGGCGGCGGGGGCGAGGACGAGGTCCTCCTGCGCCAGCCGCTCGCCGTACATCCTCGCGACGCGGTCGCGGCGCTCCAGGTGGACCGGGAGCCTCCGGAACTGCGAGGCGCCGAGGGCGGCGCTCATCTCGTCCATGCGGTAGTTGTAGCCGAGCCGCTCGTGCTCGAGCCAGGCTCCCATCTCGGACCGGCCCTGGTTCCGGAGGCTCCTCGCCACGCGGGCGAGATCGGCATCGTCCGTGACGATCATCCCGCCCTCTCCGGTCGTGATCTGCTTGTTCGGGTAGAACGCGAAGGCCGCGGCCGCACCGAACCTCCCGAGCCTCGTCCCCCGGTACTCCGCCCCGAGCGCCTCGCACGAGTCGTCGATCGCAGCGAGCCCGTGTCGGCGTGCGAGGTCTAGGATCGCGTCCCAGTCGGCCGGGTGCCCGAAAACGTCCACGGCCAGGATCGCGCGCGTCCTCTCGCCGACCTTCGACGCGAGGTCCTCCGGGTCGAGGTTGAACGTCTGCGGCTCGATGTCCACGAAGACGGGCGTCGCCCGCTCGTAGAGGATGGCGTTCACGCTCGCGGCGAACGTGAACGAGGGGACGAGCACCTCGTCGCCCGGACCGAGGCCGAGCGCCTTGACGATCAGGTGGAGCGCGGCGGTCCCCGAGCTGACGCCGACGGCGTGTCTCGTCCCGACCCACTCCGCGACGCCCCGCTCGAACTCCTCGAGCTTCGGGCCGATCGACAGCCGTCCGGTCGGCAGGACGCCGAGGACCGCCCGAATGTCCTCCTCCTCGATGTCGGGAGAGGACATGGAGATCGGGTCTTCGCGCATCGCTCGCTCCCCTGGGAACCTGCGGATCGGTCTGCGGATTCTATTCCCTTTTGCCCCATCCCGGGGGACAATCCCGGCGTCCCGGGAGGTCCGAATGGCGAGAAATCGGGGGAACGGCGGATCCCGAAACCCGAGCGAGGGGCTCCGCCGCGCGTTGTCGCTCCTCGAGGCGACGATCGAATCGACCGCCGACGGGCTCCTCGTCGTCGATCGCGAGGGGAGGATCACCCGCTACAACCGGAGGTTCGCCGAGATCTGGAGGATCCCCGACGAGGTGCTCGCCACCGGCCGGGACGAGGACGCCCTCGAGTTCGTGCACGACCAGCTCCGCGATCCGGAGGCGTTCCTGGCGAAGGTGCACGAGCTGTACCACAGCCCCGAGGCTTCGAGCTTCGACAGCTTCGAGCTGACGGACGGCCGGACCCTCGAGCGCTACTCCATTCCGCAGCGCCTCGACGACGAGATCGTCGGGCGCGTCTGGAGCTTCCGCGACGTCACCGCGCGCCGCCGCGCCGAGGAGGAGCGCCGCCAGATCGAGAGGAAGATGCGGCAGGCGCAGAAGCTCGAGAGCCTCGGAGTCCTCGCGGGGGGGGTCGCGCACGACTTCAACAACATCCTGACGGCGATTCTCGGGAATGCCGACCTCGCGCTCTCCGCCCTCCCCGAGGACGCGCCCTTTCGCCCGATGCTCCTGGAGATCGAGAAGGCCGCCCGGCGCGCGGCGGGCCTGTGCCACCAGATGCTCGCGTACTCGGGCCAGGGCCGCTTCGCCGTCAGCCCGGTCGATCTGTCGGACCTGGTGACCGACATGAACCATCTCCTCCACGGTGCGATGTCGTCCGGGGCGGCGCTCCGTCTGCGCCTGGCTTCCGGGCTGCCGCGGATCGACGTCGACGCCGCGCAGATCTGCCAGGTCGTCGCCAGCCTGGTGACCAACGCGTCCGAGGCGATCGGCGAGGGGGTGGGCACGGTCGAGGTGTCCACGGGCGTCGCCGAATGCCGCCCCGAGGATCTCGTCTCTCACGAGATGAGCGACGATCTCCCGGAGGGCCGGTACGTCTACGTGGAGGTCTCGGACACCGGCTGCGGCATGGACCGGGAAACGATCGGGAGGATCTTCGATCCGTTCTTCTCGACCAAGTTCACGGGGCGGGGTCTCGGCCTCCCTGCGGTCCTCGGGATCGTGCGTGGGCATCGGGGCGCGATCCGGGTGCACAGCGAGCCGGGGAAGGGGACGACCGTCCGCGTGCTGTTTCCGGAGCGCGGCGGGGCCGAGGCCCCGGCGGCTCCCCCGAAGAAGGAAGCGGCCGCGGCGCCGGAGCCGAGGAGAGCGGTCCTGCTCGTGGACGACGAGGAGACGGTCCGGGACGTCGGCTCGCGCATGCTCGAGGCGGCGGGCTTCCCCGTGATCGTCGCCGCCGACGGCGTCGAGGCTCTCGAGATCGCGCGAGAGCGCCGCCGGGAGATCGCGTGCGTCGTGCTCGACCTGTCGATGCCGCGCCTGGGGGGGGAGGACGTGCTCCGCGGGCTCCAGCAGCTCGCCCCGGACCTCCCGGTGATCCTGTCGAGCGGCTACGACGAGCAGGAGGCGACCTCGGGCATCGGAAGCGGCGAGATCGCCGGATTCGTGCAGAAGCCTTATCGTCTCGCTTCGCTGGCTGCCGTGATCCGGCGGGTTCTGGCGGGGTAGCCGGGCGCCTTCCGCCGTCCGCGCGAGATCCTCGACCCCCGTTTTTTTAATTGTGGCCGCTTTTTGGGAGAACGATGAAACCCCGGGGCTCGCCCCGCATCTCATCGGGTGAGGCCCGGCCGACGTGGGGGCGTGGCGCTCGCGGCCGAGAGGTCGGGATCCCCCCGGTCCTTCCTCTCGCGACGAGCGGCCCCGGGGAACGCGCCGGTGGGAAGGGGCGCCCGGGTCGAGAACGGATGCCCGGGCCGACGGTGGCGGCCTCGCCGGGCCTCGTATTTTTTCTCTTCTGGTGAACGATCGCCGAGAATCTGGGGACGATCACGGCGAGGGGGAAGGTCGAACCGAGAATCCGCGGTGACGGTTTCATGAACGGGTCTCCAAGAAAGCGCTCCCCTCGTCGCTCGCCGCGGCGGAGGGCGGGGACGCCAGGCGGACGCGCCCGGATCCCGCGGGCCTCGCCCCTGACGTACAATCGCGCTCCGGAGGTCCCTCGATGAGACAGACGCCTTTTCACGTGCTCCTGTCCTCCGCCGGGCGCCGCGTCGCGCTGCTCGAGATCTTCCGGAAGACGCTCGCCGATCTCTCTCTCGAGGGACAGGTGTTCGCGGCGGACGTGTCGCCGCTCTCGGCCGCCTCGCGCGTCGCCGACCGAGCGTTCCGGGTTCCCCGATGCACGAGCCCCGACTTCGTCCCCGAGATGCTGCGGATCTGCAAGGAGCAGTCGGTCGCTCTCGTGGTTCCGACCATCGATACGGAGCTCTCGGCCTACGCGAGCCATCGCGACGAGTTCGCCCGGATCGGAACGACGGTCGCGATCTCGTCCCCGGAGACGGTCTCCATCGGCGCCGACAAGAGCCGCACGCACGAGTGGCTCACGAGGGAGGGGTTCCCGACCGTCCGCCAGGGAACCGCCGCCGACGTGCTCCGGGATCTCCGGGGATGGGCGTTCCCGGTGATCGTCAAGCCTCGCTTCGGGAGCGCGTCGATCGACGTCCGTCGTCTCGACAAGCCCAGGGAGCTGGCGATTCTGCAGACGCCGGCGCGGTACGTCGTGGAGAGCATCGCCCGCGGAGTCGAGCACACGGTCGACGTCCTGGTCGGGCGCGCCGGGCGCTGCCTGTGCGCGGTTCCACGGCGCAGGCTCGAGGTCCGCTCGGGAGAGGTCAGCAAGGGGATGACGTTCCGGAGCCCGGCGCTCCAGAGCCTCGCCGCCAGGATCGCGGAGACCCTGCCGGGCGCGTTCGCCGTGCTGAACATTCAGCTGTTCTTCGACGAGCCGACCGGAGCGGCCAGCGTGATCGAGATCAACCCACGCTTCGGCGGCGGGTTCCCCCTGGCCTGGCAGGCGGGCGCGGATCTGGCGCGCTGGCTCGTCCAGGACGTCGCCGGGCTCCCGTCGGACGCCCGTCCCGATTCCTGGGAGGACCGCCTCGTCATGCTCCGCTACGACGCGGCGGTGTTCGCAGGCGCGGCCGACCTCGGACTGGCGTAGCCCGATGCTCTCCTGCGTCGTGTTCGACATCGACGACACGCTGTACCTCGAGAGCGACTACGTGAGGAGCGGGTTCCGCGCGGCGGGGATGCGGGTCGTGGAGCTGCTCGAGAAGGACGGCTTCGCGGCCGAGGCCTGGTCTCTGTTCCTGGCGGGAGGGCGGGAGAAGATCTTCGACGGCGCGCTGCGCCGGCTCGGCATCGCTCCGGAGGCTGGGCTCGTCGCGGATCTCGTTTCGACCTACCGGAGCCACCGGCCGGACATCCGCCTGCTGCCGGATGCCGAGGCGTGCCTCGCGAGCCTCGCGGGCCGCGCTCACCTGGCCGTCGTCAGCGACGGTCCCCTGGAGAGCCAGACGGCCAAGGCGCGGGCGCTGCGCCTCGACCGCTGGATCTCGACCTTCGTTTACACGGCCGCGCTCGGCGACGGATTCGGCAAGCCCCATCCCCGGGCGTTCGAGATCGTCGAGTTCGACGCGGCCTGCCCCGGGCCGGAGTGCTCGTACGTGGCGGACAACCCGTCGAAGGATTTCGCCGGCCCGGGAAAGAGGGGCTGGACGACGGTGAGGGTGCGGCGGCCCGGAGGGCTGCACTGGGGCGTCGCCAGCGGGCGCGACGTCGGAAAGGAGTTGGCCGACCTGTCGGGCCTGGTCGCCGCGCTGGGACTGGAGCCGGGGGACGGCCTCGCATCCCCGGGCGGGAGGCCCGGCTAGGATTCCTCGCCGTCCCGGCCCGACCCCAGGAACTCGGGCATCGTCGCGTGCCCCTCGGCCGAGATGCCTTCCCGTCGAAGAACCTGCACGGCCGTCCGCGCGAGAATCTTCAGGTCGAGCCAGAAGCTCCGGTGGTCCACGTACCAGACGTCGAGCGCGAACTTCTCCTCCCACGTCAGCGCATTCCGCCCGTTCACCTGCGCCCACCCCGTGATCCCCGGCCGGACCTCGTGCCTGCGCGCCTGCTCCGGAGTGTACCGCGGCAGGTACTCCGTCAGGAGAGGCCGCGGCCCGACCAGGCTCATGTCCCCGCGCAGGACGTTCCAGAGCTCTGGGAGCTCGTCGAGACTGGTGGATCGAAGGAACCGGCCGAGGCGGGTGAGGCGTGAGGAGTCGGGGAGCAAGTTGCCGGCCGGGTCCCGATCATCGGTCATCGTGCGGAACTTGTAGAGGCGGAACGAGCCGCCACGCCGGCCGGGGCGCGCGCTCGTGAAGAGAACCGGCGGCCCGAGGAACGCGAGAATGGCGATCGCCGTCGCGAGCAGAACCGGCGACAGCGCCAACAGGACGGCGCCACCGAGGACGAGGTCGAACGTCCGCTTGATCATCAGGGCTCCCGGACCTCCCGGATCCTTCGATAGAAATCCGCCAACCCTGCCACGATGCGCTCGCCGGAGAACAGCCTCAGCGCCCTGTCTCGCGCGGCGCCACCCATCGTGCGGCGACGCGACGAGTCTCGAAGCAAGGTCGCGATGGCATCGGCGAGCGCCGGAGCGTCTCGGGGTGGCACGAGAATGCCGGTCTCTCCGTCCTCGACGGCGTCGGTGAGGCCGTAGATCCGTGTCGCAACGCTCGGCAGGCCGGCGGCCGCGGCCTCCAATGCCGAGATGCCGAATCCCTCCCGGTAGCTCGGAACACAGAAGAGGTCGGCCGCCGCCATGAAACGCTCGGGTTCCCGCGTGGGCCCCGGGAAGTGCAGGCGCGGCCCCAGCGCCCGGGCAGCGCCGCGCACATGCGCCTCCATGCCGCCCTCGTCCGGGCCCACGAGGAGCCAATGCAGGCACGAGAACGCGTCGTCGATCCGAAGCATCGCCTGCGCCATCTCTCGCAGGCCCTTGTCGGCGTTCAGTCGGCCGACGTACAGAACGACGGCAGCATCGCTCGGAATGTCGAGCTCGGCGCGGACGGCGCGGCGCGCGTCGGGATCCGGTCGGAATCGCCGTCCGTCGACGCCGCAGATCGAGCCGTCGCCGATGACGGCGATTCGCGAATCGGAGCAGACACGCTCGGAGACGAGAAAATCGCGTTGCGAGGGGCTGTCCGCAAGGAGGTGCGTCGCCAGCGCGGCGAGGAGGCGGTCCGCGCTCTTGAGCACGGCCCGAGCGAGACCGTGCCGCGTCACCCACACCTGGCCCGTGAACCAGTGAACTCGAACTGGGACGCCCCCGAGAGACGCCGCGGCCATGGACAGCAGTCCGGCCTTCGGCGTGATCGAGTGCACGATGTCGAAGCGATGCCGCCGGAACGTCCGGAGCAGCGCCAGCATCCCGGCGACGTCGCGTCCGATCGAGATCTCACGCGGGATCGAGACGTGGATTCGCGTCGCGCGTCGCGAGACGCCGGGCTCGTCGCCGGAGAAATCGGAAATTACGAAAACTTCGTAATCGTCGGCCAGCCGCTCGATGTGCGCGTTCAGGAACGCCACGACCGTCGTCGGCACGGCGGTGACGAAGCAGAGCCGGGGGCGTGTCATCTCGGCTCATTCTCCGCGAACTGTCAACCGTTCGGCAACATGGACTTCCCGCCGACTCAGCGAGTCTTGAACCACTCTGCGGTCTTGTCGCGAAGGTATTCGTGGAAGACTCGCCGGCGGGTCTGGAGGATGTCGGCCTGAAACTCGCGCGCCTTCGCGAGGTTCCGGGCGGACATCGCCGAAAGACGCGCGGCACTCGCCAGGACCTCACGTATTCGTTCGGCGAGGCTCGCCGCGTCCCCAGGCGCCACCATGTCGTCGCCGTGTAGCAGCTCCGGAATGCCTCCGGCCGTCGATCCGATGCAGGGGAGCGCACTCGCCATCGCCTCGATCATCGCCCTGGGAAGGCCCTCGGTCCGCGACGGGAGGACGAACAGATCGGCCGCGTCCAGCTCCTTGCGGATCGGCCCCCCGGGAGGCAACTGCCCAAGGAATCGCACGCAACGCTCCATGCCGAGACGCTTCGCGCGGAGCTCGAGCTCCGGGCGATGCTTGCCGTCTCCGACGATCGTCAGGTGGGCATCGGCTCCACGGGTCCGCATCGTGGACACCGCGTCGATCAGGACGTCGGTTCCCTTGTACATCTGGCTCAGCGATCCGACGGTCACGAT
>CALMJU010000092.1 GCA_937864465.1 uncultured Acidobacteriota bacterium
CATCGAGGATCTCCCGGCCCGGCTTCCGGCGCGCGATCCGCGCTGAGGACCGGGCGCGGCGTCGAGCGCGCCGCCCCCGGGACCCGTCAGAACGCGTAGGCGTATCCGGCCAGGAAGCGCCGGTCGGGCGCGCCGTCGGAGAGCCCGACCGAGACGGCGCCCCGCACGAGGCCGCGCCGCGTCACGCGCCACTCGATCCCGCCGAGCGCGCGGATGTCGGAGTCCGCCCCTTCCCACCGCTCCGTTTCCAGGTTCAGCTCGCCGATGAGGCTCGCGCCCTTCGCGAACGGGTAGATCACGGTGCCGCCGAGAACCGCGGACGTCTTGCCGTCCAGCGTGAATCCCTGGACCTGGCCATCGCCGTTCATGCGGAAGCCCAGGTGGCCCCCGACCGTCAGGGCCCGGAGCTCGTATCGCATCGCTCCGAACGCCTCGATCGCGAACGAGTCGAACCCGAGCCCAGCCTGGTCGTCGCCCGTCGGAACCGTCGCGAGGACCCCCACGGCGAAGTCCGCGGGGCCGCCGCCGCCGAAGCGCCACTTCCCCCAGACGTCCGCGTCGGTCGCGCCCGATCCGTCCGGCAGGACGCCGTCGGCGCTCGTCGTGCCGAACCCGACTCTCCCGCCCACCTCGAGATCCCGGAACGGCTGGAAGGCAGCCACCAGGTTCGCCGACGTCACGTCGAGGGAGCCCCCGGGGAGGTCGCGGCTCGAGAAGTCGAACTGGCCTTCCCACCACTGACCTTTCACGATCGCGGCGTCTTCCGCGAACGCTTGGAACAGCCTGGCGGGGTCCTCGGAAGGAGCGGTCGCCGGGGGCGCCGCGGTGGGGGTTTGGGCCGCCGTCGGGAGACACGGGACGCCGAGAAGGACGAGCGCAGCGAGGAGCAACCGGATCGGCTTGGACGTCATCAAAATCTCCTTCGGGAGCTCTCGGGCCGGCCGCCGGCAGCCGCGACTCCCGACCCGCATTGTCGTTGCCGCTTCCGGGGCTGTCAAACGGCGGGCGACCCTCGTTTTCCTGGCATTAAGCACTCGTTTTGTGTACTATTCCTCATTCAAGGAGTATCGTTCGCCTCTTCCCGTGCGACCGCTACGCGAAAGGAGGCACGCCATCGGACTGCGATTGACGAACGCCGGTGATTACGCGATCCGAGGAATGGTCCACATCGCGTCCATGGCCGACGGCGCGGTGGCGCTTCGGAGCGAGATCGCACAGGCGCAGGAGATCCCGCCGAGCTTCATGGCCAAGATCCTGCGCAGCTTGGTCCGGGCCCGCATCCTTCGCTCGTCACGCGGGGTCCACGGGGGGTTCTCTCTCGCGAGGCCCGCGTCCAAGATCAGCCTTCTGGAGGTCGTGGAAGCGATCGAGGGACCCCTTGCGCTCACGAACTGCACTCCCGACCCCGCGGGGTGCACGAGAGCGCACGATTGCCCCGCCTCTCCGGTCTGGCTCGAGGTGCAGCGGCAGATGGCGGCGGTGCTCCGGGACGCCACGATCGAGGACCTGATCGCGGGCCGGAAACGCTTGGTCCGTGCGACGGCGTCCCACGCGCACGCGGCCGACGCCGACCGCCGGTCACACGGCCGCGATCACGCGGGCAAGGCGGTCGCCGACCTCGCGAGCCACCGGCACTAGCTCCGCGCTCGGGAAGAAGGAGGCGGCGGCGGCGACATGGATCGCCTCCACCCTCGTCTTCCCGCCGGCGATCCGGCGGACCACCACGTTGCAGGGCAGAAGGAGCCCGATCTCGGGCTCCGCGGTCAGCGCCCGGTGCGCCAGCGGCGGGTTGCAGGCCCCCAGGATGACGAACTCGGGGAAGTCCGCTCCGAGCTTCTCCTTCATGATCGCCCGGACGTCCACCCGCGTCAGGACCCCGAACCCCTCCACCTTCAGCGCCGCCTCGGTCCTGGCCAGCACCTCGTCGAAGGGGCGATCGAGGTCCTTCCCGATCCCCAACCCGGACGCCGGGCCGCTCATCGCGCCGCCTCCGTTCCGTCGCGCCGGACTCCGGCCCCTTCCAGGATCGAGATCATCGGGCACCATCCGGAGAAGGCGGACTGGAACAGGTTCAGACCCACGAAGGCGGTGAACAGGTAGAACCAGGGACTGACGAAGTGCCCCAGGGCGACGGAGGCCATGACGAAGAAGCCGGCGATCGCTCGAAGCCAGTCGTTCATTCCCATCGTCGAACCCTCCGGAACGCGCCCCTGGGGGCGTCTCAGCCGAGGAGATGCAAGGCCCCGCTCCCGGATACACCGACAGGGGGCGGCAGCCGGAAATCGGGGACGAGATCGGGGAAGGCAACCGATCGGAATCGGTTGCTGTTCCCGATTTCCGATCAGAGGAGCGGGCGCTCCAGGTGGAACGTGGTGGCTTCCTGGAACGCGTGCGCCACCGAGAGGACCTCGGTTTCTCCGTAGAGCCGTCCGACGAACGTCAGGCTGACCGGGGTACCGTCCGAATCCCGGAACCCGTCCGGGACGACGACCGCCGGATGCCCCGTCAGGTTCGTCAGGAGAAGGACGTCCCCCCCGAACGTCGGGACGACGAGCACCTCGACCTCGCGGAAAAGCTCCTCCATCGCCCGCATCGCCAGCCACCGGATCCGGTTGGCGCGCAGGTACTCGACCGCGGGGATCGTCTGCCCGAGGCGAAAGACGTTGGGCCAGGCGTCGGCGACCTGGCGCACGAGCCCCGCGTCGCGCCCGGTGCGGGTCAGCTCGTCGAACGCCGCCGCAGCCTCCGCGGTCAGGATGCACGAGAGCGCCCCCACGGGGAGATCCGCCGGGATCGCGACCGCGCGCGTGTCGAGGCCGCGCTCGCGCAGCGCCGCGAGCGCCCGGGCGTCGATCGCCTGCCATTCCCGGAGTCCCCGCCTCTCCTCCTCGGTCTCGGCGGTCTTCGCGTAGTCCTCCTCGAAGAGCGCCTTCGCGATCCCGACGCGGATCGTGCGCACGTCCCGTCGCGGCCTCCACTCGAACGGGCGGTCCACCGCCGTCAGGTCGAGCCCGTCGGCGCCGTGGATCGCGTGGAAGACGATCGCGCAGTCGTCGACCGACCGAGCGATCGGGCCGACCTTGTCCATGCTCCAGGCGAGCGCCATCGCCCCGTGGCGGCTCACCCTTCCGAACGTCGGGCGCAGGCCGGTGACGCCGCACCGGGTGCAGGGGGACACGATGCTCCCCCAGGTCTCGGTCCCGATCGCGAACCCGACGAGCCCCGCCGAGGTCGCCGCCGCCGATCCGGCGGAGGAACCGCTCGAGCCTTGGTCGGGCTTCCAGGGGTTCTTGGTCGTCCCGCCGTACCAGACGTCGCCCCACGCCAGCTCGCCCGCGCTCGTCTTGACGAGGAGGACGCCTCCCGCCTCCTCGAGGCGAGCGGCGACCGTGGCGTACTCCGGACGCTCCTGGTCCCGGAAGATCCCCGCTCCCCAGGTCGTCCGCGTTCCGGGGACCGAGAACAGGTCCTTGAGCCCGAACGGCACGCCGTGGAGGGGGCCGCGATACCTCCCGGCCGCCATCTCCCGGTCGGCCTTCTCGGCCTGCCGGATCGCGCGCTCCTCGAGCACCGAGACGGCCGCGGAGAGCAACCCGTCGAAGCGCCGGATGCGATCGAGGTACAGGCGCGTGATCTCGACGGAAGAGAACAGGCGGCTGTGCAGGTGCGCCGCCAGCTCCGTCACCGGGGCGAACGCGAGATCGTCCCACGAGGCCGGCTCGTCCGGCTCCTCGTCGAGCGGGATCTCCAGGGCGGTCCGGGGCGCCCCCGGGTCCCGCCGCCCCGGCGCGGGGTCGAAGAACAGGGCCGGCGGCACCGCGTTGTCGAGCGGGACCGCGCGCAGCCTCGCGAAGTCCTCCATCTGCTGCTGGACCCCTTGGAGCATCAGCTTCCGCTGCTCGTCGGTGAGCCGGAGCCCCGAGATCCATTCGGCCTGCCGGATCATCTCGGGGGTCACCTTCCCGCCGGCCGGCCCCTGCGCCAGCGCGGCGAGAGCCCGACCGAACACGGCCGACCCGATGCCCGCCGCGGACACGGCCTTGAGAACGCTGCGGCGGGTCCACTCCCGACGCGAGGATGCCGGGCTCCCGCTCCGGAGCGCGCGGTCGTCCATGGGGATCATGGGCACCTCCTTGCCCCCTTATACTCCTCCGGTGCCCTCGAGACGATCCCGCCGTTTCCCGCCCTCGAGCCGCGTGCACGGCGACGTGCGGGGCGCGCGCGCCTCGGCCTGGGAGGCCGTGTACGCGATCGCGCGGCGGATCCCCCGGGGCCGGGTGATGACGTACGGCCAGATCGCGGGCCTCCTCGGGAACGCGCTCTCGCCGCGCGCCGTCGGCTGGGCGCTCCACCGGTGCCCGGACGGTGTGCCCTGGCAGCGCGTCGTCAACGCATCGGGAGGTTGCTCGACCGAGCGCCTGCCCGACATCCCCGCGGGACTCCAGCGGGCGATGCTCGAGGCCGAGGGGGTCGTGTTCTCGGGGTCCGGAGCGCTCGACCTCGCGCGCTATCGGTGGCAGCCGCCCCCCGCGCGGGCCGTCTCGGCGGTCGCCTCCCGGGTCAGGCCGGGATCCGGCCGCGAACGAGGCTCCAGAGGGCGTACAGCGCGTAGTTGCTCGCGAGCTCGATGACGCTCGCCCGGTCCGCACCGTAGACGAGCCTCCTCGCGCTCTCCTCCCCGGGGACGACCGCGGCCAGGTGGACGAGGCCGACGGGCTTCTCCGCCGTCCCGCCCTCGGGCCCGGCGATGCCCGTGATCCCGATGCCGCACGACGCCCCGAACCGATCGCGCGCCCCGCGCGCCATCGCGAGCGCGACCGGCTCGGAGACGGCTCCGTGCCCCGCGATCAGGCCGGGCGAGACGCCGAGGATCTCCGACTTGGCCTCGTTCGAGTACGCCACGACGCCGCCCAGGAACCAGCGCGAGGCTCCCGGGACCGAGACGAGCCTGTGCGCCGCGCGGCCGCCGGTGCACGATTCGGCGACGGCGACGCTCCACCCGCGAGCGAGGAGCTCCTCCCCCAGACGCTCCGCGAGCGAGGCGCCGTCGAGGCTGACGAGGTGCCGGCCGAGGCCCCGCTCGAGGTCGGCCCGGGCCTCCGCCTCGAGGGCGGCGGCGTCCTCGGCGGGCGGCGACGCGATGGTGACGGTGATCCGGAGCACGCCCGACTCCGGCAGGATCGACACCGCGACCCCCTGCCTCCGGTACCACGGGGCGAGCGCCGGCTCGGCGGTCACCTCGGGCAGCCCCGCCGCGATCGCGCGGATCGTCCGCACCGAGGGGCGGGACGGGAACCTCTCCCGGAGCCTCGGGAGCACGAACCCGTCGAGCATCGCGGCGAACTCCGCCGACACCCCGGGCAGGAGCACTAGCACGCGCCCGCCGCTCTCGATCCAGGAGCCGCACGCGAGCCCCGCCGGATTGGGAACCGCCTCGGCCCCCTCGACGACGAGGGCCTGCCGTCTCCCCGCCTCGGTGATCGGCCGCCCGCGCTCCTCGAGCCGCCTCGACAGGGCGGCGAGCCACTCCTCGTCGGGCACGACGCCGCGGCCGAGAGAGCGCGCGGCCCCCTCGCGCGTCAGGTCGTCGCCCGTCGGCCCGAGCCCCCCGGATGCGATCACGACCTCGGACGAGGCGAGGGCGGACGAGACCGCCGCCGCGATCGCCTCCTCGCGATCCTCGACGCGGACGATCTGCGAGAGCGGGATCCCGATTCCCGCGAGCCGCTCGCGGGCGAGCGGTCCGTTCCGGTCCGCCCGGGCAGGATCGAGCATCTCGGTCCCGACGACGAGGAGCGACGCGGTGGGCACGGAGCGATGGTAAATTCCGGGCGCGGCGGGCGCAACGGTTGCCGCGCGGAGGTTCGTCCTTGGCCTCGGACCGGAGCCGGAGAGGGATGCTCGCGCTCCTCTCGGCGGGGATCGCCTCGCTGGCGATCGCGGCGATGGCGCCGGTCCTCGACAACGGATTCACGAACTTCGACGACGGGCTCTACGTCTCGGACAACCCGCACATCCGCGCCGGGATCCGGATGGAGTCCCTCCGCTGGGCGCTCACGACGACGCGCGCCGCCAACTGGCACCCGCTGACCTGGCTCTCCCACATGCTCGACTGGGAGCTCTGGGGCGCGGACCCGCGGGGCCACCACCGGACCGGCCTCCTCCTCCACGCCGCGAACGCGGTCCTCCTGTTCCTGCTGCTCGACCGCGCGACGGGGCGGCGCGGTCCGAGCGCCTTCGTCGCGGCCCTCTTCGCCGCGCACCCGCTGCACGTCGAGTCGGTCGCGTGGGCCGCGGAGCGCAAGGACGTCCTGAGCGCCCTCTTCTGGATCCTATCGACCGCGGCCTACGTGGCCTACGCGCGCCGAGGCGGGGCGGCCCGCCTCGCGGCGGCGGCCGCCCTCCTGGGCCTCGGCCTCCTTGCGAAGCCGATGCTGGTGACGCTCCCGCTGACCCTGCTCCTCCTCGACTTCTGGCCGCTGGGCCGCTTCGAGGAGGCCCGGGCGCGAGAAGTCTTCCCGTGGCGCCTCCTCGCGGAGAAGACGCCGCTCCTCGCCCTCGCGGCCGCCTCCGCGCTCGCGACGCTCGCCGCCCAGCGGGCGGCGGGGGCGATCGGGCCGGCCGACGCCTACCCGCTCGCGACGCGCCTCGCGAACGCGGCGGTCTCCTCCGTCTCCTACCTCCGGAAGGCGGTCTGGCCCTCGGACCTCTCGCCGTTCTACCCGTACCCGGCGGGAGGACCGCCCGCCTGGAAGACGGCCGCGGCGATCGCGGTCCTCGCGGGGGTCACCGCGCTCGCGATCCGGCTCCGGAGGTCCCGCCCGTACCTGCTCGCCGGCTGGCTCTTCTACCTCGTCACGCTCACCCCGGTTCTCGGCCTCGTCCAGGTCGGGAGACAGGCGATGGCCGACCGGTACACCTACGTGCCGCTCGTCGGGATCTTCGCGATGGTCGCGTGGACCGTCGCCGACCTCCTCCGCCACCCCCGCGCGGGAGCGGCGGCCCGGCGCATCGTCCCCGCGCTCGCCGTCCTCCTCCTCGCCGCCGCCGCCGCGCTCTCGCGCGCCCAGTCCGCCGTCTGGCGCGACTCGGTCTCGCTCTTCGAGCACGCCCTCGCCGTCACGGACGAGAACCAGGTCGCGCACAACAACCTCGCGCTCGCGCTCGCGGAGCGGGGCCGGACCGAGGAGGCGGCCGCCCACTGGCGGGAGGCGATCCGGATCGACCCGGCGGGCGCGAAGGCGCGCGTCAACCTCGGCGGCCTCCTCGCCGACCAGGGCCGGCTCGAGGAGGCCTCGGCCCTGCTCGAGCGGGCGGCCGAGATCGACCCGCGCTCCTCCGACGCCCGCTGCAACCTCGGCATCGTCCGGTCGCGCCAGGGGCGCCCCCGCGAGGCGGTCGAGGCGCTCGAGGCCGCGCTCCGCCTCGACCCGGCGAGCGCGCGGGCGCACAACCGGCTCGGGATCGTGCTCGCGGAGGCGGGGAGGATCGACGAGGCCCTCGTCCACTTCGCGGCGGCGGCCGCGCTGGAGCCCGGGAACGCGAGGGCGCTCCTCAACTGGGGGCTGGCGCTCGCGTCCCGCGGCCGGTGGGAGGAGGCCGAGAGGCGGTTCGCCCGCGCCGCGCGGGAGAGCCCGGCCCTCGCCGAGGCGCGATACAACCTGGCGATGGCGAGGCTTGAGCTCGGGGACCTCGAGGGGGCGAGGCGCGAGGCGGAGGAGGCTCGCCGCCTGGGATTCGCGATCCCCCGGAGCCTCGACGACGCCCTCGCCCGCGCCGGCCGCTAGCCCCGGTCGAACTCGGGGAGATCCTCGGGGATCGGGAGCGAGATCTCGACGACCCCGGCGAACCGGCCCCCCTCGAACCAGGGGAGCTGGTGGACGATCTTCCGGAGGCCCCGCTTCCGGATCGTGTAGTGGTTGGGGGAGGGGCTCTCGTGAAGGGCCCGGGTCTTCGTCCTCGCCGGCTCCGGGTGGCAGTCGAAGACGCTCTTCCCGACGAGCGCGCCTCCCCCGTCCCCGGCGAACAGCTCCCGCGCCCTCGCGTTCATCGCGAGGATCGTCCCCCGCCGATCGGTGACGGTCGCCGCCGCTTCGAGCCCCTCGATCCACGCCGGGATCCCGATCCTCTCGCTCATCTCGCCCGCTCCCATCGTTTCCGCGCCCTGCGGCGCGGCCCCCTCACGTCGCCATCCGCATCGCCCCGGGGAGCGCCTCGATCGGCACCGGCTCCGCGCCGACCGTGCCGATCAGCTCGCCGTCCGCCTGCAGGAGGAGCGGACGGTCGGCGGAGACCGTCACGCGGCGGGAGCGCAGGACCGAGACCTCGGGGCGCCGCACGTGGCGGCCTCGGTACACCAGCGGAGCGAGGCGGAGGAGCCTCCCCCGCGGCATCTCGCGCACGACGACGATCTCCAGCATCCCGTCGTCCGGCCGCGCGCCGGGGGCGACGCGCATGCCGCCCCCGAAGCGGGTCGTGTTCGCCACCGCGACGAGGGTCACTCGCCCCTCGAACGCGCCGGCGTCGTGCTCGACCCGGACGAGCGGCGGGACGAAGCGGAAGAGCGTTCGGACGAGCGAATACGGATAGACCAGCGGCCCGCGGAGGAACCGCGCCCGCTCGTTCGCGAACTTCACGACCTCGCCGTCGAATCCGATCCCGGCCACCGTCAGGAAAATCCGGCCTCCCGCCCGCCCCGCGTCGAGCGGGCGCGGCTCCGCCTCGACCGCGCGGCGGAGCGCCTCGCGGAGGTCCCGGGCCGAACCGAGGTCCGCGGCCAGGTCGTTGCCGCAACCCACCGGGACCACGCCGAGGGCGCAGCCCGATCCCGCCAGGGCCTGCGCGGCGTGGTGCAGGGTGCCGTCCCCCCCGATCGCCACGAGCCGGTCGGCCCCCGCGCGGACGGCGTCCGCCGCGATCCGCGTCGCGTCGGGGCCGTCGCGCGACTCCTCGACCGGGGCGTCGAGGCGCTTCGCCAGGGCGCGGACGGCGGCGATCGCCGCTCGGCCCCTCTCCCTTCCCGCGGCCGGGTTGACGAGGAACCGGATCATCGCCCCTTCCCCCACGCCCGTCGCTGCAACCGGCTGCGAGGCGGGCCGTACGCTGCTTCCGGGCGCGGCCTCTCCGGGCTCCCCCCGGGGCGGGACCTATGTTATGACGTTGGGCCCAGCCCGCGTCCGGGCGGGGCCGATGCCTCCGGGAGGAGCGTTGAAGACGGAACCGACCGCGACGAGCGGCGAGCGGGATCACGCGACGGCGTTCCCGTTCGACCGCCGGAACCTGGCGCTGCGGTTCCGCGCGATCCTCCCGAGCACGCGAGAGGCGATCTGCCGCGGGGTCGAGAAGGTCGTCGACCTGGCGCTCTCGGCCGGCTGCCTGGGTGCGGAGGCGGCCGACGTGGAGATCGCCCTCCGCGAGGCGCTCGCCAACGCGGTGATCCACGGCAACGGCTGCCGGCCGGGGAAGCCGGTCCGCCTCCGATGCTACGGCGAAGCCGGCGAGGGGCTGCTGATCGTGGTCCGCGACGAGGGGAAAGGCTTCGACCCCGAGACGGTCCCGGACCCCCGGGACGGCGTGAGGCGAGAGCTTCCCCACGGCCGCGGGATCTTCCTGATGCGGATGCTCATGGACCGGGTGGAGCACCGCAGGGGCGGGCGCGAGGTCCTTCTGTTCAAGGAGTACCGCGCCCCCGCGCGGGGGCGGCGGGCGCGGCGGCGCCCCGCTCCCGAGTGACCGCCGGAGCCCGGGAGCTCGCGCTCCCCCGCCTTGCGATACGATGACCGCATGAAGGCCCGGCGCCCGCGCGTTCTCCTCGCCGCGATCGCCGCGGTCCTCTGCGCGGCGACGCTCGCCGCATACGCCCCGGCGCTCCGCGCCGGGTTCATCGAGTCCTTCGACGACGTGGACTACGTCACGAAGAACCCGATGGTGCGGGAAGGGTTGTCCCGCGAGGGGATGGTCCACGCCTTCACTCGATGGCACGCGACGAACTGGCACCCGCTCACCTGGATCTCCCACATGCTGGACTGCGAGATCTGGGGGCTCGACGCGCGCGGCCATCATGGGACCAGCCTCCTCCTCCACGCCGCGAACGCGGTGCTCCTCCTCCTCGCGCTGGATCGGCTGACCGGCGCGACCTGGCGCTCCGCCTTCGTAGCGGCGCTCTTCGCCCTCCACCCGCTGCACGTCGAGTCGGCCGCCTGGATCGCGGAGCGCAAGGACGTGCTGAGCACGTTGTTCTGGTGGGCCGCACTCCTCGCCTGGGCGGGCTACGCCCGCCGTCCGGGGGCGGCGCGCTACTCGCTCGTCGTCGTCCTCCATGCGCTGGCCCTCCTTTCGAAGCCGATGTCGGTCACGCTGCCGTTCACGCTGCTCCTGCTCGACTTCTGGCCGCTCGGGCGCCTCAGGCTCGATTCCCCGACGCTCGCCCGCGACGCGCGGCGCCTCGTCGCCGAGAAGGTCCCCCTCCTCCTCCTGTCGGCGGTCTCGAGCGTCGTGACGTACCGGGTGCAGGAGGCCGCGGGCGCGATGGCGACCTCCGACGTGCTGCCCCTGGCAGGGCGGGTCGCGAACGCCGCCCTCGCGTACGTGAAGTACCTCCTGCTCGCCGCGTGGCCGGCCGGGCTCGCCCCGTTCTACCCGCTCCCGTCGGGAGGCGTCCCGGCCTGGCAGGCGCTCGCGGCCGCGGCGATCCTGGCCGGGACGACATGGTTCGCGGTCCGCGCCGCCCGGGCGAGGCCGTGGCTCGCCTTCGGCTGGCTCTGGTACCTCGGGACGCTCGTCCCGGTGATCGGCATCGTCCAGGTCGGGCAGCAGTCCATGGCCGACCGGTACACGTACGTGCCGCTCGTGGGCATCTTCGTCGTCGTCGCCTGGGGGATCGCGGAGGCGGCGGAGCGGATCCCCGCGCGCGTGCGCACGGCGGCGCTCGGCGCGGCGGCGGCGGCGGTCCTCCTCGCCTTCGGCTGGGTCACGCGGGCCCAGGCGGCGGTCTGGAGAGACGGCGTCACCCTGTTCGAGCACGCGATCGCCGTCACCGAGGAGAACGCGGTGGCGCACCAGAACCTCGGCGCGGCGCTCGCGCTCCGCGGGCGCCTCGACGACGCGATGCGCCACTATCGGGAGGCGATCCGCATCCACCCGGGGTACGTCAAGGCCCTCAACAGCCTGGGGGGCGCGCTCTTGATGCAGGGCCGGGCCGCGGAGGCGCTGGGGCCGATCGGGGAGGCGGTGCGGATCGATCCGGAGAGCTCCGATGCACGGTACAACCTCGGCCTCGCCCTGGCCGCCGCGGGCCGTCCCGCGGAGGCCGCGGCGGCGTACGGGGAGGCCCGGCGTCTCGACCCGTCGGCCGCGGGCCCGAGCTACAGCCTCGCCGTTCTCGCGCTCCAGGAGGGGCGCCCGGAGGCGGCGGCGGACGGATTCCGCCGCGCGCTCGAGATCGATCCCTCGATGGCCGACGCCGAACTGGGGCTGGGGCTGGCGCTCGACCGCCTCGGCCGGACGCGCGAGGCCGAATCCCATCTCGACCGGGCGGCCCGGTCCCGGCCGGGGAACGCGCGCGCGTGGCGCGAGCTCGCGCGGGTGCGCCTGGCCCTAGGGGATCGGGCGGGCGCCGAGAGCGCGGCGCGCGCCGCCGCGGCGGCCTCCCGGGCCGAGTGACGTCTCAGGCCGCGAAGGCCCGCTCGAGCCGCGCCACCCCCTCGTCGATCGTCTCCTCCCGCTTGCAGAAGGCGAAGCGCACGAGGTGGCGGAACGGGGCCGGGTCCTCGCAGAAGGCCGCGACGGGAATCGCCGCGACCCCGGCGCGCGAGGGGAGATCGCGGCAGAACCTCTCCCCGTCGTCCCCGCCGAGATGCCTCGCGTCGGCGACCGCGAAGTACGTGCCGGCGGGCGGGCGGATCTCGAAGCCCGCGCGGGCGAGACCTTCGGTGAGGCGGGCCCTGAGGCCGCGGTAGCGGTCGAGGAACTCGCGGTAGTAGGCGTCCGGCGCGGCGAGGGCGGCCGCCACGGCGAGCTGGAACGGGGGGGGCGTGCAGAACGTGACGAACTGGTGCGAGGCCCGGACGGCGGCGGAGAGGTCGCGCGGCGCGCAGGCGAAGCCGATCTTCCATCCGGTCAGGCTGAACGTCTTCCCCGAGGACGAGATCATGACGGTCCGCTCCCGCATGCCCGGCAGGGAAGCGAGCGGCACGTGCTCTCCCTCGAAGACGAGGTGCTCGTACACCTCGTCGGTCACCGCGAGGAGGTCCCTCTCGCGGCAGACCGACGCGATCGCCGCGAGCTCCTCGCGCGAGAACACCTTGCCGAGCGGGTTGTGGGGGGAATTCAGGATCAGGAGGCGGGTCCGACGCCCGATCGCCGCCGACAGCGCCGAGGCCTCGAGCCGGAACGCGGGCGGGAGCAGGGGGACCGTCCTCGCGACCGCCCCGGCGAGGGCGATCGACGGACGGTACGCGTCGTAAGCGGGATCGAAGACGACGACCTCGTCTCCCGGCTCGCAGAGCGCCTGGATGGTCGAGAACAGCGCCTCGGTCGCCCCCGAGAACACGGTGACCTCCGAGTCGGGGTCGTACGCGAGGCCGTAGAAGCGCTTCCGGTGCTCGGCGACGGCCCGCGCCAGCGTCGGGAGGCCCGCGGACCGGCAGTACTGGCTCTCGCCGGCGCGGATCGCGGCGATCGCGGCATTTTTGACGAACTCCGGGCCGTCGAAGTCCGGGAAGCCCTGGCCGAGATTGACGGAGCGCGTCTCGACGGCGAGACGGGTCATCTCGGTGAAGATGCTCGTGCCGAACTGGACGAGGCGCCGGTTCATGGGGGCCCTTCTCGGGTTTCTCATGGGAGCGAAAGTCTGCCAGAGAGAAGGGCGGCGCGAAAGGTGGGGCGCCGGTTGAAATCCGCTCGGAAACGTCCTATAACCGGGGCGCTCCGTCCCGCAGGAGAGGGGCGCACGGGCGCAGCTCGGCGGGGGGAGGGAGATCGAGGGGTCCTCGTCGCCCGGGCCCGAGTCCAGGAGCGCGGAGAGCAACATGCGCGGCAAACTCTTCACGACGGCGCTCGCAGCGGTCTGCGTGGTCCTGCTCGCGGGTCCGGCCCTCGCGGCCGACGAGATGACGGCCGGCGGATTTCTCCTCTCGATCGCGGGGCTCAAGGGGCTTCCCGCAGCGGACGCTCCGACCGCAGCCGGGGCCCTGCGCGCCTCCGGCTACGCGATCCCGGAGATCGAGCCGAACACGCCGCTCACCGAGAGGATCGTCGTGGACATCGCGGCCGCGCTCGGGCTCCAGGTCACGACGACCCGCCCCGACGCCCCGTTCACGAGCGAACAGGCGGACGCGTTCCTGGCCGCCTTCGCGGCAGAGATCGCCGGAGGGAGCCGGAGCGGCGAGCAGACGGCGACGGACGACGAGGATGAGATGCAGAAGAGTCAGGCCCGCCGGAGGGGCCGGACCCGCTCCAGGTCCGAGCCGATCTGACTCCTTGCCCCCCAGGTTGTAGAATCCCGGTCCCGTCCCGGATCGAGACGCCGGCCGCACGACGGCCCGCGGGGAACGAGCATGCCCGACGACGAGACGAACCGCAGGGTGCTCTCCGGAAACGAGGCGATCGCCCACGGCGCCTGGGCGGCGGGCGTCCAGGTCGCGTCCGCCTACCCCGGAACGCCGAGCACCGAGATCCTCGAGAACATCGCGAAGTTCTCGGACGTCTACTGCGAGTGGGCCGTCAACGAGAAGGTCGGGATGGAGGTCGCCATCGGCGCCTCGATCGCCGGCTCGCGGGCCCTCACCGCGATGAAGCACGTCGGCCTGAACGTCGCGATGGACCCGCTGATGACGTTCGCCTACATCGGCGCGAACGGGGGGATGGTCGTCGTGACCGCCGACGACCCGGGGATGCACAGCTCCCAGAACGAGCAGGACAACCGCCACGTCGCTCGATTCGGCAAGTTGCCGATGCTCGAGCCCTCCGACAGCCAGGAATGCTACGACATGGTGCGCGCCGCGATCCCGATGTCGGAGGAGTTCGAGGTCCCGGTCCTGATCCGCACGACGACGCGCGTCTCGCACTCCTCGGGGATCGTGGACCTCGGGGAGTTCCGGCGGGCGCCGGCGTCCGGGAGGAAGTACTCGAAGGACATCGCGAGGACGATCCCCGTCCCGATGCACGCCCGCGGCATGCGGGTGCGCCTCGAGGAGAAGCTCGAGCGGCTCGCCGAGCACGCCGAGACGTCCCCCTTCGAGCGCTGGGAGCGCGGGAGCCGCGCGATCGGCATCGTCGCCTCCGGGATCGGCTACGCGCACGCCCGCGAGGCGTTCCCCGACGCGTCCTTCCTCAAGCTCGGCATCGTCTACCCGCTTCCCGAGAGGCGGATCCGCGCCTTCGCGGCCTCCGTGGAGAGGCTGCTCGTGGTCGAGGAGGGGGACGCGTTCCTCGAGGAGCAGATCCTGGCGCTCGGAATCCCCGTCGAGCGCCCCGCGCGGTCCCTCCGGATAGGAGAGCTCGACCCGGACCGGCTCGCGGCGCTGGCCGCGGCGGTCGCGGGAAAGGACGCGCCGTCCCCTCCCGCTCCGCTGCGGGGGCTGCCGCCGCGCCCCCCCGTCCTCTGCCCGGGCTGCTCGCACCGCGGCGTCTTCGACAGCCTCCACCGCTTGGGGGCGACGGTCACGGGCGACATCGGCTGCTACAGCCTCGGCGCCTTCGCGCCGCTCTCCGCGATGGACACCGTCGTCTGCATGGGAGCGAGCGTGACCGCGGCCCACGGAATGGAGAAGGCGGGCCGGACGGGACGGCTCGCGGCCGTCATCGGAGACAGCACGTTCTTCCACTCGGGGATCACGGGGCTCCTCAACATGGTCTACAACCGGAGCCGGGGCACGGTCGTCGTCCTCGACAACGAGACGACGGCAATGACCGGGCACCAGGAGCACCCCGGAACGGGCAGGACGCTTCAGGGGCAGAAGACGCCGAAGGTCGCGATCGAGGACGTTGCGCGGGGCCTGGGGGTCCGGCGCGTGCGGGTCGTCGACCCCTACGACCTCGAGGCGACCCACGCGGCCCTGAAGGAGGAGATGGACGCCCCCGAGCCCTCGGTCGTCGTGTGCCGCAGGCCGTGCATCCTCGGCGCCCGGGTGAAGGTCGAGCACCGCTACGCGATCGACGCGGACCGCTGCTCCGGATGCGCCGTGTGCCTTCGCCTGGGATGCCCTGCCCTCGAGACCTCCGAGGACCTCGCGGCGAAGACCGGCAAGCCGAAGGCCCGGATCAACGCCGTGCTGTGCGCCGGCTGCGGACTCTGCGTCCAGGTCTGCCGCTTCGACGCCGTGCGGGAAGAGGCGCGATCGTGAACGGCATCCGGAACGTGTCCCTGGTCGGCGTGGGGGGCCAGGGGATCCTCCTCGCGAGCGAGATCCTCTGCCGCGTCGCGCTCCTCGCCGGAAGGGACGTCAAGAAGAGCGAGGTCCACGGGATGGCCCAGAGGGGCGGGAGCGTCGTGAGCCAGGTCCGCGTCGGCGAGCGGGTCCACTCGCCGCTCGTCGCCGTCGGGGCCACGGACTTCCTCGTCGCGTTCGAGAAGCTCGAGGCGCTCCGGTTCGCGCACTTCCTGAAGCCGGACGGGCTCGCGATCGTCAACGAGCAGGAGATCCGGCCGGTCACCGTCTCGACCGGCCAGGCGGTGTGGCCCGCCGACCTCGACGCCCGGCTCCGCTCGACCTTTCCCCGGCTCGACAGGGTGCCTGCGCTCGCCATCGCGACCGGGCTCGGCAACGTCCGGGTGGTCAACGTCGTGATGATCGGCGCGCTGTCGCGCCACCTCGACTTCGACGAGGACCTCTTCCCGCGGGCGATCGAGGATCTCGTCCCGGAGAAGGTGCGGGCTCTCAATCTCCGCGCCTTCGAGGCCGGGCGGGCGGCGATTCCGGAGCCTTGGGTCTGACCTCCGTCAGAGCTCGTGGAGCGTCGAGTCCACGGACGGCGGCAGGTACTTCCTGCGGAGCCGCTTGAGGCCCCCTTCGGCCTGCGTGAAGGGGTCCTCCTCGAGGGCGTCTCCCATCTCCTCCTCGACGCTCTCCGGGTCCTCGCCCGCCTCCATCCGTCGCATCGCCTCCTCGATCCCGCCCGTCACCGGTAGCCCGGCGGCCTCGTAGAGGCGCCGCATCACCCGCGCCGCCTGGCGCGGGTCGTTCTCGTCGATCCCCTCGAGTTCCGACGCCATCGACTCCATCGCCCGCTCGAGGCGCGCGTCGTCGACGTCGGGGAGCCCGTCGGTCTCCCCGGACTCCTTCCTTCCCTTCGAGATCGCGAACGAGGAGGGACGCCGATCGATCCGGCGGCGTCCGCAGCGCGGGCAGTCCGGCCTCTTGCGCGTCTCGACCGTCCGCGACAGGAAGTGGAACACCCGGTGGCAGTCGGCGCAGTAGAACTCGTAGATCGGCATCCCGCGGCCTCCGAAGGTCTAGGGAAGCACAGGCGGCACCATTCCGGCAACCCGGCCGGCATCCGTCAGCAGATGCGCGGCAGATCGGACCCCGAGAGCAGGTCGAGAGGCCTCTCCCCCCCGATCCGCGTCCTCAGGATCACCGGAGCGCCCGCCGGGCGGGCGTCCTCGACAACCCCGATCCGCGCGGCGGCGGTTCCGAGCGGGTGCTCGCGGAGCGCCGCCAGCGCACGATCCGCGTCGGGGGCCGCGACCCAGGCGAGGAGCCGCCCCTCGCAGGCGACGTAGAGCGGGTCGAGGCCGAGCGTCTCGCAGACCGCCTCGACCTCCGGGCGGACGGGGATCGCGGCCTCGTCGAGCCGGAAGCGCGCGCCGGCGCGGGACGCCGCCTCGTTGCAGGTCACGGCGACCCCCCCGCGGGTCGGATCGTGCATCGCGCGGACGTCGGCCCCCGAGGAGAGCAGCGCCTCTACGAGGCCGCCGAGCGGGGCGGCGTCCGAGCGGAGCCCCGGTCCGGACATCCCGTGCCGGCAGGCCATGACGGTCGCGCCGTGATCGCCGACCGGGCCGGACACGAGCACGGCGTCGCCCGGCCGGATGCGGCGATCGTCGATCTCCCTGCCTTCGGGGACGACACCGAGCCCGGACGTGACGGCGTAGACGCGGTCTCCCCTGCCCCGGGGGACGACCTTGGTGTCCCCCGCGACGATCCGAACGCCGGCCTCCTCCGCGGCGGCGGCTGCGCCCGCGACGAGCGTCTCGAGGAGGTCGATCGGGCAACCCTCCTCGAGAATCACGGCGAAGCTGAGCCACAGCGGCCGCGCACCCGCGACCGCGAGATCGTTGACCGTCCCGCAGACCGACAGTGATCCCAGGTTCCCTCCCGGGAAGACGGGAGGGTCCACGACGAACCCGTCCGTGGTCAGCGCGAGGCGCCCGGCGGGCGGCTCCGGAAGCACCGCCGAGTCCGAGAGCGTCTCGAGGAAGGGGTTCGCGAACGCGGGAAGGAACGTGTCGCGCACCAGATCGCGGGTCCTTCTCCCGCCGGAGCCGTGCGCCAGGAGAATCTTGGCCGAATCGCTCAAGGGCGCTCCTTCGCGGTCCGGCGCTCGTGACGGTACCACGCCGCGCAGGTCCCTTCTCCGGACACCATGCACGCTCCCACCGGCGTGTCCGGGGTGCAAGCCGACGCGAAGAGCGAGCACTCCGGCGGCTCGATCGAGCCCCGGAGCACGTCGCCGCAACGGCATCCCGAGGGCTCGACCGGCTCGGGCACGGCCACCTCGATGCGGGAGGCGTCGCGGTGGGCCCATTCCGGGCGAAGGGCGAGGCCGGACGAGCCGATCGCCCCGAGACCCCGCCACACCGCGTCCGCCGGCTCGAAGAAGCGGTCGAGAACGGTCCTCGCGCGGGGGTTCCCCTCCTCGCGCACGACGCGCCCGTAGAGGTTCGCGACCTCGGCGCGCCCGTCGCGGAGCTGCTCGACCAGCTCCAGGACCCCCCGAAGCACGTCCGCCGGCGTGAACCCGACGACGGCCGCGGGAACGCCGAGCTCCTCCGCCAGGAACGAGAACGCGCGCGAGCCGGTCACGACCGAGACGTGCCCCGGCAGGAGCACGCCGTCCAGGAGCACGCCGGGATCGGACGCCAGAGCGCGCAGCGGAGGCGGGACGGTCTTGTTCCCGGGAAGGATCCGGAAGTTGGGGATCCCGGAATCCTCGGACTCCGCGAGGGCCGCGGCGATCGTCGGGGCCGTGGTCTCGAACCCCACCGAGAGGAACACGACGCGGCTCGCGGGCTCCGCCCGCGCGACGTCGAGAGCGTCGCGCGGCGAGTAGACGACGCGCACGCCGGCGCCCGCCGCGCGGGAGCGCTCGAGGCTCCCCCGGCTCGAGGGGACGCGCATCAGGTCGCCGAACGTGCAGACGATCGTGCCCGGAAGCGCCGCGAGAGCCTCCGCGCGGTCGAGGTAATCGACCGGCGTGACGCACACGGGGCAGCCGGGGCCGGAGACGAGCCGGACCTGCGGCGGGAGGAGACGCCGAAGCCCCGCCGCCGCGATCGCGTGCGTGTGCGTGCCGCACACCTCCATCAGCACGACCCTCCGGCCGAGCGCCGACGCGGCGGCCCGAATCCGTCGCGCGAGCGCCGCTACGGCGCGAGGGTCGAAGAGCATCCCCTCCCCTCTCACCGCCCCTCCTCCGAGGCCCGCGCCAGCTCCTCGAGGAGCGCGATCGTCTCCCGCGCCTCCTCCGCATCCACGGCGCCGATCGCGTAGCCGGCGTGGATCAGCAGGTGCTGGCCGATCTCCGCCTCCGGCAGGAGCGCGAGGGACACCTTGCGCCGCACTCCGTTCCGCTCCACCTCCCCCTCGAGCTCCCGCCGCGCGACGAGCTCCATCGGAACCGCGAGGCACATCAGATCTCTCCCTTCAGAACCGGCTCCGCGCCCCGGGCGACCGCGAGCGCCGCGAGGACGGCCTGCCCGTATGACAGACCTCCGTCTCCGGGCGGGACCTCCCGCGCGGCCAGCGGCGCGAGGCCGGCCTCCCGGAGTCCGGAGGCGATGCCGCCGCGCAGGATCCGGTTCACCAGGCACCCGCCTCCGAGCGCGACCGCCTTCGTCCCGCGTGGCGCGATCCGGAGGGTCGCCTCGACCGCCAGGCGGACGAACGTAGCATGGAACCCCCTCGCGACGGCGGCCGGGGACTCCCCGTCCGCCGTCCGCCGGGCCGCCGCGGCCAGGAGCGCCGGCCCGGGCACGATCGCCCTTCCCGCCGCCTCCCCGAGCGCGACCTCCTCCCAGGACGGGACGTCGTCGTGCCGGGCCGCGAGCGCCTCGAGACGGACCGCCGCCTCCCCCTCCCAGCCGTTCTCCACGGCGAGGCCGAGAAGGCTTCCCGCGGCCTCGAAGATCCGGCCGGCGCCGGACGCCAGGGGCCACGATCCGCGGGACGCCAGGGAGGCCGCGCGGCCCAGCCGTTCGGTCCCGACGATCGACGCGACGGGGAGGCGCGGCAGGAGGCGCTCCGCTCCCTCGGCCGCGAGCGCGGCGGCGAGGACCCTCCAGGGCTCGCGCACCGCCCGCTCGCCTCCGACGAGCGGGATCGGCGCCAGGTGAGCCGCCCGGCTCCACGCGAGATCGCCGCCGACGAGGAGCCACTCCCCGCCCCACGCCGTCCCGTCGGGCCCGAAGCCGGTGCCGTCGAGCACGATCGCGGCCGCAGCCTCCCCCGGATCCGGGAATGCCCCGTGCTCGCCGAGCACGGCCGCGGCGTGCGCGAGATGGTGCTGCACGGAGAGGAGGCGGGCGCCGCGGCTCCTGGCGAGGTCGCGGGCGATCCAGGCGCTCGGGTAATCGGGGTGGAGGTCGCACACGACGATCCCGGCCGAGACGTCGAGGAACTCCTCGAGCCCGAGGGCGACCTCGACGAGGAATCCGCGCGACGGCTCCGAGTCCAGGTCCCCGACGTGCTGGGAGAGGAAGGCCTGCGATCCGACCGCCAGGCATGCGGTCGCCTGGAGATGGCCTCCGACCGCGAGGATCGGGGGAGCGGCCTCGACGGGGAGCGCCACGGGCTCGGGAACCCACCCGCGCGACCGGCGCACGGCGACCGGCCCTCCGGGGGCCGACCGGACCACGGAGTCGTCCACGCGGCGGACCACGTCGCGGTCGTGCTCCAGGAAGGCGTCCGCCAGCGGCCCGAGCCGCGCGGCCGCCTCGCGGTTTCCCTTGCAGATCGGCTCGTCTCCCGCGTTGCCGCTCGTCATGACGAGCGCGGCGTACGCCCCGGTCCTGAAGAGCTCGACGTGGAGGGGCGTGGTCGGGAGCATGACGCCGAGATCCTCGAGCCCCGGCGCGACGCCCGGATCCACGGGAGCGCCGTCCCTCCTCGGGGCGAGCACGATCGGCGAGCGCGGGGACGACAGGACCTCGACGTCCTCGGGTCCGAGGCGCACGACCCGGTGCGCCGTCTCGAGATCGCGGACCATCACGGCGAACGGCTTCGTCGGCCGGCGCTTGCGCTCCCGGAGGGCCGCCACGGGGGAGGGACGGTCCGCGCGGCAGGCCAGCTGGAACCCCCCGAGCCCCTTGACGGCCACGATCGCCCCGCGGGCGAGGGACGCGCGGGCCGCCTCCGCCGCCTCCCGGATCCCCTCGACCGTCCCCGTCCCGTCCCGGAACCTCAGGCGGGGGCCGCAGTCGGGGCAGCAGACCGGCTCCGCGTGGAAGCGCCGGTCCGACGGATCCCGGTACTCCCGGGAGCAGCCGGCGCAGAGCGGGAAGCAGGCCATCGAGGTCCTCTCGCGATCGTAGGGGAGCGACCGGCAGAGCGAGAAGCGAGGCCCGCAGTTCGTGCAAGTGATGAACGGGTAGCGCGACCGGCGGTCGCGCGGGTCCTCCATCTCCCTGCGGCAGTCTGCGCACAGGGCCGCGTCGGGAGGAACGAGCGCTCCCGCGCGCGGTCCCAGCTCGGACTCGACCACCGAGAACGCCGTCTCGCCCCGAGGAGCCAGCTCCTCGGTCTCGACCGCGTCGAGCCTCGCCAGGGGCGGCATCGCGCCGCGGAACCGGTCGAGGAAGCCGGCGACGCCGGCCAGCGTCCCCTCGATCTCCACGACGGCCCCCTCGGGGCCGTTCCGCACGAAACCGGCGAGCCCGAGGGAGAGGGCAAGGCGGTGGACGGTCGGACGGAACCCGACCCCCTGGACGGCTCCCCGGCAGATGAGCCGCGCTCGCCGGGGGCGCCCGATCTCCACCGGCGGCTCGATCGCCCTCTCTCCCACGCTCCGCCTCCTCGACGCTTCCGAGGCCCCGTTCGGGTAGGATAGCCGACGGGGGGGCCGGGTGCCCCGGGCGCCGGCCCCGTCCGCGGAAGGATCGGGTCGCGGCCGGAGCCGGCGGAGGCCTTCCGCGAGGGTTCCGCATGAGCCCTTCGGGCGGGAAGAAGAAGCTGCTGATGATCGACGACGACGTCAACCTCGTCGACGTCTTCCGGCTCGTCTGCACCGCGCGGGGCTACGAGTTCCACGCGGCGCACTCCGCCGCGGAGGGCCTCCGGAAGATCCCCGAGGTCGAGCCCGACCTGATCATCCTGGACGTGATCATGGAGGACTTCGTCGCGGGATTCCGGGTGCTCCGCGAGCTGCGGGCGAGCGGCCTGCGCTCGCCTTACGCCAAGTACTCCCGCGTTCCGATCGTCATGCTGACGAGCGTGACGGCGAAGACGCACCTCGACTTCAGCGACCGGATCGGCACCGCGCTCCTGCCCGTCGACGCCTTCGTGGAGAAGCCGGTCAAGCCCGCCGACATCCTGGCGAAGATCGAGGCGATCCTGGCGGAGGCGGCGGGGGACGGCGAGGCCCGGGTCAGGCCGGAGGCTCCCCCGGAGGAAGATTCACGGGCAGGGTGAAGGCAAACTTCGCCCAGCGCCCGGGCTCCGACTCGGCGACGATCGTCCCCCCGTGCTTCTCGACGATCACCCGAGACACGAAAAGGCCCAGCCCCGTGCCGGACTTCGTCTCCCCGCCGCCCTGGGTGAGGCGGGAGAACTTGTGGAAGAGCTTCTCGCCCTCCCCCGCCGGGAAGCCCTCCCCCTCGTTCCGGACGTAAAACCGCACGAAGCCGTCTGGAGCGTCGGCGTCGTGGCCGATCTCGATCCGGCCCCCCTCCCGCCCGTACTTCACCGCGTTGGTCAGGAGGTTCTGGAACACGGACGTGACGAGGCTCGGATCGCAGGCTCCGGCGAGGTCCTCCGGGACATCGCACTCGATCCGCATCCCGCGGTCCGCGGCCAACTCGGAGAGCCGGTCGAGGAGCGGCGCGATCACCTGCCCACGGAACGTCGTGGCGGACCAGCGCAGCTTCAGCTCCCCTTCCTCGATCCGGCTGAGGTTCAGGTAGTTCGCGATCGTGTTCTGCAGGTAGTCGGCGCTGTTGGACGCGGCCTTGAGCAGCGCCTCCTGCGCCTCGTTCAGGGGGCCCAGGAGGCGGTCGCGGAGGGCGGCGATGGCGAAGACGATCGACGCGAGCGGGGACTTCAGCTCGTGCGTGACGAACCCGAGCATCTCGAGATAGGCGCGGTTCCTCTCCTCGGCCTCGTTGGCGGCCCTCTTCAGCGACTCGGAGGTGCTCCGCAGCTGGCTCGTCCGGCTCTCGAGGGCCTCGGCCATCGAGTTGAACGCCTCGCCGAGCTCCACGGCCTCCCGGCTCCCCCGTCCCGCGGGGACCCGGGCCGCCAGATTGCCGCTCGACAGCTCCCGCGTCGCATCGACGAGCCGGCGGATCGGCCGGCGGAAGCTGATCGACAGGTACACGGCAAGGGCGACGGACACGAGCAGCGACCCGAAGCTGATCCCGACGAAACGGGCGGCGAGGACCTCCGTGTACTTCTTCTCGAGGAGCCCCACGTAGAGGATCCCGACGACACGACCCTCCGGGTCCCGGATCGGCTCGTACGCCGAGAGGTACCAGTCGTTGACCACGAACGCGCGGTCCGCGAAGCGCCCCCCCCGCCCGAGAACGGCCGCCGCGACCTCCTCCGAGACCCTCGTTCCAATCGCGCGGGCCCCGGAGTCGAGCACGACGTTGGTGGCGACCCGGACGTCGGCGAGAAACAGGGTGACCGTCCCCACGGGCTTCCCCTCGTACGTCTTGTTCCCGAAGACGACGTCGCGGATCCTGTCCACGAACTCGAACCTCCGGTTCAGGAGGATTCCGCCGACGAGGGCGCCCGCGACGCGGCCGGACGGATCGAGGACCGGCAAGGCGGCCTCGAGAACGAGACCCCGGTCCTCGGCAAGTCTCGCCGTCGGGCCTGCCCTCTCCGTGAATACGACGGGAACGAACGCCCGCTCGGCGAGATCTTCCCCCTCGATCTCCAGCGCGGCTCCCGGCACGACGACGGTGCCGCTCGCGGCCTCGCCCGCCAGGGCGCGGGCGAGGAGTGGATCGGCCCACGGCCTGTCCCCCGCCACGTAAGGCGGCCGGGACCGCGCCGTCACGATGCCCGAGGCATCCACGAGCGTGAGGAAATCGAGCCCGGACCTCTTCCGGCGGCGCTCCAGCTCGCGCGTGACGGCGTCGGGCCGGCCCGGCGCGCGAAAGGCGCCGACGATCGAATCGCTCTGGGCCGCGAGCCCGACGAAGACCCGGATCTGGTCCCGCTCCGCCTCGTAGGCGGACCTGGCCGACTCCAGGTCGGCCTCCACGTGGAGCATCGCGCCGCGGACGGCGGACCGCCCGAGGAAGGACAGGCCCGCCCAGGTCGTCACCGTCGCCACGATCCCGATGACGAGAACGAACGCGAGGAGCAGGCGCGTTCTCGTGCTCAGCCTTCTCACCGCGCCTCCTTCGCGACCCCCCGGCGGCGCCGGTCGCTACTTCCTCCGGACCAGGCAGCTCCAGATCGTCTCCTCGAGGAGCTCGCGGGGGGAAGGCGTCGGCCTGAGGGCCTCGCCGGACGGACGTCGCTCCGCCGGCGCGGCGGGCCCCTGGAGGAATCGATCGTACTGCTCCTCCACCTCGTCCTTTCCGAACCCTATCGGCACCGTGACGCAGTCGTGCAGCTGCTGTCCGAGATCCTCGAGCCCGCCCGCGGACGCCACCGTGTCGAGGACCGTTTGGTTCAGCCGGTCGAGGAAGAGGCGAATCTCGGCCGCGGTGGCCCCGGCCCGGAACCGGCTGAACGCCGTCACCTCCAGGTAGCTCAGGATCAGCATCCTGTCGCTGCCGTGGACCGAGGAGAGGAGCAGGCGGTAGACGAGCCGGACGAACCAGCACAGCTCCTCCGGCTCCATCGCCCGAAAGCTCCGGAGATCGTCGCCGCCGGAGCGGACCCACTCGACCATGGCGGCGATCGCGGACTCCTCGACGGACAGGAGCGCCCGGTAGATCCGCAGGTCCGGGCGAAGCGGCGCGCGCCGCATCGCGGCCTCGTTGCGCGCGCGCCACTCGATCGGCTCGCTCTTGAGCCGCTCGATCATGAACGGCATCCGACGCTCGATCCGGTGGCGCGGGGTCGGCGCCCATCCCAGCCGCTCCACCGTCCGGGAGTTGTCCACGACCAGCTGCGCGTCGACCCGCCGCCGCGTCCACGACCGCTCGAGCGGACGGGATCCGACGAGCCTCCCGACCCCGTTCCGCAGGAGGAGGTCGGCGCCGTAGAGACCGGCCGGGAGGAAGAGCGGCCTCCGCGGGGCTCCGAAGAAGTGCTCCGTCGCCAGCCGCTGCAGCTCGAGATGCGCGGTGCACCCCTCGGTGCTGGCAAGGAGGACCTCGGCCGGATCGAGGGCCGCATCGCCCGACAGCAGCCGCCGGAAGAAGCCGACGACGTCGACGACGTGGATGTAGGGGATCGCTGTCCGGCCTCGCCCCGCCAGGACCCTGGCTCTCCAGGAGCGTCCGAGCCAGGTCCTGAGGAGCGCGTGCAGCGGCGGGTGCTCGCACCAGTCGCTGAAGACCGCCCCGAGGCGGACGATGCAGCAGGGGATCAGGTCCCGGTGGGACCGCACCAGGTCCTCGCCCTGGCGCTTGCTCCACGCGAAGATGTCCTCGCCGTCCGCGGGCGTGGTCTCTCGGATCGCCCCTTCCTTCCTCGGAAAGCCGCACGCCTCGACCGCGCTGGCGAACACGAGGCGCTCGAGGCCAAGCCCCCTCGCGAGCTCGAGCACGTTGCGGGTACCCTCGACGTTGGTCCTCCGGTACTCCGGGTGGTCCCTCCGGCGATCGTCGCGGAAGGCTGCGAGGTGGATCAGGGCCCGCGCGCCGCCCGCCGAGAGGATCTCGCGGAACGCCCGCGAGAGCCCATCCCGGTCCGCGACATCGACCCGCAGCCACGCGACGTTGGGATGGAGCGGAGCGCCGCACTCGCGCTGCGAGCGGCGGGCGATGCCGAAGATCCGGTACTCGCCCTTCAGGCCGTCCAGGAGGTGGCGCCCGAGGAACCCCGACGCCCCGGTGACGATCAGCGCCGGCGGCGTCACACGACCTCTCCGGACGCAGCCGCGGGAAACGTCCCCCCGGAGCGGGCGCCCGCCCCCGCTCTCACGAGTCGCACTTGCAGGACACGAAACCGCAGTGCAGGTACTGGAACCTCACGGCTGCGTTCTGCAGGAGCGCATCCACGCTCCCGCCCTCCGCCATGGCCTGGCCGAGCAGGTCGAGCCAGTAGGCCGTGGAGTCCGGCGTCGAGGAGGCGTCTGCCGCGGTCAGCATGGCCTCGATGCGTCCCAGGTCGCAGCCGATCTCGCAGGACGAGAAGACGCCGGAAGCCAGCTTCAGACGGGAATCCTCGAGCTGCTTCCGCAGATCCAACGCCAGACCGCGGTGTGCGAGCTCCTCGCACCAAGCCGCCAGGACGGCCCAGCGCAGGCCGAACTTCTCCAGCACCGAGATCTCCGCCCGGACACGCTCGTCGATGGGTTCTTGTCCTTCCATGCCCGCCCTCCGCCACGCTGAGGGGCTTTCCGTCTTCTGGGGGAACTCTACTCCGATCCGGGGCGGCGCACAACGGGATTCGGCGGGCCAGGGAGGGCCGACCCGGGGCGGCGGCGGGAGGTGTAGACTCGGCGCTCCTCACCAGGGGGGGCGGGGTGTCGCGCGGATTCCCGGAGACCTTCGAGCCCGACGGCCTCACGGCCGCGCGGGTGTGGTCGTCGCTGCCCCCCGACGCGCGCCTCGAGGCGGCGCGGGAGCTGTACGCGCCCCAAGGAAGGGACCCCGCGTCGCGGCGCCTCGCCGACGCGGCGGTCGCGGCGGCGCTGCGCTCCCGCGAGATCGCGGTCCGCCGGTGGCCGGTCGAGCGACGGATCGCCCAGGTCTCTCGCATGCACGCGCTCGACGAGTCGCTCGCGGCGGCTCTCCTGCTCGCGCTCCACCTCGGGAAGCGGCGGCCGATGCTCGCCGCCTTCCTCGACTCCCTCGGGATCGAGCACGACGACGGGAAGATCCGGGACGCGGCCCGCGTGGCGCCGCCGCCGCCGGCCGCCCTGGCCGCGGCCTGCGAGCGGCTGCTCGACGCGCACCCGCCGGATCACGTCGAGGTCTACCTGGCGAGCCTCCTCGCGCTCGACCCGGGCACGTGGGGCGGCCTCGCCGAAGTGCTCGAGCGCCTGCGCCGACCCTGAGTCCGAGATCCGGCGAGACCCGGCACCCGGCGGAGCGCTCGCCGCGCGGCCTTCCTGCGAGGGTTCGAGGCCCCGAGCTCGGTCAGGACGGCGAATCGGCGGGGGACCGGCCGCGCGCGGCCTCCCGCACGAGGGAAGCGAGCCTCGAGGCGCCCTCCGGGCCGAGGGCGCCGGCGTCCGCCCGCCACGTCCAGTTCCCCTCGGCCACTCCGGGAACGTTGAAGCGGGCCTCTCCGCCCAGGCCGAGCACGTCCTGCAGCGGCACGACGGCCAGGAAGCCGACCGACCGGTAGGCGGCGCGGATCATGTCCCACGCGATCGTCTCGGGCGCCCCGCCCGTCTCCTCCAGCGCGCGACGTCTCGTCCCGTCGTCGAGCCCGTCGAACCAGCCGCGCACGGTGTCGTTGTCGTGGGTCCCCGTGTAGACGGCGCAGTCCGGCTCGTGCCGCCGCGGGAGGTGCGGGTTGTTCGGGCTCCCGTCGAAGGCGAACTGGAGCACCCGCATCCCGGGGATCCCGAGCGTCTTGCGAAGCTCGCGGACGTCCGGCGTGATGTGGCCGAGGTCCTCCGCCACGAGCGGGAGGTCGCCGAGCGCGGTCCTCAGGGCGTCGAAGAGCCGAACGCCCGGCCCGTCGACCCAGCGCCCCTCGATCGCGGTCTCGGCGCGCCCCGGGATCTCCCAGTACCCGGCGAAGCCGCGGAAATGATCGACACGCAGGAGATCGCAGCGCCCGAGGTTGGCGCGGACCCTCTCGATCCACCAGGCGTACCCCTCCGCCTCCAGGCGGTCCCAGCGGTAGAGCGGGTTCCCCCATCGCTGCCCCGTCGCGCTGAAGTAGTCCGGAGGGACCCCCGCGACCGCGGTCGCCCGGCCCTCCGCATCCAGCGCGAACAGGTCCTGACGCACCCACACGTCCGCGCTGTCGTGGGCGACGTAGATCGGGAGATCGCCGAAGAGGCGGATCCCGAGCCGCTCCGCTTCCCCCTTCATCCCGCGCCACTGCCGGTCGAAGAGGAATTGGAGGTACGTTTGGTACGCGACCTCGCCCGCGAGGGCGCGACGCGCGCGGCGGAGCGCCTCCGGCTCCCTTCGCCGGATCCCCTGCTCCCAGGAGCTCCAGCTCCGGCCGGCGTAGTGGAGCCGGAGCGCCATGAAGAGCGTGAAGTCGTCGAGCCACGCCGCCTGCTCGGGCGCGGCCCGGAAGGCCTGGAAAGCCTCCCGGAGCGCCGGGCCCCCGTGCGTCCGGAACCGGTCCCAGGACGCGCGGAGCACGGCATCCTTCCACGCGGCGGCGCGGTCGAACTCCGCGTGATCCGGGCGGAAGGCGGGCGGTCTCGCGACCGCGCTTCCCCGGAGCAGGCCGTCCTCGACGAGCCGCTCCGGCGAGACGAGCAGCGGGTTGCCGGCGAAGACCGAGAGTCCGACGTAGGGAGAGTGCGACGGTCCCGTCGGCCCGACGGGGAGCATCTGCCAGACCGACTGCCCCGCGTCGGCCGCCCATGTGAGGAAGGCGTCCGCGGCGGGCCCCAGGTCCCCGACGCCGAAGCGGCCCGGAAGCGACGTCGGATGGAGGAGGATTCCCGCGCCGCGCTCCGGAAGCGCGCGCGACCGAGCGGGAGGGGCGACCGACCGACTCCAGCCGTGCATTCGGGCCTCCGGGGCTCCCAGGATAGTGCAGAAGCGGGCTTCGCCGCCCGGGCTCCTTCGCGGCGCGATCCGTGCCATGCTGTGGGGGTGGCGAAGACGAAGGCGGGCCGCGCGGCGCGAGCGCAGGAATCCGGGCTTCCGGAGGAGGATGCGCGCCTCCCGCGCGGCGTCGTCGCCGCCGTGCTCCTCCTCGGCGCCTGGCTCTGGGGCTCTACGGTCCCCTTCCAGTTCACGCTCGACGACCCGGGGATCGCGTACCGGAACTCCCAGGTCGAGCGGAACGACTGGAAGGCGATGCTCGGATCGCCGCTGCGCGCCGGCTCGACCGCGGAGGAGGAGCTGGGCGTCGAGGACTTCCTCTACCGGCCCCTCCCCAAGATCACCTTCGCGTGGAACCGTCTCGTCTCGGGCGAGAGACCCTGGTCGTACCACGCCGCGAACGTGCTCCTGCACGCGGCGGCGGCGGCGCTCGTCCTCGCGCTCCTGAGGCGCCTCGGGTTCCCCCCCCCGGTCCCCGCGCTCGCCGCGACCTTCTTCCTGCTCCACCCGGTCCACGTCGAGACGGTCGCGAACGTGAAGCACCGGGAGGAGATCCTCGCGGCGCTGGGCGTCCTCGCGGCCTGGCTCTTCGCCGTCCGGGCGCGAGAGGCGCGCTCGGGAGGGGCGGCGGTCTCCTGGGCCGCGGCCGCCTCCGGCGCCTTCTTCCTCGCCCTCCTCTCGAAGGAGAGCGCGATCGCGGCCGTCGTCCTGATCCCGCTCGCCTGCTCGGCTTTCCCCGGAAAGGAAGGCTCCCGGGCGGACCGGCGCGCGCCGGCCGTCGTGGCGCTCCTCGTCGCGGCGGCCGCCTGGCTCGCGCTCCGCGCCTCGGTCGTGGGGCTCGCGGTTACGCCGGGGACGGAGGTGTTCTTCGTCCCCGGGGAGGGGCTCTGGACCCGCCTCCTCACGTCGGCGAAGGTCTGGGCCGCGTATTACGTCGGGCGCGGCGCGATCCTCCACTCCTACCCGATCGGGTTCTCCTCGCGATGCGAGGTCCCGGTGGAGTCCGGGATCCCCTCCCTCGCCGCGGCCGCGGGGCTCGCGCTCCTCTGCATCTCGCTCGCAGCCGCGGCCGTCGCGTGGAGGCGCGGGGCACGGCGCTGGGCTTTCTGGGTGTTCTTCTTCTGGATCGCGCTCCTGCCGACCTCGAACCTCCTCGTCCGGATCGGAACGGTCGGGGCGTTCCGGCTCCTCTACCTGCCGTCCCTCGCGTGGGGGGTCCTGCTGGGCGGGGCCGCGCTGGCCGCCGCGTCGCGGGTCCCCCCGGCCTTCCGCCGGACGTTCCACGCCCTCGCCGTCCTGATCCCCGCCCTCGCCTGGACGGGAATCTCGCTCGCGGAGATCCGGAACTGGCGCGACGACGCCGCGCTCAACGCGAGCGACCTCAGGCGAACGAGCAACCCTCGCGCCCGTTTCGCCGAGGCGATGGCCGAGGCGGACTCCCCGGCCAGGGAGGAATGGCTGCGCGAGGTCGCGCGGATCATGGAGGCGGCCCCCGGAAGCGCGCGCGGGATGGAGGTCTCGCTCCTCACGCACACCTACACGGAGCTCGGCGAGCTCGCCCTCCGCCGCGGCGCGGCCGGCGAGGCGGACGCCCTCGCGGGAAAGGCGCTCGCCGTGCTCGCCGCCGATCCTCGGTTCCGGCGCTACGAGGTCTTCCCGCTGACGGTCCGCGCGGAGGCCGCCCGCGCCCGGGGCGACACGCGGGCCGAGATGGAAGCCTGGGAGCGCTGCGTGGCCGCCGACCCCTTCTACCCGAGGCCCTACCTGGAGATGGCGCGGATCCTCGAAGGCCGGGAGGAGCGGGAGCGAGCGGCGGCGACTCTGGAGCAGGGGATCGCGGCGATCGCATCGAGCGGCTTCGCGGAGCTCCTGCCGGACCGGCGACGCCTCGAGCGCGCGCTGGCCGGCGTGCGCCGCCGCGTCTCGCCTTGACGCAGAGCGGAGCCCGCGTCAGCTCCGGGCGAAGGTGTCGCGGAGCAGATCCCGGAACGGCTCGTACTCGGTGGTCATCCGGGCGAACCGCTCCGGCTTCCCCTCGAGCCCGCGGAGGCTTGGCGGGACTTCGGGGTCCAAGCCGATCAGGGCCTGGATCTCCTCCGGGAACTTCGCGGGGTGGGCCGTCTCGACCGACACCGACAGCGGCTCCGGCCCCGGCCCACGCCCCTCCAGGAACCGGCGGAGCCCGGCCCAGCCGACGGCCCCGTGCGGCTCGAGGAGCAGCCGGTGCAGCCTCCACGCCTCTCGGATCGTCTCCCGGGTCTCCTCGTCGGTGACGCCGACGGCGAAGATGTCGCGCCGGAGCCTCGCGAGGTCCGGCATCTCGAGGATCCTGCCGGTCTCGTCCATGAACCCCCCGTAGACGTCCACGAGGCGGGCCAAGTTCGACGGGTGCCCGACGTTCATCGCGTTCGAGATGCAGACGCGGCTCGGGACGATCTTCTCGTAGACGCCGGTCTCCACGAACCGCGGCACCTCGTCGTTCGAGTTCGTCGCGACGACCAGCCGCTCGATCGGAACGCCGAGCCTCCCCGCGATCACGGCGCCCATCATGTCGCCGAAGTTCCCGGAGGGGACCGAGAAGACGATCGGCTCCATCTCGGCCGCCTTCGCGAGCCTCGCGTAGGCGTAGACGTAGTACACCGCCTGCGGGAGCAGCCGGCCGATGTTGATCGAGTTGGCCGAGGAGAGACGGATCGCCGAGAGATCGGGGTCCGCGAACGCCCGCTTGACCATCGCCTGGCAGTCGTCGAACTTCCCGTCGACGGCGATCGTCGTGACGTTGCCGCCGAGGGTCGTCATCTGCTTCCGCTGCCGGGCGCTCACCTCGTCGATCGGGAAGAGGACCACGACGCGCACACGCTCGACGCCGTGGTAGGCGTGGGCGACCGCGCTGCCGGTGTCGCCCGACGTCGCGGTGAGGATGACGAGCTCCGAAGAATCGTCCTCCATGAAGACGCCCATCCACCGGGCCATCATCCGGGCCGCGAAGTCCTTGAAGGATGCCGTCGGGCCTCGGTCGAGGCGCAGGACGTGCGCGCGCCCCGCGACCGGCTCGATCGGGACCTCGAAGCCGTAGGCGTCCTCGCAGAGCTCTCGCAGGCGCCCCTCGTCGATCGATCCCCTCGTGAAGCGCTCGAGGACGAAGTGGGCGATCTCGGGATAGCTCCGCTCCGCGAGGGCCTCGATCTGCTTCGGAAGCATCTCGGGATACGTCTCGGGCATGAACAGGCCGCGGTCCGCGGCCTGCCCCTGGAGGAGCGCCTCGCGCAGCGTGGCCCGCGGGACTCTCCGGTTCGTGCTGTAGTAGCGGACCGTCTCGGAAGGCATGAGCGGGTCTCCCCTTCGCATGATAGCGCATCCCCGATTGCGGACCGGATCGCTCCGGAAACCCGCGTCCTGCGGGCGTTCGGCGCGCTGTCCGCCGTTTCTCGAATGGTGTATGGTTCCATTCCAGAGAGCACGGTTGCCATGCGCGCTTCGGCGCGGGAGGTCGGTCATGTACGGCGGAGACGTTCCGATCACGCCCGGGATGCGGCGATACATCGAGAAGAACGACGAGTACCTGGCCCGGAGATCCCGGTACATCCGCGACGTCGTGAAGAAGTGGCGGTTCGACACGATCGCGGTGCACGGCCTCTACTCGGTGGAGGAAGCCATCGAGGACTACCAGGGCGCGATCATCGAGCCGGTGTTCCTGAGCGCGTCGCAGGCCTATCGCGATTCCGACGAGATGGCCGCGGCGCTCGCCTACCTGATCCCGACCTGGTGCTATTCGAGGATCGCCAACCCGTCGACCTACTACTACGAGTGGACGCTCGCCCTCCTCGAGGGATACGGCTTCGACGGCGAGACGTCGGCCTGCTCCACCTCCTCGGGAATGGCGGCGATCATGACGGCGGTCCAGCCGTTCCTGATGCACATCCGCCACGACCCGGGCGAGCGGCGCAACTTCCTCGCGACGGCCCAGTGCTACGGAGGAACGTTCCAGCAGTTCAACGTGAGGCTCGCCCAGGAGCGGGACGTCGAGTGCCGGTGGATCCAGGACCCGACGTCCGTCGACGAGTGGGCGTCGAAGATCGACGAGAACACGCGCTTCCTGTACGGCGAGCTGCCGAGCAACCCCCAGCAGGGATTCTTCGACATCCGGGCGGTGGCCGATCTCGCCCACTCCCGCAACCTGCCGCTCATCGTGGACTCGACGGTCGCGACCCCCGCACTGCTCCGCCCGATCCAGCACGGCGCGGACATCGTCGTGCAGTCCGCGACGAAGACCCTCACGTCGAGCGGGTTCGGGATCTGCGGCGCCGTCATCGCGAGGAAGGGGCTCGCGACCTCCATCCCGAACGAGGATCTCAAGAAGGACTTCGCCCTCTACATCAAGTACCTTCCGAACCGCGACTACGGCCCGAACCTGCACCCGATGCAGGCGATCCTCACGCTGAACGACATGCGGACGCTGCGCTCGAAGATGGATCTCATGAGCCGCAGCACGATGGCCGTCGCGGAGTTCCTGCAGCGCCACCCGATGGTCGAGAGCGTCGAGTACCTCGGGCTTCCGAACCACCCGCTCCACGATCTCGCGAGCCGGTACATGTGGCTCGTGGACGCCGAGCACGACGAGCTGTACCGGAAGCCGGTCAACCGCTACGGCCACCTGATGTCGTTCTGCGTCCGGGGCGGGGCGGAGCACGCGCGCAAGTTCTTCGACGGGCTGCAGCGGATCTGGAGGGCGACCGACCTCGGCCGCATCAAGAGCGTCGCCACGATCCCGGCGATCTCCACGCACCAGCAGCAGGGCGAGGAGGGGCGGAAGCTGGCCGGGATCCCGCCGAACCTCGTGCGCCTGTGCGTCGGCGCCGAGCATCCCGACGACGTGATCGCGGACCTGGATCAGGCGCTCGCGGGCGTGAAGCGGAAGTAGGACGCCGGGCGGGCGATCCGTGCCGGCCCGCCCGCGCTCCCGTCATCCCCGGACGAAGCTCTCCATGAGGGCCCAGCCCGGGTCCACCCGGAAGCCGGTGCGGGCCGCCTCGGCCTCGGTGAAGCGGGCGCCGCCGCCCCGCGCGACGCCGCTCCCGGCAAAGGCGAAGGGAGGGGGCTCGGCCGAGTGCCCGCGCGTCGTGCAGGGGGTCGGGTGGTCCGCGGCGACGAGAATCCGCCAGGCGGGGAATCCACGGAGCTTGTCGAGCAGCGGTCCGACGATCGCCTCGTCGATCCTCTCGAGCGCGCGGATCTTCTCCTCGGCACTCCCCATGTGGGCCGCCTCGTCGGCCGCCTCGACGTGGACCACGACGAGGTCGAGCTCCTCGAGGGCCCGGACCGCGGCCTCCCCCTTTTCCGCGTAGTTCGTGTCGATGTAGCCGGTCGCCCCCGGGACCTCGAGGAGACGCATCCCCATCAGGCGCGCCATGCCCCGCAGGATGTCCACTCCCGTGATCACGGCGCCCGAGGGGCCGTAGCGGGAGGCGAGGCTCTCGAACGGGACGGGACGGCCCTGGCCCCACAGCCAGATCCCGGTCACCGGATCCTTCCCCCGCTCCCTGCGGCGCCGGTTGACCGGGTGGTCCGCGACCAGGGCCGCCGCGGCGCCCGTGATCCTCGCGACGCGCGCGGCGCCCTCCCCCTCCGGGGCGTGGGCCGCGACCTCCCGGCCGAGGATGTCGTGGGGGGGCGCGCAGCGGAGCGAGAGGGACCCGGCTCCCGAGAGGAGCATCAGGTTGCGGTAGGTGACGCCCGTGTGGAACTCGCACCCCTCCCCGCCGAGCGCCGCGTTCAGGTCGGCGACGAGCGCGTCCGCCTCCTCCTGCGAGATGTGCCCGGCCGTGTTGTCCTTCATCTTCCCGTCGAGGACGGTGACGAAGTTGCACCGGAAGATCATCTGGTCCGGGCGCACCGCGAGGCCCTTCGCGGCCGCCTCGATCGGCGCGCGGCCGGAGTAGTAGCGGTGCGGGTCGTAGCCGAGCACGGACAGGGTTCCGACGTCGGTCCCAGGCGTGAACCCTTCGGGGATCGTCACCGCGCGGCCGAGCCGCCCGTTCTCCGCCACCCAGTCCATGTTCGGGATCCGCGCCGCCTCGAGGGGGGTGCGGCCCCCGAGCTGCGGAAGCGCCTCGTCGGCCGCCCCGTCGGGCAAAACGATCGCGTATTTCATGGGGTCAGACATTACCAGCGTTACGTTTCGGCCGCCAAGGCGAGCGCCTGGCTCCAGTCGGCAGAAAGAATCCCTCGAGACCGGAAAGGAACAACGACGACGCCGGCTTCAAGACGGAGCCAGCCAGACGCGAATCACTTCGCCTCCGTCTCTGGAACCTTTGCAGGGGCCGACTCGATCTTGATCCGTCCGGTTGAAGAACCAAAACGGCGGTGCCGGTATTCCGCCAAGGCCAGATGGCTCTGGTCAGCCTGGTAACCCAGAAACAGGGCCACTGCCAGCGTCGCGAGGGTTGCCGCACAGCGGTAGGATTCGTGGGCCCAGACAAGGAGACTTGCCGCCAGCGCGAAGAGTGAAGCCGAGGTCCGCGACTCGAAGAAGAAGGTGAGGGCAAGTTCGCCGACGTAAGGGTTCTTCGCCGCATCGAGATGATCCACGTACTTGTCCCACTCGACTTCGTACTCGTCATCGCTGATCCCGATGCGTCGAGCCTGCCGACGGTCGAGTAGCCGCGCCTCGACCCACCCGATGAACGACCGCAAGACACCGCCGAAAAACGCGGCCGCGATGAGCGCCACGAATGCGAACTGCCACTCTCCTTCCGGCAGGCGCTTGAGTCCGTCCTTCAGAGCGCCCTCGGACAGAAAACGGTCGAGAGCCATCCACACCGATGCGGCAAGCACGAATCCCGGAATCAGGACGCTGATGAGACGATCGAATCCGAGCGCTTGCATCGCTTGACCTCCGCTCCCGTGCTACGGGCTTCCGGTTCTCAGCACCGCGAGCGCCTCGGCGATCTCCTTCCCTTTCTGCTCGATGAGATCGAGAAGCTCCTCCGGGGTTCGCGCGTCCTCTTCCCCTCGCGCGTTCGGGTTCACGGCCTTCAGGTCGTAGCCCCTCCTCTCGATCTCCTCGCGCGGCACGGTCCAGCTCCGCTCGCCTTCCGCGCGCTCCGGCAGCAACCTGAAGAACTCCTCGAAATGCGAGAGGGTCAGCGGCGTCCTCTTCCCGACCTTGACGCCCGACAGGTCGTAGTACCAGGTCCTCGCCGTGGGCCCCGTCTTGTCGAAGAACAAGAGGTTCGTCTTCACTCCGGCCCCCGCGGCCGTGAAGACGCCGGGCGGCAGGCTGACGATGCACCAGAGGTCGCACTCGTCGAGCAGCTTCCGCTTGGTCTGCACGAACGCGGTCTCCGTCGTGCGGAAGAGAACCCCCTCGTCGAGCACGATCCCGCAGCGACCTCCGGTCCGCAGGCTGTCCACGACGTGCTGAAGGAACAGTACCTGCGTCGCCCCGGTCTTGTACGCAAAGCGGGTCTGCGCCTCCTTCCCTTCCTTCCCCCCGAAGGGCGGGTTCATCAGGATGACGTCGAAGAGGGCCGGGGCGCCCTCGAAGAGTCCCCCGTAGATCTCGGACCCCGTCAGCGTGTTGCCGTGCCAGACGTGAGGCTCGTCGATCTCGTGAAGCACGAGGTTCGCGAGCGCGATCGGGTAGATGGCGTTGTCCTTCTCCCGGCCGAAGAACGTCCGGCGCTTGAGCGTCTCCAACTGATCGGCCGCCGCGATCCTCGAATTCCCAGGGCCCGCCATGTGCTCATACGCCTGCGCGAGGAATCCGCCGGTCCCGCAGCCCGGGTCATATACCGTCTCGCCCATCTTCGGGTCCACGACCCGCACCATCGCTCGGATCACCTCTCGCGGCGTGAAGAACTGCCCCCCGTCGTTCCCCTTCTCCCCCATTTTGAGCAGAAGCCCTTCGTAAATCTGGGAAAGCGTGAACACGTGGGTCGGGTCCACCGCCTCCGCGCTGATCTCGTGGACCTTGTCGAGGACGTCGAGGAAGTTCCTCTCGGTGTCGATCCTCGTCCGCTCCACGCCGGACATGATCTCGGAAATGACTTTCTGCCGCGGCGTCGCGCCGGGCTTCTCCTCGAGCCCGCGAAGATACGGGAGCAGCCCTTCGTGCAGGAACCCGAAGAACGCCCCGAGCGACCCTTCTTGAAGCTCCCGTCGCTTGGGGCCGTCCGGCGCCGCCCAGTCGCGCCACCGGTACGGCGCCTCGAGCGAGGGCCGGAACTCGACTCCCAGGGCCTCCGCCGCTTCGCGCTCCCGTGCCTCCCGCTCGTCCAGGATCCGAAGAAACAGGATCCACGTCAGCTCCGGCACGTATTGCAGCGCGCCGGCGCAATTCGAGCGCCGCATGATGTCGCAGATCGATTTGACGGCCCCGTTCAGGGACTGCTGCGTGGACAGTCGCTTTCCGTTCGGCTTGAATTGTGTTCTTCGTGAGGACCGGGACATCTCCGGCGCACCCTATGGACTCTCGGATTCGTTGCGGATCCGTCGGCGGCGCGACGATGCGACGCCGCCCGGGCGGCCAAGGTTAGGACGGTTCGAGGCGAAAGTCGAGACGGCGGAGCACAGGTTGGATGGGAGTGAATAGGGCGCTATGATCTTCGCAATGAGCGACTTCCTCTTTGTTCGGCCTTCCTTCCTTTCCGGCGTGGCCAGGGTTGTTGATCTTTGGGCGGGGTTCGACGACTACGACTTCAGGGAAGACGAACAGGAGGCGGACGCCAGAGCGCTGTTCTCGGACTGGCGCGTCACGGGCAAAGACATCGCCAGCGCCGCCGCCCTGGGGATCCAAGGGCCCGAATGACCCCACAGCGCCCCAGCGGTTGACAATCCGGAACGGTCCGGCCGGGGATTCTCGCCGTGTTCCCGACCGGAACCCGGTACGATCCGCCGGACTCGCGGCCGGGTACCGGCACCTCGGCTCGCGGCGGAGGAGGGATTCGTCATGTCACGGCACCAGGCGACCGGTCGGGAGGCTCCCCGTGCCCGCGCCCAGGCCCTTGCCTCGGGAGACGGGAACCGGTACGTTAAGAGACGCCACTCCCGAGGCGTCGAGGGTCCCATGTTGGACAGGGAACGCGCCTATTTCGCCGCCCACGCTCCCGAGTGGGAGCGTGGCCACCCGGGCGCTTTCGTCGTCGTGAAGAACGAGCGTCTGGTGGGAACTTACGCATCCATCGAGGAGGCGCTCGCCGCCGGCGCCCACGAGTTCGGCTTGCAGGCTTTCCTCGTCCGCCAGCTCGGCGTCCCTCCCCTCCAGGTGAGGATCCCGGCACTCACGTTGGGGCTTCTTCGTGCCGATCCTTAACATTCAACTGTCGGGCGGACTCGAGACTCCGGACGGACAGCGCGTCGCGCTCCCGTCGCAGGCCGTGCTGCTGCAGCGCGGACCGGTCATCCAGGTCACGGTGGGCGTCGGCCAGGTCGTCGCTCAACAGGTGCTGCAGCAGGGAGGGCAGCTTCCGCCGCCCGTCACGGGACTGGCGCTGATCGACACGGGGGCCACGACGACCTGCATCGACGAGGAGGCGGCCCAGAAACTGCAGCTCCCCGCCATCGACGTCGTGACCGTCGCCTCGGCGTCGCATGCATCCACGGAGCGCAACGTCTACCCGATCTCCATCGAGGTCGCGGGCCTTCCGATCGTCGTCAACGCCCCGCGATCGGTGGGCGCGGAGCTGAAGGCGCAGGGCCTGCTCCTGCTGATCGGCCGAGACGTCCTGCAGTCTTGCGTCCTGGTCTACAACGGACCCGCCGGGCAGTTCACGCTGACCCTCTGAGCCTCGCACCCCGCATCGGCCTCGAACCGCACGACCGGCGCCGGCGCGCCGGGCTACGGCGTCTCGCCAAAGGCTTCGCGGAGGAGAGCGGAAGGGAGTCTTCTGATCGCATCCGCTTCTGTTTCGGCCGAGTCTCTCACACCAGTGAGAATTTCCGCCTTTCGATCAAGCGAGGACACCAGCTTCGCTTGTTCGTCCAGCGGCGGAACCGGGAACCGGGTTCCGGCCACCTCATCGAGCCGGATTCGAGGTAGCTGGCCCGGCGTCGTCGAAATGGGTGCCCGCGAGAGGTACTCCGCACTCAGCAGGAACCAGGCGACGTATCCCGGTATCGCAATGTCTCGATGCACCGAGTACACGTATTGATCCACGGAGCAGACCCCGTCGAACTCGGCCACCCAGACCTTGTTCAGGTACGGACGAAGGTAGCCGTAGACGATGTCCCCCTTATGGAACCGCGCTTTCCTACCGGTCAGCTGCGAGAGATCCAGCGCCAAGGCTCCTGTCCGTCTGCCCGTTCCCGATTCCACATGTTCGAGCCCCACGAACATCGCATCCCCGCTCGGTTTGTCTCTTGGGTGCACGATCTCCTGCCGCAGTCGAAGCGCCTCGCCAAGTCGCCGCATTGCGACTCCCCGCCGCGCGAGAGATCGAAAGACCTCTTGCAGCGTGGCGGGCAGCAACTCCTGCGCGAGCCCGACGCGCGCCTCCGCCGCCTCCCGCGCTCGCTCGACCGCAGCCATCGCGGCCAGCAACGATGAGACTACGATTCGCTGTTCTTCCAGTGAAGGACATGGGATGCACTGTGCCCGGACCTGACTGTCCGTCACGGCCGGATATAGTGCCCCCCGGACCAGGCAGGAGAGCCTCTCTACGAATCGTCGAGTTCTGACAAATGCAAGTAGGAACTCCGGCTCGACCTCAGCGGGGACCGGGCGAAGCACGCAAAACCCAGTGCTGCATATCTCGCCGTCAAGTTCATCTGGTACGATCGCGACAGCGTTCAAGTTCGGCCGTGTCGTCGCGACCAAGACGTCGCCAGCGCGGATTACCTGTCGCGCACGGCTCGGCGCCTCGCGTCCCAGAAGCGCCCGCGCGTTGACGACTCTCTTTGTTTCGCGATCCACCGATGATATGTCAACGTATCGGAAGGACACATCCGGTGCGTCTCTAGGATCTCGTGTCGCGATGCAAGCGTCACACACGTCAGCCAAAGAACGCACCGACCACTCGGTAGGCCCAGGCACGCCGGACGCGCGATTCTCGGAGGCCTCCGTAACCACTCTAGATTCCTCTTGACGTTCGGAAGCGGCCCGCGTATGTCTTAACCAATCCGGTTTTCCGGAGGTGGATGGCGAATGCCATCGGGGGCCCCGCAAGGGGCCTTTTCTCTTTCGGCCAAACTCCCACCCCTCACGCCGCAAACATCCTTT
>CALMJU010000093.1 GCA_937864465.1 uncultured Acidobacteriota bacterium
GTTTTCCTAACTGTGAGAAAAGCATCAGGCAGCGGCCCCTAGGTTTTGAGAATCAGGCGACCCGTTCCCTACGCACGTGGGGCTCTGCGTGTTCGCCCTTCGCATGACCGAAGCGGAGCGCACGAAGCTCCACGAGGTCGCCGGACCCGGTGGTGCCACCCGGCTCGCCCGGGCGGTTCTCGTGGCGGTGGCGAACGAGGACGAGGGCGCGTTCCGCGCCGCGATCAAGGAGGCCAGGGGGGCCCGGGCGTAGTATTCGTTCCCTCCCACCGGGGGTGGTGTGCGTCAACCCCGTGCCAGGACAGCACTTACGACGCGCACCGCCCTCCCATCTGCCTCGCCACGGAAGCATCAGTTCTTGATCTTTCCTCAATTCGCGATATATTCCCGCCGTGCGGGAACCTCTCGATCCATCAGCGGCGAAGTCTCTGGTGCGCGAGATCCTCCGGACGGGGACGGTCCGGTACTCGAGGCACGCACTCGATGAGATGAAGAAGGACAAGCTCACGACGGTCGACGGTGACGACGTTCTGGGTGGGGGCTGGGTGGAGACGGGCGAGTTGATCGAGGGAACGTGGAGATACCGCGTCCGGACAGCCCGCATGTGCTTCGTAATCGCCTTTCGGTCGGAGCGACAATTCGTCGTCGTGACGGCGTGGAGGGAGTGACCATGCGCTGCGTTGTGTGCGGGACGGCCATGAAGACGCGTCGAGAGAACTTCAAGTACGACGCGTGCGGACTCCCCTACGTGACTCTGGCGGGAGTAGATGTCAGTCGCTGCCCGAAGTGCGGGGAGTTCGAGGTCGCCATTCCCAGGATCGAGGAATTGCATCGCGTCATCGCCACGGCGGTGGCTCGTCGGCGCGGGCGCCTCGAGCCGGTCGAAGTCCGGTATCTTCGGAAGTGGCTTGGCTGGTCGGGAACAGACTTCGCTGCCCACATGGGAGTCAGCGCAGAAACCGTCTCTCGGTGGGAAGGCGGTTCGCAAAGGATCGGCAGCACCGCGGACCGGCTCCTCCGGCTCATGGCCCTCTCTCGGGAGCCGGCTCGGGAGTACTCTCTCGACCTCCTCAAGGCAGTCGATGCGGAGACGCCTCCCTCGTTTCGAATTGGCCTCGAGGCGAAGAGAGGCGAGTGGCAGGCTGCGGTGGCGTGACCGTTCGGCCGTTCTCAGATCTCTCTTCTCGCGTTCACATCGCCGTTTCTTCGCGACATTGCGTATTCCTGTGCCTACCAAAAAGAGTCGAAGCCGAGGAGAGGGCCGACCCGCCGTCCCCCGTGACGTCCGCGACCTCATTCGCCGGATGGCCGACGCCAATCTTCTCTGGGGTGCCCCTCGCATCCATGGCGAGCTGCTCAAGCTCGGGATCGAGATCTCTCAGGCCGCGGTTGCCAAATACATGCCGCGTCGCCGCAAGCCACCCTCGCCAACCTGGCGGACGTTTCTCGACAACCACGTCAAGGAGATCGTGGCCGTCGACTTCTTCACCGTGTCCACGGCCGCCTTCCGCGTCCTCTTCGTCTTCGTCGTCCTCGCGCACGACCGCCGGCGAGTGCTTCACTGCAATGTCACCGAGCATCCGACGGCAGTGTGGACCGGCCAGCAGATCCGCGAAACGTTTCCTTGGGATACCACGCCGCGATTCCTCCGACGGCGCCTCGTCGGCAGCGACTCGCACTTCGAGGCGGGCGAGATGCCCGGCGACTCCGTCTGCCACTTGGTCACTCGCCCGTGGAGCGTCCGGTCGCGGGGCGGACGGAGTTTGTGGTGGGCGCAACAGGCTCCACGGGTCCTACGACGCCCCTTTCCCGAACCAAACCGGATACAATTCCGGTCGCATCGTCAGCAAGGAGGTGGAAGGAGACCCGATCAACGTCGCTTCGCTCCGATGAGCGATCACGATGCCCGGAATGGGCGTTCGCGATCCCCGGAACGAGCGTTCACGATGGCCGGAATACGCACCCAACCAGCCCGCGCCCGGCCTTCGTCCGTCGGTCGAACCGCGGGACCTCGCGCTCTCCGTCCGCGAGTGGAGAACGAGATTGGACGCCAGGGTCTTCCGCGAACCCATGATCCCCGCGGATCTTGCCCGGGGGGTGCGAGCCCGCGCGCTCTCTCTCGGCTTCGACCTGGTCGGCGTCGCCTCGGCCGGGGGGATCGACCGCGATGCCGCGGCCCTCGACCGCTGGATCGATCGGGGGCTGCACGCCTCGATGGGATGGATGGCGCGCACGCGCGCCGAGCGGAAAAGCCCCGCCTCGATCGTCGAGGACTGCAGGAGCGTCGTCTGCGTCGCGCTCGGATACCGGCCGGCGGCCGAGGAGGCCGGCCTCCCCGCGGGATGGGGGAAGGTGGCGCGTTACGCCCGAGGGCGCGATTACCATCGCGTCTTAGGGACGCGCCTGCGCAAGCTCGCCGCCTGGATCGAGGAGGCCTCGTCGCGGCCGGCGCGGGCCTTCGCGGACAGCGCGCCGGTGCTCGAGCGCGCGTGGGCCGAGCGCGCCGGCCTCGGCTGGATCGGGAAGAGCTCCAACCTGGTCACGCGGACGATGGGCTCGTGGATCGTCCTGGGGGAGATCCTGACCGCGGCGGAGATCGAGCCGTCGCCGGGTCCGCACCCGGACCGCTGCGGGAGCTGCGCGGCGTGCCTCGACGCCTGCCCCACGGGGGCGATCCTCGAGCCGGGAGTGGTCGACGCGGGGCGATGCGTGTCGTACTGGACGATCGAGCATCGCGGCGGCGTGGCGGAGGATCGGCGCGCGGGGAACGGGGCGTGGATCTTCGGCTGCGACGAGTGCCAGACCGCGTGCCCGTGGAACCGGCGCGCGGCGACCCGGGCCTCCGCCGATCCTCTCGCCGCGCGCGAGGATCTCCGGGGCCTCGACCCCGTCGAGGTCCTCGGGATGGACGCGACGGCGTTCCGGGGGAGGTTCTCGGGGACCCCGCTGGCGCGCGCGGGCAGGGACGGGATGCGCCGGAACGCGTGCCTCGTCCTCGGCTGCGCGCGCGGGGAGCGCGGGATCGCCGCTCTGCGGGGCGCCCTCCGGGACGACGATCCCGTCGTCCGGTCCCACGCGGCCTGGGCTCTGGCCCGGATCGGCTGATTCGGCGCGGCCCTTCGCCGGGCCTCTCCGGCCGCTGGCCCGCCTCCCCGGCCGGGCCCTATATTTCGGAGCGGGGGCAGATCTCGGTCGGCCGGTCGCCGAAAGGGGGGCGCCATGGCGATCGCGGGGAAGTACGCCGGTGCACCCGCCGGCGCCGGGTCGCGCATCATCCATCGCGCGAAGGCCCGCCTCCTCGTCCGCTACGGGATCCAGGCCCTCGACCGGACCGCGCTCACGAAGAACATCTCCGAATCCGGACTGTTCCTTCGCACGAACCACCCGTATCGCCCGAACACGACCGTGCAGCTCTCCATCCAGTTCCCCGACCGCTCGATGCACTTCTGGGGGCGCGTCGTCTGGGCGAAGCAGGTGCCCCCGCAGCTCGCCCACATCCTCGATTGCGGAATGGGGATCTGCTTCCTCGAGCCGTCCCCGGAGTGGTTGGCCTTCTACTCCGAATGGAAGAAGCGGTACGGCCTCCTCTGAGCGCGCGGCCTCCGAGAGGCCGCGGAGCCATAGGTATTGAAATGCCAGGCGGTTACGGGGGCACGCATCCGCCCGGGCGAAGGCGCTTCCTGGCAAGCGTCAAAACCACAATATATAGTGCTGATGTCCCTTAACTGGGTCAACATTTAGTAGGTCAACCTGATTTTGGGTCTTGACAACCGCATGGCCTGTTGCGAGACTGGCCGCGCTCCTTCGCCAGGAGCGACAGCGGGGGAAGGACGGCGGTTCCCGAGAAGGCTGGGGCGGAGAAAACGGCGCGCGGACCGGGATTCGGAGCGTGCGGCCGATCGGTGTTGGAGGGCGCTGCGATGCTGCATCCGGACTCGAGACTCCCTGGGGAGGACCAGCCCGCTCCGGCCTCGGCCGAGGGCCCGGCCCCCGGTCACGACCGGCCGGCCAGCCCGAAAAACGGGCTCAGGATCCCCCGCCGCTTCACCCGTCCGGGCGTGCACCCGTACGACGAGGTCGAATGGGAGCTGCGCGACGCCGTGATCGCGAACGAGAAGGGGGAGACTTCCTTCGAGCAGCGCGGGGTCGAGGTCCCGAAGTCCTGGTCGCAGCTCGCGACGAACGTGGTCGCGCAGAAGTACTTCCGCGGGCTGCTCGGAACGCCGGAGCGGGAGCACAGCGTCCGCCAGCTCCTCGAGCGGGTCGTCCGGGCGGCGGCGCGCTGGGGGCGGGCGGGGGGGTACTTCGCCGCCGAGGAGGACGCGGAGGCGTTCGAGGCGGAGCTGACCCACCTCCTCCTGCACCAGATGGTGTCGTTCAACTCGCCGGTCTGGTTCAACTGCGGCGTGGAGGAGCACCCGCAGGTGTCCGCCTGCTTCATCAACTCGGTCCAGGACACGATGCAGTCGATCCTCGGCCTCGCGAAGACGGAGGGGATGCTCTTCAAGTACGGCTCCGGAACCGGCTCGAACCTGTCCACGCTCCGCTCGAGCCGGGAGCCGCTCGCGGGAGGGGGCACGGCCTCGGGGCCGGTTTCGTTCATGAAGGGCTACGACGCCTTCGCCGGGGTGATCAAGTCGGGCGGGAAGACCCGGCGCGCGGCCAAGATGGTGATCCTCAACGCCGACCACCCGGACGTCGAGGACTTCATCCGCTGCAAGGCGGGGGAGGAGAAGAAGGCCTGGGCCCTGATCGACGCGGGCTACTCGGGCGAGTTCAACGTGCACGGCGGCGCATACGACTCCGTGTTCTTCCAGAACGCGAACCACTCGGTGCGCGTCACCGACGAGTTCATGCGCGCCGTGCTGAGCGACGGCGAGTGGCAGACCCGCGCCGTGACCACGGGCCGCGTGATGGACACGTACCGGGCCGTCGGCCTGATGCGCGAGATGGCCGAGGCGGCGTGGATCTGCGGGGATCCGGGCATCCAGTTCGACACGACGATCAACGCGTGGCACACCTGCCCGAACACGGCGCGGATCAACGCGTCGAATCCCTGCTCCGAGTACATGTTCCTCGACGATTCCGCGTGCAACCTCGCCTCGCTGAACCTCATGCGGTTCCGCCGGCCCGACGGCGAGTTCGACCATGAATCGTTCCGGCACGCGGTCGCCGTGGCGATCACCGCGATGGAGATCTGGGTGGACGCCGCCTCGTACCCGACCGAGGCGATCGGCCAGAACTCGCGCGAGTACCGGCCGCTCGGCCTGGGGTACGCGAACCTCGGCGCGCTCCTCATGTCCCGGGGGCTTCCCTACGACTCCGAGGCCGGGCGGGCGTACGCGGCGGCGGTCACGGCGCTCCTGTGCGGGCACGCGTACGCGACGAGCGCCCGCGCGGCCGCGCGCGTCGGTCCTTTCCCCGGCTACGAGCGGAACCGCGAGCCGTTCCTCGCCGTGATGCGCAAGCACCAGGCCCACGCCGACGGGATCGACCCGAGGCTTGTGCCCTCGGACCTGCTCTCCGCGGCGCGGAGCGCCTGGGCCGACGTCGTGACGCTCGGCACCGAGCACGGCTTCCGGAACGCCCAGGCCACGGTCCTGGCCCCGACCGGGACGATCGCGTTCATGATGGACTGCGACACGACGGGGATCGAGCCCGACCTCGCGCTCGTGAAGTACAAGAAGCTCGTCGGCGGCGGCGTGTTCAAGATCGTGAACAACACGGTCCCTCTCGCCCTCAAGAGGCTCGGATACGAGCACGACGCGATCCAGCGGATCGTCGACGACATCAACGCGCGGGACACGATCGAGGGGGCGGCGGATCTGGCGCCGGAGCACCTTCCGGTCTTCGACTGCGCCTTCCGGCCGCAGAGCGGAGAGCGCTCGATCCACTACATGGGCCACGTGAAGATGATGGCGGCGGTACAACCGTTCATCTCGGGGGCGATCTCGAAGACGGTCAACATGCCCCCGTCGGCCACCGTCGAGGAGATCGAGCGGACGTACGTCGAGGCCTGGAAGCTGGGCCTCAAGGCGATCGCGATCTACCGCGACGGCTGCAAGCGGACCCAGCCCCTCTCCGCCGCCAAGGAGAGGGAGCGCGACCGCGCGAGCCTCGTGACGCCCACGACCCACCTGAGGCGCCGCAAGCTCCCCGACACCCGCCGCTCGATCACGCACAAGTTCTCGGTCGCGGGGTTCGAGGGGTACATCACGGCGGGCCTGTACGACGACGGCCAGCCCGGCGAGATCTTCATCGCGCTCGGGAAGGGCGGCTCGACGCTCGCCGGCTTCGCGGACGCCTTCGCCACCGCGATCTCGTTCGCGCTCCAGTACGGGGTCGAGCTCCGGTTCCTCGTGGACAAGTTCACGCACGTGCGGTTCGAGCCCTCGGGCTTCACGGGGAACAAGGAGATCCCGATCGCGCAGTCGATCGTGGACTACGTGTTCCGCTGGGTCGCGCTCCAGTTCCTCCCCAAGGAGGAGCAGCCCGCCCGCGCCTCCTCCGTCAACGGGACCGAGATCGATCCCGAGCTGGCCCGCAGGGCCCTCGAGGAGCGCGAGCACGAGGTGTTCGTGCGGCAGGCGGACGCGCCGCCGTGCTCCGACTGCGGGCAGATCATGGTGAGGAACGGCGCCTGCTACGTCTGCGTCAACTGCGGCGCGACGAGCGGGTGCTCGTAGGGGACTCGCGCGGAGGTTCCCGCCGGACGGCCCGGGCCCGGACGAAGCGGTTCGGGCGCGCGCCGGCTCCTCGAGGCCGCCCGTCCCTCGAGCACGAGGAGCCCTCCCCGGCCCGGGCTCGGTGCGGTTCGCTCCGCCGAGGCGGCGACCAGGAGCCTCGCCGCCTCGCGCTCCAGGGCCGGCGGCCGGGGGCCGGGCTCGAGCACGGCCACGAGCCCGCGGCGAGATGCCACGTCGAGCAGGAAGCCGCAGACCGCGCGGGCGACCGCTCCGGCGACGCATCCCTCCGGCGCGGCCCCGTCCCGCTCCCGGTCCCAGACCGGGATGCCGCCGACGACCCGCAGGGGGAGCGCCCGCTGGAGGTGGTGTCGCTCGATCAGCGCGCCGGCCTCTGCGCCGGATTCCAGGAGCAGCCGCAGGACAGCCCGGGAGAGACCGTCCCCTGCGCGTCCCCCGATTCGCACCACGGCGAGGCCGTGGACCCGGGACAGGACGCGCGCCTCCTCGGCCAGCCGCTCGGCCGCCGGGCGCGACGGGGGAAGGGGGAAGCGACGCCGAGCGCCGAGGCGCACGGCGTCGAGGGCCAGCCGAAGCGAGGCGCGCTCGGCCCGGCCCTCCGCCCGCGCGGGCCCGGGCCGGCACGGGGGCGCGGGCCCGAGGAAGCGGGCGGCCTCGGC
>CALMJU010000094.1 GCA_937864465.1 uncultured Acidobacteriota bacterium
TCCTCGGGATCGGGCCGGGCCCCGCGGTCGGGGAGGCGCTCTCTCGGATCCGCGAGATGCAGGAGGAGGGTGCGCTGCGGGACCGGAAGGCGGCCCTCGAGGCCGTGGGGAGGATCGGCGCCGCGCCGGCGCCCGAGCGTCCACGACATCGGGCCACGCCTCGCCGCGAGGGACCGCCGGACTGCTAGAATGCGAACCGGCCCGCGCGCAGGCGGCGATGCGACGCGCCGGAGAGGACCGAATTGGAGCTGCCTTCCGAAGCCGGGTGCCGGGACCGCGCGAATCGCGTCACCGTCCTGCCCGGCATCGAACCGATCGAATGCCCCGCACCCCGCCTCATGGCGGGAAAGCTCGTGGTGCACCGACTTCATTCGTTCGTTCCGCCGGATCTCTTCCGCGAGGCCACGCGGCGGGAAGGGGCCGTCGGGAAGCTTCTCCTCCGCTATCCCCACGCGCTGCGCAAGGCGGTCGACTACGCATGGGCGGAGGGCCCCCGGCAGGCGATCGAGAAACTCCGGTCGCGCGTCACGCTCGACCGGTCCGATACCGGCCGCGGAGTCGCGTCCGTCGTCGCCCTCGTCGCGGAGCGGGACGGTCCCGGACCTCCCCCCGGCACCCCCGTCCTCGCGTGGAGTCTCCAGGGGCCGGTGGACGCGGACTGGCTCCTCCTCTCGCCCGAGCAGTGTCTCGAGCTGCCGTTCCCGCATCCGGACTTCGCGCTGGCGCCGTACCTCGCCTGGCTCCTCGGAACCCTCGAGGGACTCGAAGGGGGCGTTCGCGCCTGCCGCCTCGAGACCTCGTCCGCCGGGCTCGCCGAGCACTTCCGCGCCCTCTTCTCCCCTGCGGCGGGCGGCCGCCTTTCGGTCGCGGCCTCGTTCGGGGCCGGGACTCCGGCCGCGGCGGCGGACGAGATTCCTCTTCGGCTCACCTCGGAGCGCGGCTCCGGCGCGCTCGTCTCCCGCGCCGGAACGGTGTGGAGCGCACGTCTCCCCGACGCCTCGCGTTTCTTCCTCGATCCCCTGTACCCGGGGGAGCCCGAGTTCCCCGCGCCGTTCGAGCGCGAGCGCGTGGCAGCGGTCGTCGCCTCGCTCTCGCGTCGCCTCGACCGGCTCGAGGAGGCCCTCCCTCGCGTCGTTCCGGCCCCGGTTCGAACCGTCGTCCTGAAATCCGAGTCCGAAGGCCCTCCGGCGCTGCGGGTCTCGATGCTCGGCGCCGGAATGTTCGCGCGTGCCCTGCTTCTCCACAACCTGCGGCGGAGGACGCGCGTGGGAATCCGGGGCGTCATGGACGTTCGGCCGGAGATCGCCGCCGCGCTGGCCCGGGCGATCGGCGCCGCCTTCGCGACCACCGAGCCCGAGGCGATCTTCGGCGACGAGCGGACGGACCTCGTCCTCGTCGTTTCGGATCACGCGAGCCACGCGGACTACGCGTCGGCCGCGATCGAGGCGGGCAAGATGGTCCACATCGAGAAGCCCCCCGCGGTCGAGCCGGAATCCCTCCGGAGGCTCCTCGACACCATCCGCCGCCGGCCCGGCGCGGTCGTGACGGTCGGGTACAACCGGCCGCACGCGCCGGCGTTCCGATTGCTCGCGGAGCGGCTCGCGCCGATCCCCGGCCCAACCCACGTTTCCTGCATCGTCAAGGGGCACCGCCTCGGGAGGGCCCACTGGTACCGCTGGCCGAACCAGGGGACGCGGATCGCCGGGAACCTCGTTCACTGGATCGACCTCGGGTACCGCCTGACGGGACGCGCGCGCCCGCTGTGGGCCGAGGTCGCGTCGTCCCCGCGGGATTCGCTCGACGTCGAGGCCGCTTCTCTAGACGTTACCTTCGACGACGGCTCGCTGCTGACGATCGCGTTCTCCTCGGCGGGCGACGAGACCTTCGGCGTCCAGGAGATCGTCGACGTGAAGCGCGGCGATCTCTCGGCGCTCGTCCGCAACTTCGAGACGATCGAGATCGTCCAGGGGGGAAAGCGCGTGCGCCGGGCCTTCGGGCGCGACAAGGGGCATGCGGGCGTCTTCCGCGACCTGGCCGAGCGGGCGCTCTCGCGCACCGGGGACCCTCTCGTCGTCGAGGACATGGCGGCGACGAGCGCCATCCTGTTCGCCGCACAGACTTCCATGGCGCGCGGCGGGGGTCGCGTCGAGATCCGCTTCGGTCTCCACGGTTGACCGCTCCGGTCAGGGGACCTGCGCCGTCCCCTTCCGGTCCCGCAGCTCCGCGAGCCGCCGCAGCACCTCCTCGTGGAGGCGCGCCGCGGTCCGGTCCCAGGTGAAGCCCGCCGACCTCTCGATCCCCTTGCGGGAGAGCTCGGCGCGGAGCGACGCGTCCCCGAGCACGCGGTCGAGAGCCGCCGCCATCGCCGCCACGTCGGTCGGGGAGACAAGCAACGCCGCGCCTCCGCAGATCTCCCGAGCCACCGGAATATCCGCGGCCACGAGCGGCGCCCCGCAGGCCATCGCCTCCACTTGCGTGATCCCGAAGGTCTCCGCGAGCGACGGGTTCAGGGCCGCGACCGCCCGGCGGTACAGGCCGGGCAGATCCGTTTGGGGTCGCGATCCGAGGAAAGCGACGCGCTCCCCGAGCCCGAGGGCCGCCGCCCGCGCGCGGACCTCGGCCGCGTAACCGGCGTCCACCTCGCCCCCCGCGATCGCGAGCCGGAGCCCCGGCCTCGATGCCGCGGCCCGCGCGAACGCCTCGACCGCGCGCACGAGGTTCTTGTGGGCATAGATGTCCGCGACGATCAGCACGTACGGGTCCGGGCGCGCGGCCGCGCCGTCCCCCTCCTGCGGCGCGGGACGGAAGATCTCGGAACGACCGTGGTGCACGACGAACAGGCTCTCCGGCGACACGTCGAAACGGGCCGCGATCTGGCGGCGAAAGCTGTCCGAGACCACGAGCCCGCCGCGCGCGGACTTCACGGAGAGCCGGCTCATCCACTCCATCGCCCGCCAGCGCACGCGCGCGCTCGCCCCTTTCCAGCTCTCGGCCGCCTCGAACGTGTTCCGCAGGAGGAGGATCGATCTCCTGCCGATCGCGATCGGCCCGAAGTTCGCGGGCGTGAAAACGGCGGCCGCACCCCGGCGCCACGCGATCCAGGGGAGGGCGGTCTGGTCCCAGAGGAACGATCCGGCGGGTCCCTCGGGCGGATCGACCGTCACCGTCTCGACGCCCGCCTCCCGGAGCCGCGCCTCCTGCGTGGGCCGCACGAGCACCTGGTAGCGGACCCCTCGCCCGATCCTCGCGACGCGCGGGATCACCTCCTCGAGATACACGCGCCCGCCCCCCGTCTTCGCGTGGATCCCGTTGACCAGGACGAGCGGCTCGCGCGCGCGCATGCCGAGGTTCCCTCCGGGCGGCGGGGCAGGATATCCGCCCCCGCTCGGCGCGTAAAGGGCGCGGGGCCGGTCCGGATTCCCTGTGGTATCGTTCGGCCCCATGCGCCAGCTATTCCAGGATCCCAAGGCAGGCACGGTCCGGGTCGTCGAGGTCCCCGAGCCCGCGCTCCGACCGGGCACGCTCCTCGTCCGGAACGTCCGCTCCGTGATCTCCCCGGGGACGGAGCGGATCGTAGTGGAGACCGTGCGCAGCTCCTACCTCAAGACCGCCAGCGCCCGCTGGCGGCGCCTCCGCCCGGTCCTCGTCGAGCTCCTCCGGCCCCACGAGACCGCCAGGCAAAGGCCCCTTCCCAGGCTGATCGACGGGCGCGACGTCATGCGCGTCCTCGGGCTCGGGCCTGGCCCCGCGGTCGGGGAGGCGCTCGCGCGGATCCGCGATCTCCAGGAGGAAGGCGCCGCGAGGACCCGCGAGTATGCGATCGACTTCCTGCGATCGCTCCGTGGATCCCGGCCAGCGAAGGCCTCGGTCAACGTGACAGGGTCGACTCGTTCTCCACGTACCATCGGTACGTTGCCGCGAGCCCCTCGCGGAGGGCGATCCTCGGCAGCCAGCCGAGTGAGGTGATACGCGACACGTCGAGGAGCTTCTGCGGCGTGCCGTCCGGCTTTGACGCGTCGTACGCGATCTCGCCGGAATAGCCGACCACGTCCCGGATCAGATCGA
>CALMJU010000095.1 GCA_937864465.1 uncultured Acidobacteriota bacterium
GGAGCGCGAGGGGGGCGGCGGCGGCGGCGGCGGCTGCGGCGGCGGCGGCGGCCGCGGCCGGGGCGGCCGGGGTGGCGGCGGCGGCCGCTACTGACGGATCGAGGGCCGGGGCTCTCTCGAGCCCCGGCCCTTGCACTCACATCGGGCTGAATCCGGGCTCCACGCAGTACTGATCGTTCATCCGCGCCTCGAGGCTCCCCTGCCCGAGGCGGTTCCTCTTTTTGTCATCGCGACTCCTTCTCGAACCCCTCGCGGCTGCGGTCGCGGGCCGGCCCGAACTCCGGCTTCACCGGCGGCCGCTGCTCGCGGAGCTTCAGGACCTCCTGGATGCCGCGGTCGAGCTGGGCGTCCACCCCCCTTGCGAGCTCCTGCGGGAGGTTCTGCAGCTCGATGTCGGGGATCACGCCCCGGTTCTCGAGGCTCCACCCCTGCCTCGCATCCCACCATGCGAATTCCGGCTGGGTGAGCATGCCGCCGTCCTGGAGGGTCTTGTCCCCGCGGATCCCGACGACCCCGCCCCAGGAGCGCATCCCGATCACGGGAGCGAGCCCCTCGATCTGCACGGCCGCGGGGAAGATGTCGCCGTCCGATCCCGCGAACTCGTTGGTCAGCACGACGAACGGGCCGTTGAGGACGGCCGCGGGATAGGTCGTCACGCCGCCGCCCCGTGCCCTGTCGAAGCTGACGAGCTTCCGCCTCAGGCGCTCGACGATCATCTGGGAGACCGCGCCGCCGCCGTTCCAGCGGACGTCCACGATCATTCCCTCCTTGTCGAGCTGCGGGTAGAACCAGGTGTTGAACCGGATCAGCCCTTCCTTCCACATGTCCGGGATGTGGACGTAGCCGATCTTCCCGCCGGTCTTCTCGGAGACGTACTCCCGGTTCCGGCGCACCCAGTCGGCGTACCGGAGGTCTCCGTCGCTCCGGAGCGGCGTCACGACGACGTCTCGCGCACCATCCCGGGACGGCTTCGAGCCCACCGTCAGCACGACGGCCTTCCCCGCGAGGCCGTCCATCGAGGCGTCGAACGGAACGCCCCGGCGGAACGGCTGGTGGTTCACCGCGAGGACGTACTCTCCCTCCCGGACCGCCGCCTGGGGCTCCTCGATCGGGGAGCGGACCCGGTCGGCGGGATCGCCGCGGTAGATCCGGACGACCCGGTACGCGTCCCCCTCGCGCGCGAGGTCCGCGCCGAGCAGACCGACGGGAACCCGGGCCACCTGGACGCCGGGATCGCCCCCCCAGACGTACGTGTGCGAGGTCCCCAGCTCGCCGATCACCTCGCCCAGGAGGTCGCGCAGGTCCTCGCGGTTCGCGAGGCGAGGCAGGAGAGTCGCGTAGCGGTCGCGGACCGCCTTCCAATCCACGTTCCCCATTCCGGGGTCCCAGTAGAAGTCCCGCATCTGGCGCCAACCTTCGTAGTAGATCTGGGCCCATTCCTCTCGCGGATCGATCTCGATCACGATGCCGTCCAAAGAGACCTTCCCCTTGGCGAGATCGGGCCCCGGCGGCGCCGCGGCGCCGACGACGAAGATCTCGCCGGCGGCCCTCACGACGGCAACCTTCTCGGACTTCGGTGCGAGGACGTACGCGGCGACCCCTTCGACGAAGGGCTTCGCCTCCTTCTTCTCGAGATCGAACGCCACGAGCGCGGCACGGGGCCCCCTGTCCTCGAAGAGGTCCGGCATCTCCGCGAACCCCTCGAGCGGGAACGAGAGGAAGAACAGATGCTTGGCCGTGGCGCCGAGCCCGCCGTAGCTGCCGACTGGGATCGGAAGCTCGACGAACCGCTCCCGCAGCCCGGCGACGTCGATCTCCACCGGCTTCGGCGGCTTCTTGTCGTCGGCCTTGCCTTCCTTCTCCTTGTCGTCCTTCGCCTCGTCCTTCCCCTTCTCCTCCTCCCCGGCTTCCTTCTTCCCCTCCTCCGGGGGAAGCCCCTCGAGGGCGGCGACGGGGTTCTTGACGTCCTTCCGGAGGAGAACGGCGTAGACCTTCGTGTTCTTCGCCTCGACGTTCGTCCAGTCGCGGCCGCCGAGGATCGGGTTCGTCGCGCGGTCGCTCAGGAAGTAGAGGTAGCGCCCCTCCGGATCCCAGGCGGGCGACGTATCGTGCGTCGTCGGCCCCGTCACCTCGTGGACCTTCCCCTCCCTCGCGTCGTAGAGGAAGATCGAGGAGTACTGGTTGGGAAGCACCTTGGAGTAGGCGAGCCAGCGCCCGTCGGGGCTCCATACGTACTCCCGGATCTCGGCCTGCAGGCTGCGGTCCACGTCCCTGGGCTTCCCTCCCTCGGCCGGGACGACCCGGAGCGTCTGCGTCTGGTCGGCGTACGCGATCCACTTCCCGTCGGGGGAGAACCGCGGCGGGAAGTGCCAGCCGGAGTCGGCGGCGGGGACAACCGTTAGGGGCTCGCCGCGGCCCCACGCGTCCACGACCCGGATCTCCTCCTCGCGAGGCGCGTCGGTCACGTAAACAAGCTTCTTCCCCTCCCCGTCGAAGCTCGCCCAGCTCTCGCGCGCGCCGCTGCCCCGGCTCACCGGAAGGGTGACCCCCTCCTTGACGGGCACGGAGAAGATCTCCCCGCGGCTCACGATCGCGAGGCGGGTGCCGTCGGGCGAGAGGTCGAGCGACGTAAGGGTCCGGCCGGGATCGGGGTACCGCACTCGCGTGAGGATCCGGTCGGAGGGCAAGTCGATGTCCACCTTGCGGGTCGTCCCGTCCTTCGTGTCGAACACGTGGACGTCGCCTCCGAGAACGAGCACGATCTTGCCGCCGGGGCCGATCGAGGGCCACCGCGCGTCCCAGCCTTCGAAGTCGGTGTGACGCCTCCGGTCTGAGCCGTCCGGCCGGATCGACCACACGTTCATCGTCCCGCCCTGGTCGCTGAGGAAGTACACGCGCCCGTCGTGCCACATCGGATACGCGTCGATCCCGTCGAACTCGGTGACCTTGCGGAAATCCGCTTTCGCCGGGTCGCCGACCCAGATGTCGGGAGCCGTGCCGCCCCGGTATCGCTTCCAGGTCGCCTGCTCCCACGACTTCCGGTTGAACGCCCATATCCCCGTCTTCGGGTCCACCGCGAGCCGGACCGCCCATCCGAGCGGGAGCTTCTCCGGGTCGCCCCCCGCCGCGGGGATCGAATACAGCTCGAAGTCGCCGGTGGGCGACTGGGCCGCGCTCCGGAACAGGATCCTCTCGCCGTCGGGGGTCCAGCCGACCACCTGATCCGCCGCCGGCCCCCAGGTGAGACGCCTGGGCTCCCCTCCGTCGGACGGGATCACGAAGACGTCGGCGTTCCCGTCGTACTCGCCCGTGAACGCGATCAGCCTCCCGTCGGGCGAGAAGGAGGGGAAGTACTCGGACCCGGGGTGGGCGGTCAGCCGGCGGGCCAGGCCCCCCGCGGACGGCACCGTCCAGAGGTCGCCCTCCGCGCAGAACACGATGCGATCGGCGTGGATGTCCGGCTGGCGGTAGTAGGCGGCGGTGGCGGCGTCCGCCGCGACCGACGCGAGGACCGCGAGGATTCCCACGGCGGCCGCGACGAGCGGCCGTTCGAGTCTCGTCATTCCGACCTCCCATGCGCCCGGACCCCATGCCGGGCGGACTCCCGACGGGGGCGGCTCCGCCGCCCGGTGCGCGCCGGAACCGTTGTTACGTGCAAAACCCCTCCTCGGTTCGGGCGAGGGCCTTCGTGCCATGGATCCGACGCCTCCGACGCCTCCGTCCCCCGGCGTCCCTCGTCCCGAGTCCCTTTGCCCGAAGCCGTACCGCACTCTACACTGTCCCCTTCGCCGGGCGCGTTTCGCGGAGGACCTCTCGTGGGAAAGCGGATCGGGCTCTGGCTGATCGCGGTCGCCGTCACCCTCGTCGCCGCCCGCTGGCAAAGGACGACGGGGCCGACGTACCCGGTGCAGGGGAGCGTCGCCGTCGGGGGGGCCGCGATCCCGATCTGCCTCGAGAGGAGCCACGGAGGCGACACGGATCAGCCCGTGAGGATCGCCACCGACGATGCGGAGATCTCAGGCGAGGTGCGCTGGCACCGATACCCGACCGACGACCCGTGGACCGTGATCCCGATGGCGCGAACGAGGCGGGGGCTCGAGGCCGCCCTCCCCAACCAGCCGCCCGCGGGAAGGCTCGAGTACCAGGTGCGGCTGACGCGCCGGGGGGAGCAGGCGGTCTTCCCGGAGCTCCCGGCGGTGACCCGGTTCAAGGGCGAGGTGTCGCCCTACGTCCTCGTGCCCCACGTCCTCGCGATGTTCGTCGGGATGCTGCTGTCGACGAGGGCGGGGCTCGAGGCGGTGACGCGGTCGGGAGATGCCCGGCGTCTGACGACGCACACGCTCGGCTTCCTCGTGATCGGGGGGCTCCTCCTCGGCCCGATGGTTCAGAAAGCCGCCTTCGGGAGCTACTGGACCGGCGTCCCGTTCGGCTGGGACCTGACCGACAACAAGACGCTCGTCGCTGCGGCGGCCTGGGGATGGGCGGCCTGGCGCTCGAGGAGAGGCCGCGGCGCCCGGTGGGAGATCGTCGCGGCGTCGATCGTCACGCTCGCGGTCTTCGCGATCCCCCACAGCGCCTGGGGGTCCCGGATCGAGTGGGAGTGACCCGGCGGGCGGGTCAGCGAGAGGCGAGCTGGGAGAGCACCGCCTCGAGCAGCGCGTCGGGGAACACTCCGCCCGACTCGAGGGCGCCGCGCGCGGCCGCGAGCGCCTCGCCGACCTCGCTCGGGGTCCGGGGGATCGGCGTCGTGGATCTCGGCCCCTTCTTCGCCTTCTCCGCCGAGGTCGCCTCGAGCAGCGCGTCGAGCCCCGCCGTCGCACGCCCCTCCAGCATCGCCTGCGCGACTCCGGCAAGGAGAAGGTACGGGTGCGCCGAACCGTCGGGGAGACGGAACTCCACCGTCTCCGGGGCGATCTGCCGCCCGTCCGCGGCCCGCGCGACGATCGGGAGACGGACGAGCGCGCTCCGGTCGTAGGCCCCCCAGAAGATCGCCCGGGGGGACTCCTTCCCCTGGCTCAGGCGGACGAACGATCCGTCCGCGCGGTTGCCGAACGCCATCAGCGCGGCGCCGACGCGGACGAGGCCCGCAACGAGCCACTTCGCCTCCGGCCGGAGCTCCCCCGAGGGTGCGTGCGCGTCCAGGTGGCCCTCCCCGGTCCAGGGCGCCAGGTGGAAGTGGAGCCCGTTCCCGGCGTGCCCCTCGCGCACGATCGGGTCGAAGCTGCAGAGCAGTCCGGCTCGGTGGGCCAGGTTCCGCAGCACCCACTGCGTCAGCGCGACCGACCGCGCCGCCTCGGGCAGGGGCGCGAGCGCGAGCTCGATCTCGTGCTGCTCCCAGAGAACCGGGTCCGACTCGTCCGCCTCGATGTAGCCGACCTCGCTGTGCGCGTACTTGACCGGGACCCCGATCTCGGCGAGCACGACCATCGCCCGCCGACGCAGCCCCTCCCCGAAGACGAACGGGGAGCTCGCGTGGTAGCCCCGGTCGGCTGCGCCGTATATGTCGCTCTCGGCGCGGCGTTTCCCCAGGAAGTACTCGACCTCGCCGAGGGCGTGGAGATCCACTCCCGACTCGGCCTTGAGGCGCTCGTACCCCCGCCGCAGGATCGTCGAGGGGGACTGCGGCAGCGGCTCCCCGTCCCGGCCTCGATGTCCGCAGAGGAGCACCAGCGCGGGCTGCTCCGAGAACGGGTCGAGGAACGCCGTCTCGAGCCTCGGCCGGAGCACGATGTCGGAGGCCCCCGAGGGGATGCCGAGCCCCCGGAAGAGGCTCGAGCCGTCGGCCCGCTCGCCGCCCGACAGGATGTCCTCGAGGTGGCAGACGCCTCGCGGGACGAAGTCCAGCGTCTTGAGCCAGCCGTCGCCGCCGATGTGCATCAGGCTGACCAGGCGGATCCCGCGCTCCGAGACCAGATCGACGAGATCCCGCACCGACCAGTCGGCTGGAGCCTTCCCGATCATCCTTTCGAGGACGCCGGCCGGGAGCACCGTCCTCCGCCGCTCCGGAGGCCCGCCCTCGGCCAGGCCCTCTCGACACGGCGCGCGGTCTCCCGTCCGGATCGTCGGCATGCGAACCTCTCTCCCGCAAGAGGGAAAGGCACTATAGCAGAGCCGGGCGACGCGCCGGAACGCGCGGGAGCCGTGGTATAAGGGCCGCGGAGCCCGCAGTCCCGTGTTCTCCGTCGCGGCGCTTCCGAGGAGGGAGATTTGACTCGCGCGATCACGCTCAGGACGCTCGCCCGGATCGCCGCCGCGCTCGCGCTGGGGACGGGGCTCGCCGCGCTGGCGGCCGGGACGCCCGCCGGGCAGGAAGACCCGCGGGACCGGCCGTACCCGCACGGAGACTGGTCGGAGGATTGCGGCCTCTGCCACGACGAGGAGAAGTTCCTCCCGGCGAGGCCGACCAAGGACTTCCGGCACGGAGCGGCGCTCCCGCTGCGCGGCGCGCACGCCACCGCCGCGTGCTCGGCCTGCCACGAGACGCTGGACTTCACGAAGCCTCCGAAGCCGGACTGCGCCTCGTGCCACCAGGACGCACACCGCGGCGAGTTCGGGATGGACTGCGGGCGCTGCCACACGCCGAGGACCTTTCTCGACCGGGCGGAGATGGCCCGCGTGCACCGGACGACCCGCTTCCCGCTCTCGGGCGCGCACGCGGCCGCGGACTGCGAGGGATGCCACAGGCCCGTCCCGCAGGGCCACCTCGCCTACGTGGGGCTCGCGACGGAGTGCGAGGCCTGCCACGACAGTCCCGCCTTCCCGTCCGCACCGCAGAGACCTGCGAGCCACGTGGAGGGAGCTTATCCCCCGGACTGCTCGGCGTGCCACAACACGGTCGATTTCTCGATCGTCCGGTTCGACCACGCGACGACGTCGTTCCCGCTGACGGGCGCGCACGTCGGTCTAGCCTGCACGGCCTGCCACGCGGACGGCGTCTACGACGGCAAGCCGACCGAGTGCGTCTCGTGCCACCAGGCGGACTACGACGCGACGACGGACCCGGGCCACTCCGCCGCCGGCTTCGGGACCGACTGCGCTCTCTGCCACACGACGACGACCTTCGACGGCGCCCGCTTCCCGGAGCACGACGCGTCGTACTTCCCGATCTACTCCGGATCCCACGCGGGCGTGTGGAGCGCCTGCTCGGACTGCCACACGAACTCCGCGAACTACACGGTGTTCAGCTGCCTCGGCTGCCACTCGCAGGCCGACACGAATCCGATCCACGGCGGCGTGCCGGGCTACTCGTACGACAGCGCCGCCTGCTACGCGTGCCACCCGCGCGGCGTGCCGGAGGACTGAGCATGCGTTTCCGACCGACCGCGCTCGCCCTTCTTCTCGCCGCGGCTCCCGCGCTCGCCCAGGGAGCCGAAGCCCCGTCGCTCCGCGTGACCTACGTGACCGGCGGGTCCGTCTACGTCGGCTCCGGAGCCGACGAGGGGCTCGACACAGGCGACCGCCTCGAGGTCGTGCGCGACGAGGTCCCCGTGGCGGTGCTCACCGTCACGGAGGTCTCCCAGCACCGTTCCCGTTGCGCTGCCGACGGCGAGGCCGTCGAGATCCAGGTCGGCGACGCCGTCCGGCTCGCCCCCGCCGCGGGCGAGGCCGAGACCGCCTCCGGGCAGGAAGATGCGTCTCCCCGGGAGCGCCGCCCGCTCGACCTCCGGGGCCGGGTGGGCCTCCGGTACCTCTACGTCGACCGGACCTCGGGCATCGGCGGAGGCTACCGCCAGCCGGCGCTCGACCTCCGCCTCGAGGGGAGGGACGTCGGAGGCGCTCCGATCGGGCTCGCGGTCGACGTCCGCGCCCGGAGGACCTACAGGCGGCCGGAGGACGGGAAATCGACCGAGGAAAACCGGAACCGCGTGTACCGCCTGGCCGCCTGGTGGGCGAAGCCGGGCGAGCCGCTCCGGATCGGCGTCGGGAGGCAGTTCGCGCCTTCCCTCGCCGTGGTCAGCCTCTTCGACGGCCTGTACGCGGAGTACAGGAAGGAGCGGTGGGGAGCGGGAGGGTTCCTCGGGACGGAGCCCGATCCGTCCGACTGGGGCTACTCGAGCGACGTGCGCGATTTCGGCGCATTCTACGAGTACGGAAACGCCCCGGCCTCGCAGCGCCGATGGACCGTGACGGCCGGCGCGGTCTCGTCGACCCAGGACGGGGAGATCAACCGCGACTTCCTGTTCGTCCAGGGCCGGTACGACGACCGGAAGCTCTCCGCGTACCTGGCGCAGGAGATCGACGTCAACCGCGGCTGGCGGAAGGACGCGGAGAGCGGGGACTCCTTCACATCGACGAGCACGTTCGCGTCCCTGCGATACCGGATCGAAGAGCGTCTCACGATCCGGGCCGGCTTCGACGACCGCCGCAGCGTCCGGCTCTACCGGGATCTCGTGACCCCCGAGACCGACTTCGACGACGCGTACCGGCAGGGATACTGGGCGGGCGCGGAGGGAAAGGCCGGCGGCCACCTGCGCTGGGGGCTGGACGGCCGGCGCTCGAGCGGGGGCGCCGCGGGAGATGCCGACTCCGTCACGGCGACCCTGGGCGCCCTCCGGCTGACGCGCCTGGGACTCGACGCGCGGGTCCGGAGCACGCGGTACGGCAGCGACGCCACCCGGGGCTGGCTCCACTCGGCCTCGCTCTCCGTGGACGTCGCGAGCCGGGCGCGCGTCGAGATCCACGGCGGAGTCCGATCGGAATCGCCGCGCGATCCGGCGATCCCGGACGGGAACCTCTCGTGGATGGGCGCGGAGTGGGACGTCTACGTCGGACGGCGGTGGCTCCTGGGGCTGACCGCGGACCGGACCCGGGGCGCGGACGAGGACAACAACCAGTTCTACGCGACGGCGAGCTGGCGCTTCTGACGATCCCGCGCCCCGCACCTGCGCCTCGTCGGAGAGGCGCGCGGAGCCTGGAGCGAGAAGGCGATGTGCCGGATGAGGAGGGGCCCCGGGGCCCCCGGCGTGGCGCCGTTGTTCTTCGCGTCGGGGGCCCTCGCGATCTCCGCGCAGGTCGTCCTGCTCCGGGAGCTGCTCGTCTCGCTCCAGGGCGACGAGACGGCGCTCGGGCTCGGGCTCGCCGCGTGGCTCGCCGGGATCGCCGGGGGAGCGGCCGTCGCGCGCCGCGGCGCCGGGCGCCGGCCGCACCGATGGACCGCGGCCGCGTTCGCGCTGCTCGCCGTCTGGGGATGGCCCGGGATCGCCCTGGCGCGCCTGGGGCGCCTGCTGCTCGCCCCGCCCCCGGGAGAGATCCTCTCGCTCGGGCCGTCCCTCGCGCTCGCAGTCGCGGTGGCCGCCCCCGCGGGAGCGCTCGTGGGAATCCTCTTCACGTCGCTCGCCGCCCTAGCCCCCGCCGCGGGGTGGCCCGCAGGCGACGGGATCGCGCGCCTGTACGTCCTCGAGGCGCTCGGCTCGCTCGCGGCCGGGCTGGCGACGACCTTCGTCGTCCTCCCCCTCCTGCCGCCGATCCACGGTGCGGCGCTCGCGGGGGCCCTCTGCGCGCTCGCCGCCGTGCCCGCGGCGCGGGCCGGGCTGATCCCGGGACGGGCCGCGTTCCCGCTGCTCGCGCTCGCGCTCGCCCTCTCCGCCCTTCCCCCGCTCTCGTCGCTCGCCGAGGAGGCGACCGAGCGGGCGCGGTTCCGGGCGATCCTCCCGGGGCTTCCCCTGCTGGCCTGGGCCGACACCCCTTACCAGCACGCCGCCGTGGCGGGGGGAGAGGTGCGGCACCTCTACGAGGGGGGGCAGTACGCGGGGAGCTTCCCGGACGGGCCCGAGCACGAGGTCGAGGCGAACGTCCTGGCCTGCCTCTCGCCCCGCCCCGCCCGGGTCCTCGCGGTCGGGCGGCTCCCGCTCGGCGGGCTCCGCTTCCTGCTGCGCCACCCGGTCGAGCGCGTGGACCTCGTCGAGATCGACCGCCGGGCCCACGACCTCGTGCGCCGCCACTTGCCGCGCGAGGACGCCGCGGCGCTCGACGATCCGCGGGTGCACATCGTGTTCGACGACCCTCGCCGGTTCCTCGCGCGGAGCTCCGCACGCTACGACCTGATCGCGGTGCAGGAGCCGGATCCGGTCACGCTGTTTCTCGCGCGGCTCTCGACGGTCGAGTTCTTCGGTCTGGTGTCGCGGAGTCTCGGGCCCGACGGAGTCTTCGCGATGCGGCTCGGCCTGGCGCCGAACGTGCTCACGGGCGGGACCGCGGCTCTCGGGGGGGCGGTGTTCGGGGCCCTGCGGGAGGTCTTCCCGGTGGTGCGGGCGGGCCCGGGTCCCGACGGCCTGCTGGTGGCGGGATTCCGCGCGGAGGCCGCGACCCTCGACCCCGCGACGCTGGAGGAGCGCTTCCGCGAGAGGCGCGTCCGGTGCCGAGCCTTCGTCCCCGAGATGCTCCCGGGCCTCTTCCCGCCGGAGCGGGTGGCTTCGCTCGAAACCGAGCTCCGCGACGCGGCATCGAAGGTCGAGCCGAGCCGGGACGAGCGCCCCGTGTCGTTCCTCCACGCCCTCGCGATACGCCAGAGGATCTCGGGAAGCGCCCTCGCCCCCGCGCTCCGGTCCCTCGGCGGCGCCCGGAGATGGGTTCCGGCCACCCTGCTGTCGCTCCCGTCCGTTGCGGTCCTCCTCCTCGTGCTCGGGCGCCGCACGCGGGGACGGGATGCCCGTCCGCTCGCCGCGCTCCATGCGGCCGCCGTCACCGGGACCTGCGGGATGACCTGGAGTCTCGTGCTCCTGTTCGCGTTCCAGACGCGCGCCGGCGCGCTCTACGGGCGGCTCGGGCTGCTCACGGCGGTCTTCATGCTCGGGCTCGCCGCGGGCGGCTTCGCCGCGAGGAAGGGGGCGGGCGCCTCGGCGGCCGAGTCGTCCGGATGGCTCGCGGCGACGTCCGGCATCTCCCTCGCCTTCGCGGCCCTCGTCGGGCCGGCCGTCGGCGCCGTCCTCTCGGCCCCCGGCGGAGGGGGAGGCTCGGCGGCGGCGCTCGGGGCGCTCCTGCTCTTCGCGGGGATGGCGACGGGCGCGGTGTTTCCCGTCGCAGCCGGGGTTCTCCTGTCCTCAGGGCGGGACGCCGGCCGCGCGGCTGGCGCCGCGGAGTGCGCCGACCACGCGGGCGCCGCGGGAGCGGCCCTCCTTTCCGCCGTCGCGCTCGTCCCCGCGGTCGGGGCCCGGGGAGCCTGCGCCGCGGTGGCGGCGCTGCAGGTCCTCTCGGCCGCGGCGGTCCTCGCCGCCGTCTTCCCCCGGCGGGGCCGCGGCGGGGAGCAAGGCGGATCTTAGGGCGGAGCCCCTCTCCTCAACGGGTCGGCGTGTAGTACCGCTTGAGCCAGCGCGAGAGGCCATCGAGACCGGGGAACAGCACCCGCTCGGTGACGTTCGCCTGGTCGAGCTTGTCGCGGATCTCCCACTTGAGCGACGCGGGGATCACCACCCGGCGGCAGAGACCGGGATTCCTCTCGAGCCACTGGTCGAGCTGGAGGGACGGATCGGAGATCAGCGAGAAGAGCGCGAACTGGTTGACGATGCGATCGTCGAGCGACGGCGGCTCGAGGAACAGGACGAACGCCTCCCGGGAGAGTGCGTCGAACCGCTCGAGGGTCGGGGCCGCCCGATGGAGCATCTCGGCGGTGAAGACCTGCGAGCCCTCGCGCGAGAGGACCGAGCGCAGGGCCTCGGGGAGCATCTCGTGGATCCTCACGTAGTCGATGCACCAGAGGACCCCGTCGACGTCGTAGCGATCGGTGTTGTCCGTTGCGAAGTGCAGCGCGACGTTCGGCGAGAACGACCAGTCGAGCAGGCGCGTCGGGAGGCCGTGGTGCTGGGCGAGGGCCAGCCAGTTCCAGACGGAATCGCCGGGGACCGCATCCCGATGCGCGTACTTCCGGAAGTTCCGGAGGAGGTGCCCCTCCTGGCGCGCGGGCGATCCCCCGAGCTTCCTGAGACCGGTCCTCAGGTCGGAGCGCGCGTCGCCGCCCCCCCGGAACGCGAACGGCGACCGGAACCGGCCGAGCGCCTCGACCCACGAGTCGGTGAACACGACGTCCTGAAGGTCCCGCCAGCTTCGAACGTCGACCTGCTCCATGCGCGCCTCCCGCCGGGAGCTTCCGGCGCCGCCTCGCCTCAGGCCCAGATCCCCGGGATCTCGCGCCGGCATCCGGGGCATCTCCCCGACACGAGCCTGTTCTCGAGGACGGTCATTCCCGCCCGCCGGATCAGGACCGTCTTGCAGCCCGGGCAGTACGTGTGGTCGCCGGGATGCCCGGGAACGTTGCCGACATAGACGAACTCGAGCCCCTCCGCCATCGAGATCTCGCGCGCCCGCTCCAGCGTCGGGACCGGGGTCGGCGGAAGGTTCCTCAGCCGGTACGCCGGGTGGAAGCGCGTGAAGTGGACCGGCACGGCGGCCCCGAGATCGCCCTTCACGAACCTCGCGAGATCGTGGATCTCCGTCTCGGAATCGTTCAGCCCGGGGATCACGAGGACGACGATCTCCGTCCACATCCCCTTCTTCCGCAGGCGCCGCAACGTGTCGAGGACGGGCTGCCTCTCGCCTCGGCACTGGTCCCGGTAGAACCCGTCCCGGAACGCCTTGAGGTCGATCTTGACGGCGCCGAGCACGGCGGCGAGGTCGTCGAGCGGACCCTCCTGGAGGTAGCCGTTCGACACGAGGAGCGTTCGCAGGCCGGCGCTCCTGCCGGCGACGGCGATGTCGATCACGTACTCGGACCAGACGACCGGCTCGGTGTACGTGCAGGCGATCGTCGGCGCGCCGTATCTCGTCGCGATCGCCGCGAGACGGTCGGGAGGGAGATCGAACCCGGGAACCTGCTCCGGGCGCGCCTGCGCGATCTCCCAGTTCTGGCAGAACCGGCACTCGAGATTGCAGCCGACCGCCGCGAGCGACAGCGCGCTCGTCCCCGGCAGGACGTGGTAGAAGGGCTTCTTCTCGATCGGGTCGAGGTGGAGGGAGCAGGGCCTCGAGTGGACGAGCGTGAAGTACTCCCCTCCCCGGTTCTCCCGGACGCCGCAGGCGCCGCGCTCCAGATCCGCGACCCGGCACCTTCGCGGGCACAGGCCGCACTCGACGCGGAGACCGTCGAGCTTCCGGTACCAGCGCGCCGGGCGGGCGGGCACGTCTTCGGAGCGCGGAGCCTCGAGCGACGGGCCGGTCCGGGCATCCTGCGCGAGGGCCCCCGTCGGGGACAGCGCCCCCCCGAGGCACGCCCCGCATCCTCCCGCCGCGAGCGCGGCGAGGAGCCGCCGCCTCTCGAGATCGGCTCCGCCCACGTCACGCGTCCTCCACGCGGATGCGCGCGAGATCCGCGACGCCGAGCCCCAGCCTCTCGGCTTCGGCGATGAAGCGCGGCTCGCGATTCTCGGCCGCGAGCGGCTCGAGCCCCACCTCCTTCCGGCGGGCCTCGATCACGCTCCATCCGAAGGCGTCCGTCGCGACCGGATCGGTCGAGGCCAGCACCGCCCCGTACGGCCACGCCCACCGCGGGCTCCGCGCCGGCCCCCCGTGGCACTGCGCCACGGCCGCGTCGACGACGGTGAGCCGGACCTTGTCTCGGATGAGAGGGAACGCGGCGAGCTTCGCCACGTAAGGATTGCAGCCGCCGTCGTGGAACTTGTTCGGGTTGTGGATGACGCCGTACCAGTTCTTGAGCCCGACCGAGACGCCCGCGAGATCGTGGTCCTTGAGGACGCCGAGGTTGACCAGCGCCGTCAGGTCCTCGACGAGGATCCGCGCGAAGCAGGATCCCCCCCCGCCCCACTCGCGCGGCGTCTTCTCGAAATCGTCCGTGAGGGAGATGCACCGCACGCCCGCGCCGCCGCGCTCGATCGTGTAGCCCGCCTTGACCAGGTGCGGCTCTCGCATGTCGAAGATCACGACGTTCCGAGCCGGGACGCCGGCGCGCACGATCCAGCCCGCGAGCGCCGCCGCGAGGGCCGGGTCCGGAGACATCCCCTTGCCGCCGAGGCAGTTGACCTTGATGCCGACGACGTCCCGGGGCCGGAAGAGCCGGCGCATCGCATCGACGGCGTCCCTCTCGCCCACGGCGCGGGCGACGGCCGCGGCCGCGGCGTCCTCGCGCTTCGCCGGATCGACGGCGCCCTTCGCGTCCACCATCCCCGCGCGGCGGGCGCGCGCGACGACCGGACCGCGGGAGGACCCCGCGGCCGGTGCCGACGCCCGCGCCCTCGCCCCTC
>CALMJU010000096.1 GCA_937864465.1 uncultured Acidobacteriota bacterium
CGGCACGTTCCTCAGCTACAGCCGCCACCACCAGCACACCTATTACCTGATCCGCTCCGTGGACGGCCCGTCCAGAACCATGAACGCCGCGATCCGCGCTCCGCGACCGCTCTCGATGCCGCGCAGCACGCGCGCCTCGATCGCCTCGAGCTCCGCCTCTCCGGGCTGCGGGGCACGCGCGGCGAGGACCGCGAGGTCCCGGTGCAGCTCCAGGAGCCGCCGGCAATCCTCGCAGCCGCGGGCGTGGACGAGCAGCGGGCCGATCGCCGCCTCGTCGAGCCCGCCGGCGACGTAGGCCTCGAAGGTCGGCTGGTACCGGTCGCATTCGCTCATGGCAGCGCTTCCTCGGCTTCGGTCAGGACGGAGCGCAGCTTCCTCAGGCTCCGGAACAGGAGGTTTCGCGCCGTCTCCTCGCTGCACGCGAGGGCGGCGCCGATCTCGCGGGCGCTCATCCCCTGGAAGTAGCGCAGGACCACCGCCAGCCGCTGGCGCGGGGGAAGGGTCGCGAGCGAGCGGTGGAGCGCCTCGCGGCTCTCGCGGGCGAGGAGCGCCTTCTCCTGGGACGGATCGTCGCGAAGGAAGACGGCCTCCTCGAGGTCGCAGGTCGGGTGGCGGCGCCTCGAGCGGCGGAAGTTGAGCCCCTCGTGCGCCGCGATCCGGGCCACCCAGCTCCGGAACTCCCCCTCCTCGCGCCACTCGCCGAGCCGCGTGTGGGCCTTGAGAAAGGTGTCCTGCGCGACGTCCATGGCGCTCTCGCGGTCCCCCGTGAATCCGTACGCGATCCGGTAGACGAGCCGCCCGTGCCGGCGCATCAGCCGCTCGAAGGCCACTTTCGAGCCCGCCCGGGCCTCCCTCACCAGGTCGCGATCGTCGAAGTCCAAGGGCCTCTCCGTCTCATGAGGACACCGCGGGAGCGGAAATGTTAGCGCCCGATCGCAAGGAAAGACGGAGCGGTGTCCCGCGCCGCCGTCCCACGGAAGGTGCTACGCGCGCGCGGGGCCGGGGTTCCGGGAGGGGGGCGGGGCCCGGAGGCCCGTTCGACGGGGTCTTCCGCGACGCCGTGACCGTCAGGACGCGGAAGGGCTCGCCGCATCGAGAGGACGAACCCGCCGAGGCGGCATGCGAGGGCGGAAGGATCCGCGCGTGACGCTCGATCGCCCGATCTTCGCGCGGCGATCGCGGCCTCGCCGAGGGCTCACTCGCCGGCGGCGGTCGCGAGCCACGAGACCACCTCGGCCTCGGTCGGAACCCGCCCCGCGCACACCACCTTTTCGTTGATCACGAGGCCCGGCGTGGCCAGGATCGCGTACCTCATGATGTCCCGGAAGTCGGTGACCTTCTCGACCGTGGCGTCGCAATGCAGCGAGGCCACCGCCTTGCGCGCGATCCGCTCGACGCTGTGGCAGTTGGGACAGCCCGGGCCGAGGACCTTGATCTTCAACATCTCGGCTACCTCCCGCTCTCGCTCCTCGATCCCGATCTCCCGCAGGACGGCGATCGTCTCGTGAACGAAGACGACGAATCCGTCACCCTCCTCACGTCGTGGAGACCGCCGGGTCCTTCGCGAAGTAACGGCGCCCCAGCCACAACGCGACGTGGACCAGGCCGATCAGCACCGGCACCTCGACCAGCGGACCGATGACCGCGGCGAACGCCGCGCCGTGATGGATGCCGAAGGTCGCGATCGCCACGGCGATCGCCAGCTCGAAGTTGTTGGACGCCGCGGTGAAGCTCAGGGTCGCCGACTGGCCGTACGTCGCCCCCACCCTCTTGCTCATGAAGAAGGAGACGAAGAACATCACCACGAAGTAGACGAGCAGCGGGATCGCGATCCGCACCACGTCCAGCGGCAGCTGCACGATGTACTCGCCCTTGAGCGAGAACATCACCACGATGGTGAACAGCAGGGCGACGAGCGTGATCGGGCTGATCTTCGGGATGAACTTCTCGTGGTACCAGGTCTTGTCCTTGACGTTGATGAGCGTGAACCGCGTGATCACGCCCGCGAGGAACGGGATGCCGAGGTAGATGAACACGCTCTTGGCGATCTCCCCGATCGTGACGTGGACGGCCACCCCCTTCAGGCCGAACCACGTCGGCAGCACCGTGATGAAGACGTAGGCGTAGATCGAGTAGAAGAGGACCTGGAACACGGAGTTGAAGGCCACGAGACCCGCGCAGTACTCGGTATCGCCCTTCGCGAGGTCGTTCCAGACGATGACCATCGCGATGCAGCGGGCGAGCCCGATCATGATCAATCCGACCATGTACTCCGGCTTGTCGTGCAGGAAGGCGACGGCCAGGACGAACATCAAGATCGGCCCCACGATCCAGTTCTGCACGAGGGTAAGGGCGAGCACCTTGAGGTTCCGGAACACCGGCCCCATCTCCTCGTAGCGGACCTTGGCCAGCGGCGGATACATCATCAGGATGAGGCCGATGGCGATCGGGATCGACGTGGTGCCGACGCTGAACCGGTCCAGGAACGGCACGATGCCGGGAAAGGCATATCCGGCACCGACGCCGACCGCCATGGCGAGGAAGATCCAGACGGTGAGAAACCGATCGAGAAACGAAAGCCGCCGGGCGACGCCGCCGGACGCCGGGACCCGATTCGTGTTCGTCATCGAGGACCTCCTGAAGGACGGCGCATGCCTCAGCCTCCGAATTCGAAATAGCGCCCGATCACGAGATAGACGCCGGCCAGGATGAAGGTCGCCCCGGTGATCGGCTTCGCCCACTTCTCGATCCGCGTGAGCGCGTCGAAGGTTCGACCGACGACGTTGGCTCCGAGAGCGACGGCGACGGCGCACGCCAGGACGGGCAACCCGGTGCCGATCCCGAACAGCGCGGGAAGCGCCACCGGCGACCGCGCGCTCGCCGACAGAGGAATCAGGCTTCCGAAGAACAACCCCGCGGAGACCGGGCAGAAGGAGAGCGCGAACAGCGCGCCGAGGAAGCCCGCCCCCACGATGCCCCTGGACGCGGACCGCCGTTGCAGCTTCTCGGCGATCCGAAAGGACGGCAGAGGGATCCGAATCCAGCCGAGGATCAGGACCCCGATGACGACGAGAAGCGGGCCGAGGATCCGGTTCGACTGGTCCTGGAGGAACCACGACACCCCCGGGACGGTCAGCACGCTCGCCACGACGAGCGCTCCGATGGCGACGTAGGCCAGGGACCTGCCGAGCGTGTAGGCGACGCCCGAGACGACGACCCGTCCCGCGCGGCTCACGTCGCGGCCGATGTAGGAGACGGCCGCGACGTTGGTCGCGAGGGGACACGGGCTGATGGCCGTCAGGACCCCCAGCCAGACCGCGGTCGCTCCGCTCGCGAACATCTCCGTCACGAGCGCCCCTCCAGGTACTGCCGCACTTCCTCCTCGACGTAGCGGGCGAACATCAGCTCGTCGTGCAACATCTCCCAGATCCTCTTGAGGTTCTTCCAGCGGACCTGCCGTCCGTCGATCACGTCCACGACCACGACGGACTTCGCGGCGAGCTGGTAGTCCCGGATGAAGTGCTCGTTGCCCGCCTCCTGGATGTTGATGACCCGCCAGGCGAGCTTCCCGTCCTTCATGTCCTGCGCAAACGCCCTCCTGACCGCGCCGTCGGTGAAGGCCTCGATCTTCCTGCAGGACGCGCAACGGGTGTTGGTGCGGAAGTAGTAGACCTGCACGAGGTGATCGGGGGCGTCGGCCGCCGCGGAGCCTCCGGGCGGCGCCGTCTCGGGCTCGGGTGCCGGCGGCGCGGGCTCCTTCCCCACCGCGAGTGCCGCGCTCGCGAAGACGCAGGCGACCAAGAGGAATGCGAACCGGATTCTCCGACGTCCGTGCATGGTGTCTCCCGCTCTCAGACCAACAGGTTGAAGAGGTAGCCGACGAGGACGATGCCGGCGGCCACGATGCCGACGAAAGCCCCGATCAGGACGGGCCTGAGCACTTTCCGAAGAATGACGATCTCGGGCAGCGACAGTGCGATCACCGCCATCATGAACGCGAGCACCGTGCCGAGGGCCGCGCCCTTCTCGAGGAGGGAGTGGACCACCGGGATGATCCCTGCCGCGTTCGAGTACATCGGCACGCCGATCAGGACCGCGATCGGCACGGACCACCATGCCCCCTTGCCCATGATCGAGGCCATGAAGTTCTCCGGAACGTACCCGTGGATGCCGGCGCCCACCGCGATCCCGGCGAGCACGTATGGCCACACCTTTCCCACGATTTCCCGCGCCGCCGCGAGACCCAGTCGGGCCCGGTCCGTCCACCCGATTCTCTCCACGGAGACGATGCCGTTCCCCGCCGACATCTCGAAGACCCAGGGCTCGACGTGCCGCTCCAGCCGGAGCCGGCCGATGGTCCACCCGGAAATCACCGCGATGACGAGGCCGGTCCCGAGATAGAGAGCCGCCACCTTCCACCCGAACATGGCGAAGAGAAGGGCCAGGGCCACCTCGTTGACCATGGGCGCGGAGACGAGGAAGGAAAAAGTGACGCCGAGCGGAATGCCCGCCGCGACGAACCCGATGAACAGCGGCACGGCCGAGCACGAGCAGAAGGGCGTCACGGTTCCGAGCAGCGCCGCGAGAACGTTCCCGACCGATTCCCTCTTCCCCGCCAGCATGGCCCGTGTGCGCTCGGCGGTGAAGAACGACCGGATGATCCCGACCCCGAAGACCACCACGGTGAGGAGCATCAACACCTTCGGCGCCTCGAAGACAAAGAAGCTGACGGCGCTTCCGAGCGGCCTCGAGACGTCGAGATGCAGAAGGTCGCGCGTCGCCCAGACCGCGATCATGGCGAGGTTCCGGTACAGGAGCGCCCAGAGCAGGAGCGATGCCCCGATCGCCGCGAACAGGCGGACCTCGGTCGGGCGGGTCCTCTTGGGCGCCGGTTCGGCGATCTCGGTCACGCGCTCGTCTCCACGCACGGCGGAAACCATGCTCGACGCGACCTCTCCGCATGCGTGGCCCGAGACGGGAGCGGCGGCTCAGGCATGGGCCCGGTCCCTCCGCCCCGCCTTGCGCGCCCCCCTGCCTCTCCGGCTCGCCGACGGTACGGAGACGGACTGGACCGGCATGACGGCGCACAACTCGGCCAGAGGCGTCCGGAGCACCTCCTGGAGCCGCCGGCGATCCTCGAGGATCTTGGGATCGCGATCGAGGGCGCCGCGCACCAGAGCGAGCACGCCGTCCGCGTACGGGTTCTCGCCGCTCGACGCGATCCCGTAATGAATCCACCGGCCTTCCCGCCGGTCCTCGACGAGGCCCGAGGACCTGAGGACGGACAGGTGTTTCGACACGGTCGATGGAGCAAGACCCAGGACGGCCTGGATCTGGCAGACGCACAGATCCCGGGTCTCGATCAGCTTGAGAATCCGGGTTCGGCTTCGATCGCCCGCAGCCTTGAGAGCCGCCTCCAGCTGTCGCATGGACGCATCTCCGCAATTTCGTCAGATGGCGAAATGGTAGGGCGCTCCGGAAACGGCGTCAAGGGGCGGCTCCGAGGCAAGGTCGGCGACTTGTCGGCGGCGCCGATCCCGCGGTCGCTCATCCCCTGGAAGCGACGCAGGACCGCCGCGAGCCGCCGGCGGGGTAAGGGCCGGAACGGAAGGCGCCCTCCGGGCGACCGGAGTTCGGGCCGGTGTTCCCGGACCGCGGGAGACTTCCCGTTTCCGTCAGCGCCCGCGGAACGTCCGCCGCACGGTGAGCGTCTCCCCCTTCTTCTTCGGGTCGAACTGCATCTCGACCTCGGGGGGGGTCGTCATCTTGACCGTTTCCACCTCGACCTCCGCCGGCGCCACCGAGAACGTCAGGTACCCCGAGCGCCCCGACTTGGGGACGAGGCAGGTGGGCCGGCTCTCGAACGTCACCGTGTTCTTCCCCTTCCGGACGAGCGGCGTGATCTTGATGAACTCGTTCCCCGAGGAAGCCTCGTAGGCGAGATGGTCGTTCACGAAGACGGAGACGCGGGACCTCGCGGGTGGTCCCGTGACGAAAAGCCAGTAGTCGTTCTTCAGCGGCTCCCCTTCCGCTTTCGGGACCTCCCCTACCCGGAAGCGGGCGGTCTCGGTGCAGGCTTCGTCCTCCCCGGCGTCCGCCGGGACGACGACCTCGGCGAGCGGGCTGCCCACGGCGCGCATCGTCCTTCCGCTTTCCCGGACCAGCCGGATGTCGAGCCGCAGGTCCTCGGCGTATTCCCGCGGAGTCGAGGACGGCTTGAGCGTCACGGTCAGCTCGTTCACCCCCGGCTTCACCAGGTCGGCGATCTCGTGGAACAGGTTCGGCTCGTCGCCGATCTCGACGACGAACTCCCCGTTCAGCGTGACCTCGAGGTCGCCGCGGGGCGGCCCGCCGACCACGACCAGCCTGAGATGTTCCGCCAGTGCCGGCGGCTCGGGAGTCTCCTCGGCGAAGCCCCCTGCCTGCGCCAGCATCAGCATTCCGGCCAAGCAAGCACCGACGCGCCCCATCGGCTGCCCCCCCTTGGTTCGGAACACGGCCGGACGGAGGATACACCGATGTCGGGCCTGCC
>CALMJU010000097.1 GCA_937864465.1 uncultured Acidobacteriota bacterium
CAGCTGACGGGGCTCGTCCAGAAGATCCTGCCGACGGTGCAGAACGGCGTAGTCACCTTCGAGGTCCGGCTCGACGAGCCGGACCACGCGATCCTGCGCCCGAACCTTCGCGTGGACGTCCACGCGGTGACCGAGCGGCGCGCCGGGACGCTCCGGCTGCGCCGGGGTCCGCTCCTCGACGTGGACGGCCGGGACTCCGTCTTCGTCGTGCGCGGCGGCCGGGCGGTGCGCACGCCGGTCACGATCGGACTCTCCAACTTCGAGTACTACGAGATCGCCGGCGGCCTCTCCGAGGGGGACGAGGTCGTCATCTCCGACATGTCCGATCACCGCAACTCCAAGGAGGTCGTGATCCGATGAACACGGGAACCGCCGGGGCCGCTTCCGGGAGGAACGGAGGCGCCGCCGTGCGCCTGGAAGCGGTGGACAAGGTCTACAGCACCGAGAAGATCGAGACGGTCGCGTTGAGCCACGTCAATCTCGAGATCGCCTCGGGCGAGTTCGTGGCCGTGATGGGTCCGTCGGGCTCGGGGAAGAGCACGCTGCTCAACGTGCTGGGGCTCCTCGACGCGCCGACCACCGGCCGGATCGTGCTCGACGGAGAGACCGTGACCGATCTGGGCGACCGGCGTCTGGCCGCCCTGCGCAACCGCGAGATCGGCTTCATCTTCCAGAGCTTTCATCTGATCGCGGATCTCGACGCCCTCGACAACGTGCAGATCCCGCTGCTGTACCGCCCCCTGTCGAGCCGCGAGCGGCGCGAGCGGGCCGAGACCGCGCTCGGGCGGCTGGGCCTGACCGCGCGCATGCACCATTACCCGACGCAGCTCTCGGGCGGCCAGCAGCAGCGGGTCGCGATCGCCCGCGCGATCGTCGGCGGCCCGAGGCTCCTGCTCGCCGACGAGCCGACCGGCAACCTCGACAGCAAGATGGGCGAGGACGTCATGCGGATCCTGGAGGAGTACAACCGGGACGCCGGCGTGACCGTGGTGATGGTGACCCACGACCAGCGCCTCGCCGAGCGCACGGGGCGCATCGTGCGGCTCTTCGACGGCCGTCAGGTCCACTGAGGGGGAGAGGCGAAGCCATGTTCGGCAACTACCTCAAGATGGCGTGGAAGGTGCTGGGCCGGCGCAAGTTCTTCACCTTCGTCAGCCTGTTCGGAATCGCCTTCACGATGACCGCGATGCTGGTCGCCGTCGCCGTCGCCGATCACGTCCTGGCGCCCTCCTACCCCGAGACGAGGCTCGACCGGATGCTGGTGCTCGCTTCCGTCGCGATGTCCGGCGATCGCGCCTCCTGGCACGCGGGGCCGGGCTTCAAGCTCGCCGATCGGTACGCGCGCGACCTTCCGGGCGTCGAGCGGATGACGATCTACACCGGGCCGAGCGAGTCCAGCTCGTTCCTCGAGGGGCGCAAGCTCACGTTCCGTACCCGCGGCACCGACGCCGAGTTCTGGCGGGTCATGGAGTTCGCCTTCGTCGAGGGCGGTCCCTACACGAAAGACGACGACGAGAAGGCGAGCCGGGTCGCGGTGATCGGCGAGAGCGCCCGGCGCCGATTGTTCGGCTCCGATCCGGCGCTCGGCCGGTCGTTCGAGCTGGACGGCGCCGAGTTCCGCGTCGTCGGGGTCGTCCGCGACGCGCCGCTGTACCGGCTGCACTCGTCGTCCGACATCTGGGTGCCGATCCGCACGATCACGGCCGCCGGGTTCTTCGACCGCCTGGTGGGCGAGTGCGAGGCGGCGTTCCTGCTGGAGCCGGGCGCGGACCCGGACCAGGTCCAGGCCGCGTTCCGGGAGCGCCTGGCCCGCGTCGAGTTCTCCGACCCGGCGCTCTTCCACACCATCGTCGGCCTTCCGATGACCCAGCTCGAGCTGCTCGCGCGCCTCGGATCGCGCGCGGACGACACCTCGCCGAGACTCGTCCTCGCGCTCTCCCTGCTCGGGCTGCTCGCCTTCATGGCGCTGCCCGCGATCAACCTGGTCAACATCAATCTCAGCCGCATCTACGAGCGCGGCACCGAGATCGGCGTCCGCAAGGCGTTCGGCGCCTCGGGGCTGGATCTCGTGCTTCAGTTCGTCGTCGAGAACGTGGTGCTCTGCCTGATCGGGGGAGTCGTCGGGCTCGTCGCGGCCGTCGTCGTCCTGGAGTCCACGGTGCTCGTCGCCGCCGACCTGGCCCTCGAGTTCCACCTCAACTGGCGGATCTTCGGGGCGACGCTCGCGCTCGCGATCGTGTTCGGCCTGCTCTCGGGGGCCTGGCCGGCGTGGAAGATGTCGCGCCAGCACCCCGTCCTCGCGCTGAGAGGGGGTGCCTCGTGATCCGGCACGTGTTCAAGCTGATGTGGAAGCGGAAGCGCTCGACCGGCCTGATCCTGTGCGAGATCCTGATCTGCTTCCTCGTTCTCTGCGGCATCCTGGCCACCGGGATCGCGTTCACGAAGAGCTGGCTGAAACCCCTGGGCTTCGACTACGAGAACGTCTGGTCGGCCGCGATTCAGGGAATGCAATTCGACGCCAAGGGCGACCAGCTCGCGGCCGACCGCCGGGCCCTCTCGGCCGCGCTCAGGGCGGTGCAGGCGATGACCGAGGTCGAGGCGGCGGCGGTCTCGACGAACACGCCGTACAGCAACAGCTCCTGGATCGACGGGACCCGAATCGGAGGCAAGCCGGCGCGGTGTCTCTGGACGCTGACCTCGCCGGACCTGCCGCGCGTGCTGCGCATGCGGCTCCTCCACGGCCGCTGGATCGAAGCGACCGACGGGGCGCTGAGCTACGAGCCGGTCGTGCTGTCCCGCTCGCTCGCCCGAGACCTGTTCGGCACCGAGGATCCGATCGGCCGCGACATGCCGGTCTTCAACGAGGAAGGCGAGCCGGTCGACCCGAAGGAGGAGGCCGAGATCCGCCGCGTCGTCGGCGTGATGGACGACTACCGCCGCCGCGGCATGTTGGAGGAAACGGCCTACACGATGTTCATCGCGGTGGACTTCGACGGCGGAGAGAGGTTTCCGCAGGAGCTCCTGATCCGGGTGCGGCCCGGCACGACGGCCGCTTTCGAGGAGAAGCTGGTGCGCACCCTCCGGAGCGCGGCGCCTCAGTGGTCCTACGACACGACGCGGATCGAGAGCCGCCGCCGCACCATGCAGATGTCCATGATCGGGCCGTTGCTCCTGGCCGCGATCGTCGCCGCCTTCCTGATCGCCACGGTCGGTCTCGGCCTCGTCGGCGTGCTGTGGCTCGGCGTGACCCGACGCACCTCGGAGCTCGGCCTCCGGCGCGCGATGGGCGCGAGCGCCCCCTCGGTGCGCCGGCAGATCCTGGGGGAGCTGTGGGCCTTGACCGCCGTCGCCGTCGCGGCGGGGGCCGCGATCTTCCTGCAGCTGCCTCTCCTGGGAGTGGATTTCGGCGCCGGATGGTGGGTGTTCCTGGGCGGGGCGACTTCCGCCGCGCTCGTGATGTACGCTTTCGTGACGGTGTGCGGGCTCTACCCGGCTTGGCTCGCATCGCGCGTGCAGCCGGCGGCCGCCCTGCAGCACGAGTGATCGATGATCTTGATCGTGGACGACGATCCGGCGGTCCTCCACTCGCTGGAGCTTCTGCTCAAGCAGGCGGGGTTCGGCTCGATCGGCGCCTTGGACCCGAAATCGGCGCTCGCTCACCTCGACCGGCCGGACCTCGAGCTGGTGCTCCAGGACATGAACTTCTCGCGCCGGACGACCGGGGAGGAGGGCCTCGCGCTGCTGTCCGCCATCAAAGAGCGGCGTCCGGGCCTGCCGGTGATCCTGATCACGGCGTGGGGCTCGATCGATCTGGCCGTACGGGGCATGAAGGCCGGCGCGGCGGACTTCGTCACCAAGCCGTGGGAGAACGAGCAGATCGTCCGGTCGGTCCGCACCGCGCTGAATCTCGTGGCCAGCGGCGCGCGGGACGCTCGGTCCTGCCCGACCCGCGAAGAGCTGGACGAGCGCTACGACTTCGAAGGGGTGCTCGGACGGGACCCCGCGTTCCTGCGCGTGCTCGATCTCGCCGGCCGCGTGGCCGGCACCGACGCCTCGGTTCTGATCACCGGGGACAGCGGAACGGGGAAGGAGATCGTGGCGGGGGCGATCCACCGCAACAGCCCCCGGCGGGACCTGCCCTTCGTCAAGGTCAACCTGGGCGCCATCGCGCCCACGCTGTTCGAGAGCGAGATGTTCGGGCACGTGCGCGGCGCGTTCACGGACGCCAAGCGCGACCACGGCGGCCGGTTCGCCGCGGCCGAGGGCGGCACGATCTTCCTGGACGAGATCGGCGAGCTCGACCCGCGCAACCAGGTCAAGATGCTGCGGGTGCTTCAGGATCGCACGTTCGAGCCGGTCGGGTCGAGCGTCACGCGACGGCTCGACGCTCGCGTGATCTCTGCCACCAACCGGGATCTCAAGGGGGCGGCGGCCGATGGGTCGTTTCGCGAGGACCTCCTCTACCGCATCAACCTGATCGCGCTCCACCTACCCCAGCTGGCGGAGCGGAGGCAGGACGTCGCGATCCTGGCCCGCCACTTCCTGAGCCGCGCCGCCGCCGTGTACGGCGGGCCGGACGCCCCGGTCGCCATCTCGCCCGACGCGATGCACTGGCTCGAGTCCCAAGCCTGGCCGGGCAACGTGCGCGAGCTGGAGCAGTTCCTGTCGCGGGCCGTGCTGGTGGCCGACGCGCCGACCCTCGACGCGGCGGCCTGCGAGCGGGTGATGGCGATGGGCGCGTCCGGGGCCGGGCGCGACGCGCTCCCGCCCGTGGGCTCGATGACGATGGACGAGGTCGAGAAGGCGATGATCGAGAAGGCCCTGCGGCACCACGAGGGGAACGTCAGCAGGGCCGCCGAGTCGCTGGGCTTGAGCCGCGCCGCGCTGTACCGCCGTCTCGCGAAGCACCGGATCGCGACGTGACGCTCAGGACCAGGTTCCTCGCCTATCTCGTGGCGCTGCACCTGGTCTTCGGGGCCGTCGCCGCGGCACTCCTCCACGAACGCCGCCTGTGGCTCCTCGCCGTCGAGGCGTTTTTCCTGGTCTCGCTCGCGGCGGGGCTCCGGCTCGTCCGGTCGTATTTCGGGCCGCTCAAGCTGATCCGGAGCGGCGCGCAGTACCTGCGGGACGGCGAGTTCACGACGCGCTTCCGAACGACCGGACATCCGGACATGGATCGGCTGGTCGAGGTGTACAACAGGATGGTGGATCGCCTTCGCGAGGAGCGGGTGCGCAACGAGGAGCAGGAGATGCTGCTCCGGAAGGTGCTCGCCAAGTCCCCGGGCGGCGTGATCACTCTCGACGTGGGCGGCAGGGTGGACAGCGTCAATCCTTCCGCCGAGGCGCTCCTCCAGGCGGCTGCCGACGCGATCCTGGGCAAGCGCATCGAGGAGCTGGACGCGCCGTTCGCGCGCCGGTTGGCGGAGATCGGCCCGGGCGAGTCGCGACTCCTTCCCCTGCGCGGCCGCCGCCGCGTGCGCTGCCAGGCGGCGACGTTCATGGACCGCGGCTTCCCCCGCCGCTTCCTGATCCTGGACGAGCTGACCGAGGAGCTGCACCGGACCGAGAAGCGAGCCTACGAGAAGCTCATCCGGATGATGAGCCACGAGGTCCACAACACGAGCGGCGCCGTGCAATCGCTGCTGCAGTCCTGCCTGGCGTACCGGCGGCAGCTCTCGGACGGCGACCGCGAGGACTTCGCGCGGGCGATCGAGGTGGCGATCCGGCGGACGGCGAACCTCGACGAGTTCATGCGGGGCTTCGCCAGCGTGGTCCGCCTTCCGAGGCCGGTGCCCAGGCCCTCGAGCCCGTGGGAGATCGCCTCGCAGGTCGGCCTCCTGTTCCGCGACGGCTGCCGGTCTTCCGGGATCGCGTGGCGGGAAGAGTTCGAGCCGGACCTCCCGGCGGTGAGCTGCGATCCGGTGCAGCTCGAGCAGGCGCTGGTCAACGTGGTCAAGAACGCGGTCGAGGCGATCGAGGCCTCCGGAAAGCCGGGCACGATCGTCGTGCGCGGCGGCCGGCAGGGACGGCGCGCGTTCCTTTCGGTGGCCGACACGGGGCCCGGTCTGTCCCCGGAGGCGGAGGCCCTGCTCTTCACTCCGTTCCACACGACCCGCGAGAGGGGCCAAGGGATCGGCTTGACGATGGTCCAGGAGATCCTGATCGCCCACGGCTTCGACTTCGCGCTGGAGAACCGGCCCGGCGGCGGGGCGGAGTTCACGATCCTGTTTTGAGACGGGCGCCCGTCACGCTCCCGCCCCTTCCGCGATATGATTCCGCCCCAATGGTCGAGACATCGCTCGAAGGCGGAATCGGAGCGTCCGGGCCCGACCCGGGGGGCCTGCCCGAGACGTCCGTGCCCGACAAGGAGGACCCATGATCCTGCACCGAGGCCACGCGCTGGCCGTCCTTGCGCTCCTGGCGGCGGCGCCCGTCGCGGCCCAAGACGTCCCGGTGGTGGAGCGGACCCTGTCCAACGGCATGCGGCTCGTGATGGTCGAGCGCCACGAGGAGCCGACGATCGCCTTCGGCTGGCTGGCGCGCGCGGGGAGCGCCAACGAGCGCCCCGGCACGACCGGCATGGCGCACCTCTTCGAGCACATGATGTTCAAGGGCACGAAGACGCTCGGAACGAGCGACGCCCGCCGCGACGCCGAGCTGAACGCCCGGCAGGACGCGGTCCAGGCCCGGATCCGCGAGGAGATGTCGATCCTGCGCGAGAAGCAGCGCCGGGGCGAGATCGCGGACATGAGCGACCCCGCGGTCCGGACGCCGCGGCTCCAGGAGGCGCTCGACGAGTTCGCCCGCCTCGTGAAGGAGCAGCGGGCGCTGATCGTCAAGGACGAGATGGACCGCATCTACACGCAGGCGGGGGCGACGGGCATCAACGCGAGCACGAGCGAGGACCGGACCTTCTACATCGTCAGCCTCCCGTCGAACAAGCTGGAGCTGTGGTTCTGGATCGAGTCCGACCGGCTGGCGAACCCGGTGTTCCGCGAGTTCTACAGCGAGCGCGACGTGATCCTCGAGGAGCGCCGCCAGACCCTCGAGTCGCGCCCGGGCGGGACGGTGGACGAGGCCTACAACGCGATGACCTGGATGGCGAGCCCCTACCACTGGGAGGTCATCGGCTGGCCGAGCGACATCTCCCAGGTGACCCGCGAGCAGGCGAACGAGTTCTTCGAGACCTACTACGCGCCGAACAACCTCACGGCGATCCTCGTCGGCGACTTCGACCCCGACGCCGCCTTCGCCCTCGCCGAGAAGTACCTCGGCCGGATTCCGGCGAACCCCGAGGGGGTGCCGGAGGTGATCACCCTCGAGCCGAAGCAGCCCGCCGAGCAGCGGATGGTGGCCGAGGTGGAGACGCTCCCGTCCTTCGAGGTGGCGTTCAAGACGGTGGCGGCCGTCCACAAGGACTCGCCCGCCCTCTACGCGCTGGCCGGGATCCTCGGCGGCACGCCGATGTTCATGAGCCGGCCCGGAGGCCCCGGCGGCATGCGGCCTCCCTCCGGCCGCCTGTACAAGTCCCTCGTGCTCGACCAGAAGGTCGCCACCCGCGCGACCGCCTACTCGCGCGGGATGAAGATGGGCGGCGTCTTCTCGCTCCGGGCGACCCCCGTCCCGGGGAAGAGCCCCGCGGAGCTCGAGGCCCCGCTCCTGGCCGAGATCGACAGGGTGGTCAAGGAAGGCGTCACCGACGAGGAGCTGGAGCGGTTCAAGAAGGCGACCCTCGTCGGCTTCTACGGCCGCCTCGAGACGAACACCGGCATCCGCGAGACGCTCTCGCAGTTCCTGACGGTCGGGACGGTGCAGGACTTCCAGGACGTCCTGGCGCGGGTCCAGACCGTGACGCGCGAGGACGTGCAGCGGGTGGCCCGGCAGTACCTGGTCAAGGACGGGCGCAACGTGCTGCTCGTCAGCCGGAAGGAGGGCGGGAAGCCGCCCGAGGGGATGCGGGGGATGCCGCGGCCGCGCGCCGCGCTCGAGGGGGAGGTGGAGCGATGATCCGCCGAGCGACGATCGCGATGCTCCTCGGGGCGGCGACCGCGTTCGCCCAGGAGATCCCCGACCGGCCGGAGAAGCTGCAGTTCGAGCCGATCCGGTTCGAGACGCCGAGGGTGAAGGACTTCCAGGCCAAGCTGAAGAACGGCGTCCCCGCCTTCCTCGCGGAGAGCGGCGCAGAGGGGACTCCTCTCGTGCGCGTCACCGTCTCCTGGCGAGGCGGGTCGTACCTCGACCCGAAGGGGAGGGAGGGGCTCGCGGATCTCTACGGCTCCCAGCTGGTCCAGGGCGGGACGGCGAAGCTCGACGCGGCGAAGCTCGAGGATCGCCTGGAGGCGCTCGCCGCCACGCTGACCAGCGCCTGCTGGGACACGGGCTGCACCATCTCCCTCCAGGTGCTCGACAAGGACCTGACGGAGGGGCTCGACCTGCTGATGCAGGCGCTCCGGGAGCCCGCCTTCGCCCAGGACCGGCTGGACCTCGCGAAGCGGCAGGCGCGCCAGCGGGTCAGCCGGCGCAACGACGACGTGATGTCGATCGCCTCTTATCAGATGAAGTACCTGCTCTTCGGCGAGGGGCACTTCGCGAGCGCCGGCGACACGGCCGCAAGCCTCGATGCGATCGGCCGCGACGACCTCGTCGCCTTCCACGCCCGCCTGCTGCATCCGAAGAACCTGTTCGTCGCCGCATCGGGGCGGTTCGACCGCAAGGCGATGCTCGACGCCCTGAACGGGACGGTCGGCGCGATCCGGCCGGGTCCCGCGGCCCAGGTCAGCCCCGCGGTGCCGGCCCCCGACTTCGCGCGCTCCCCGGCGATCGACGTCACCGACAAGAGCGACGCGCCGCAGGCGATGATCCGATGGGCGTTCCCGGGGATCCGCCGCACCGACCCGGACTGGCACGCCGCCTTCGTGACGAACCAGATCCTCGGGGGCCGCGGGTTCACGAGCCGGCTGATGAAGAGGATCCGCTCCGACGAGGGGCTGACGTACGGCGTGTACTCGACGCTCGAGCCGGGGACGTACTGGCGGGGGGACGTCACGGGCGGCCTCCAGACCAAGAACCGCTCCGTCGCCTACGCGCTCCGTCTGGCCCTCGAGGAGATCCGCAAGCTCCAGGAGCAGCCGGTCTCGGAGGACGAGCTGCGCGTCAACAAGGACGGGATCATCGAGGCGTTCCCGAGCCAGTGGGCGACGAAACAGGCGATCGCGACCCGCTTCGCGGAGGAGGCCCGCGAGGGATGGCCCGAGGACTGGTGGGCGAGCTACCGCGAGAAGATCCAGGCCGTAACCGCCGCCGACGTGCAGCGGATGGCCCGGAAGCTCTTCGACCCGGCGAAGATGGTGATCCTCGTGGTCGGGAAGGCCTCCGAGATCGAGGCCGGCGACCCGGATCACCCGGGCGAGCTGAAGGACATCGCGCCGCTGCCGCTCCGGAGGGTGCCGCTCCGCGACCCGGAGACGCTGAAACCGATGCCGTAGGTCGGGGAGACGCGGGAGGCCGGCCGGCCGTCACGAGGCCGCGCCGGCCTCCTCGCGC
>CALMJU010000098.1 GCA_937864465.1 uncultured Acidobacteriota bacterium
GGGCCGCCTACTACGGCCTGAACTCGGTGCTCGCGGTCTATCTCACCGGGAGCCGCGAATCGGGCGGGCTCGGCTTCGGCGAGCAGGAGGTCGGGTTCCTCCAGGGGCTCGTGTACGCGGCGACCTACGTGCTGCCGATCCTCGGCGGCGCGCTCGCGGACCGATACGGCTACCGCCGGATGCTCCTCGTGGCGTTCTCGCTCCTCGCCGCGGGGTACTTCGCCTCGGGCCGCATGTCGAGCTACGCGCTCGTCTTCCTGTTCCTCCTCGTCATGGCGACCGGCGCCGGCCTCTTCAAGCCGATCATCTCGGGAACGATCGCCCGCTCGACCGGGGAGAAGACCTCCGCCGTCGGGTTCGGGATCTATTACTGGATGATCAACCTCGGCGCCTTCGTCGCGCCGCTCGTCGTCACCGTCCTCAAGGGATTCTCCTGGCGGGCCGTATTCACGGCGTCGGCGGCGTACACCGGCGCGATGCTCCTCCCCGCGATCTTCCTCTACCGGGACCCGCCGCGCCCCGAGACCCGGAAGAGCCTCAAGGAGGTGCTCCTCGGCGCCGCGGAGGTGCTCGGCGACGCGAGGTTCATGCTCATGATCGTCGTGTACTCGGGGTTCTGGATCCTCTACTTCCAGAACTTCGGGTCGGTCCTCTGGTACCTCCGGGACTTCGTGGAAAAGGAGCCGGTGAACCGGGCCGTGACCTCCTTCTTCTCGTCGGCCGGGCTCCCCTGGACGTTCTCGTTCGACGCCGAGCACGTCACGGTCATCAACGCCGGGATGATCATCCTCCTGCAGGTCTGGGTGAGCCGGGCCGTCAAGGAGCGCGCGGCGCTCCCGGTCATGGTCGCCGGGATGGCGATCGGCGCCCTGGGGTTCGTCTGCCTCGCGATTTCCCGGAGCCCCTGGGTGCTGATCCTCGGCATCGCGGTCTTCTCGGTGGGCGAGATGACGGCCCACCCGAAGTATTACAGCCTCGTCGGGAGCGTGGCTCCCCGCGACCGCGTGGCCGTGTACATGGGGTACGCGTTCCTCTACGGGGTATTCGGATCGCTGCTCGGCTCGAACCTGGGCGCGTTCCTCTACGAGCGGATGCTCAAGCCGGCCGTCGGCACCGCGCACGCCTCGTCCCGCGCGCGCGTCTTCTGGCTCCTGTTCGCGGTCCTCGACGTCGTGGCCACGGCGGGCCTCGTCCTCTTCGCCCGGGCGTTCGGGGAGGACAACGAGACGACCCGGCGCCGCGCGGCCGCCGTGATGAGGGTCGTCTACGGGCTGGTCTTCGCGCTCGGCGTCGCGTTCCTCGCGTACGCGTTCTCGGGAAAGGTCGTGCAGTACCGGACCGCGGTGCAGAGCCTGATCTTCCTCGCCCTCGGCGCGGGAGGATTCGCGATCGGGCGCGCGCGCCGCGGTCCCTCCGGAGGCTGACGAGGCGGGCCGGCGCAGTCGTCGTTTTCCGGACTCCCTGCCTCCCCCGCCGGGAGAATTCCGATCTCGCAAGCGGCCGGGAACGGTTCGTGCTCCACCTTCCCCCGCATCGGGGGACCATCTCGACAGGAGGAACGGAATGGGAATCGGAGCACGCATCCGCCGGACGGTCGGATCGGCCGCCGCGCTCGCCTTCGTCCTCTTCTTCGGGCCGGGACTCGCCTGGTCCGCCTTCCCCGGCGAGAACGGGAGGCTCGTGTTCGAGACGAACCGGGACGGCAACTACGAGATCTACTCGATGGAGCCCGACGGATCGCTTCCCCTGAGGCTGACATCGAACGCCGTCTTCGACCGGCAGCCCGTCTGGTCGCCGGACGGCACGAAGGTCGCCTTCGCCAGCAACCGGAGCGGCCGGTTCGAGATCTGGATCGCGAACGCGGATGGAACGAGCCCGGCCCGTCGGACCGTGACGACCACCCAGGACATCCATCCGGCCTGGTCGCCGGACGGGAGCCGGATCGCCTTCGCGCGTTCCAATCCCGTAACCGGAACGTACGACATTTGGATCGTGAACGCCGGCGACGGCTCCGGCCCGGTCCGGCTGACTCCCGACGACCGGGCTTCGGAGAGCCAGCCTGTCTGGTCTCCCGACGGGACGAAGATCGCTTTCGTAACCGACCGCGACGGCAACCTCGAGATCTACGCGATGGAAGCCGACGGCTCGTGGCCCGTCAACCTGACGGCGAGCCCGTCCTCGAACGAGTCCTCGCCCGACTGGTCGCCGGACGGCTTCGAGATCGCGTTCGAGAGCGACCGGGTCGACGGGCTGAGCCGCGTGTTCACGATGGCGGCGGACGGGTCCGAAGCGCGCCGGCTGGAGGGGAGCGAGCCGGGCGACTGCCAGCCCGTCTGGTCCCCCGACGGACTGGAGATCGCGCTCGCCGGCTATCGCAACGCGGCCTACAACCTCGGCGTCTTCCGGATCGCCGTCGGCGTCCCGGGGAGCCGCGAGCTGGTCGGGAATCCGTACGCCGCCGGCTACCACGACCAGCGTCCCGACTGGCAGGCGATCCCGGCCGTCGAGGAGCCCGAGAACCGTCCTCCCGTCGCGGACGCCGGTCCGGACGGCCGGCTGGACTGCGCTCCTCCCGGAGGCGCCGAGGTGACGCTCGACGGCTCGGGCTCTTCGGATCCCGACTCGACGCCCGGCACGGCGGACGACATCGTGTCCTTCGACTGGTACGTCGATCGCGGCCTCCCATCCGAGCGGCTGCTCGGAAGCGGCGTCACGCTGCGCGCCGTGCTCGAGCCGGGCGCCCACGTCGTGACGCTCGTCGTCGCCGACAGGGCCGGGGCGACCGACTCCGACGAGGCCGAGTGGATTGTGGCGGCCGACACGACGCCCCCCTCGCTCTCCCTGGAAGCCGTCCCTTCGGTCCTCTGGCCCCCGGACCACCGCATGGTGCAGGTCGCCGTGCGCGCGACCGCGGAGGACGCCTGCGGCGCGGCGGCGCTCGTCCTGATCTCGGCGACGAGCAGCGAGCCGGACGACGCCGAGGCCGACGGCAGCACCGAGCCCGACATCCAGGACGCGGAGCCGGGCACGCCCGACCTCGAGATGCTGCTCCGGGCGGAGCGCGCCGGAGGAGGTCCCGGCCGCGTGTACACCCTCGTGTACTCGGCGATCGACGCCGCGGGAAACGTCGCGACGGCGGCGACCGGCGTCACGGTTCCGGCGGAATCCCCTACGGAGGTCAGGACCGAGGAAAGAACGAGGGAGGAGACGAGGACCCGCACCCGGACCCGGGCCTGAGCCCGCGGGAGCGCCGGCGGCCTCCGTCCCCTCGGCGAGGGGCCGCCGGCGGCTCACCAGCGGTCGATCGAGAAGACCTCCGAGCGCGGCTTCCGCTCGGTCTCCCGCACGGGCCGGAGGAGGTCGGCGCGGCGGGGATAGCCCAGGGGCGTCAGCGCGACGACCTTGGCGCCGCGCGGGATCTCGAGAATACGCTTCACGGACGGCTCGTGGAACGACCCGATCCAGCAGGTCCCGAGCCCCTCCGAGGCCGCGGCCAGCGTCAGGTGGTCCACGGCGATCGCGACGTCCACCTCCGCGCTGCTCCACGTCTCGCCCATGCGAGGGTAGGCCTTCTCCAAGAGAGCGCAGGCACAGACGATCACGGGAGCCTCGGAGATCCAGGCCTGATCGTGGCAGGCCCGACCGAGATCCTCACGGCGCGCCGCGTCCGTGACCAGGACGAACCGCCACGGCTGGTGGTTGCACGCGGAGGGCGCCAGCCGGAGCGCGTCGGTGACCCTCTCGAGCACGTCGGCAGGAATCGGGTCCGGGCGGTAGGCTCGAACGCTGCGCCTCCGGCGGATCACCTCGTTCACGTCCAAGGCTTCGGTCCTCCGGAAGGGCCGGTCACTCGCGGCGGATCTCCCACACGTCGGGACCGGCGAAGTCCCAGGGCAGCCGCCCCTCGTCGCACCGGCCGGGATCCTCGCAGAACTGTCCGTCGGCGAAGTAGAGGATGCGCGCCGTCTCGCCGCCGAGGTTCCGGCACCCGTGGGCGATCCCGGGCGGGACCCGCACGAGCCGGGATTGCCCGTCGCCCAGCACGAGGCGCATCCGCGCTCCGGAGGTCCCGGAGCCCTCGCGAACGTCCACGAGGACGAGCAGGAGCCGGTCGCTCGGCGGGACGAACCAGACGTCGGTCTGGCGGCGGTGCACGTGGAACGCCTTGATCGCGCCGGGAGCCACGGTCGCGTAGTTCACCTGCGCGGCGACGAACCCCTCGAGCCCCGCGATGCGCCCGTCCGCCAATCGCGCCAGCTCGGTCATCGAGCCGCCGTCGTCGCGAAAGCACGGCAGATCCACGATCTCGACGCCGGCGATGGCGCGCGGCCCCGCGTAATCCTGGAGGCGCCAGACCGCCTCGGCCTCCGGTACGAGCTTCATCCCCCACCTCCGGCCCCGCGGGACCCCCCGCGCGGGAGCACCACCATACTCCACCTGGCGCCCCCGCCGTCAAACGAGAAACGGCTCCGCCGGTTCGCGTCGAGCGCGCTCGATCTCCGGAACGGGCGACTCGACGCTCCGTGCGCCGCGGCTCCCCACCGCGGCGGCGGCGCTTGACAGTCCGGCCGCCCCGTCCCATGAATGGGGCGGTCCGAGCGCCGGTCGGAACGGGACCGAGGCGGAGGGGCGCGATGCACGAAGGCGGAACGGACGCGAGGTCCTCGGGTCCGGAGCGCCGCGGGGCGGGATGGTCGCTGCAGATCGGGACCGCCCTCGGGATCCCGATCCGGATCCACCTCACGTTCCTGCTCCTGCTGCTCTGGTTCGGCTTCGCGGCCACCGCCCGCGGCGACAGCCCGGTCCGGGCCATCGTGTTCCTCCTGCTCCTCTTCGCCTGCGTCGCCCTGCACGAGCTGGGACACGCGGCGATGGCGGCGCGCTTCGGAGTGCGCACCCGGGAGATCGTCCTGTACCCGATCGGAGGGGTGGCCCGGCTCGAGAACATCCCGCAGGGAAAGGCGGAGCTTTTGATCGCGCTCGCGGGCCCCGTGACGAACCTGGCGCTCGCCGTCGTCCTGCTCGTGGCGCTCCTCGCTCTCGGGATGCCCCTCCTGCCCGGCTCGGAGGCGGCGCTCTCCGCCGGAAACTTCCTTCACCAGCTGCTGCTGGCGAACGTCGTCCTCTTCGCCTTCAACCTCGTGCCGGCGTTCCCCATGGACGGCGGCCGGGTCCTGCGCGCGGCGCTCGCGCTCGCGATGCCGGCGGATCGGGCGACGTCCATCGCGGCGACGATCGGACAGGGAATCGCGCTGCTCGGCGGCGCGGCGGGCGTGCTCTCCGGGAACTGGATGCTCGTGTTCGTCGCCGTGTTCGTCTTCCTGGGCGCGTCCCAGGAGGAAGCGTTCTTCCGCCGGCGGGCGATGGTCGTCGGCCGGACGGCCCGCGAGGCGATGATCACCAGGTTCGAGACGCTCGCGCCGCAGGAGACGCTCGGGCGGGCGGCCGACCTCCTCCTCGCCACGCACCAGCAGGACTTCCCCGTCGTCGACGCGTGGCGCCGCGTGGCCGGCGTTCTGTCGCGGACGGCACTCATGAAGGGGCTCGCCCGCGAGGGACCGGGAGGGGCGGTGCTCGAGGCGATGGTCCGGGACGTACCGTGGATCGAGCCGACGGCGGACCTCGAGGACGTGCTCCGGATCCTTCAGACGGACCCCTCGATCCCCGTCCTGGTGATGGAGCGGGGCGAGCTGGTCGGGATGATCACGCTCGAGAACCTCGCGGAGTTCATCCAGATCGCCGAGGTCCGCAAGGCAACGGCGTGAGGACGAGGGCCGGGCGCCCTCACCTCGTCCGCTCTCGACCCTTCTGCGGCGCTTCCCGCTCCTTGACTCCCTTCCACGCGGCGTAGACGGGGAATCCAGCGAGCAGCAACCCGAGCCCGATCGCCGAGCGTCCGGGATCCTGCAGGAAGAGGCCGGCCGTCATCGCGACCGCCGTGGCCAGCACGATCGCGGGCGCGGCCGGGCCCCCCGGAGCCCTCCACTCCAGGGGCTCTCCGACCCGCCTGCGACGCAGGACCAGCAGCGCCACCGCCGTCATGCCGTAGAAGATCCAGACGCTGAACGAGAAGAAGGCGAGCAGGTTGCGAAACCCCGCCGCGAAAACGTAGGCGAGGGCGGCCGCGACCAGGCCCGCCGTGGCGCGGGCGGGAGTCCCCGAGGCTCCGTGGACGCCGCCGAACCACGCGGGGAGCCCCCCGTCCCGGGCCATCGCGAACCCCAGCCGGGACGCCGTCAGGATCGCGCCGTGGATCGATCCGAACGTGCACGCGACGACGACCACCGCGACGAGCCGGCCCGCGGCCGGCCCGAGCCCCGCCTCGACCGCGTCCGCGACGACCCGATCGGACCCCGCCGCGACCGCCGGGGACAGCGCCGTCGTCACGGAGACCTGGACCAGGACGTAGAGCGCGGCGAGCGTGGCCGAGCCGAGGAGCACCGCCCGGCCCAGGTTCCTCGCCGGATCGCGGATCTCCCCCGCAGCGAGGGTGATGTCGGACCAGCCGTCGTAGGTCCACAGCAGCACGACGAGCGCGCCCAGGACGGCTGCGCCTGTGCCGGCGCCGGCGGGCGCCGCCGCCGGGACCGGCGCCCGCGGGGAGGCGACGGCCGCGACGCAGAGCGCCGCGAGGGCCGTCGCCTTCGCGGTGGTCAGGACCTTCTGCGTCCCCGCGCCGATCCTGACGCCTGCGACGTTCAGGAGCCCCGCGAGCAGGAGCGCCGCGGCCGCCACGGCGGTCTCCGTCCCTCCGAGCGGGACGATCTCCCCCAGGTAGCGCGCGAGAACGAGGGCGATGGCCGCGATCGACGCCGGGTAGGTCACGAGCACGGCGGCCCAGCCCCCGACGAACGCGACGGACGGGCCGAACGCCTCGCGGTAGAACACGTAGAAGCCGCCGGTCCGCGGAAGTCGCGCGCCGCACTCGGCGTAGCAGAGCGCTCCGGACGCCGCCACGAGCGCTCCCACGATCCAGAGGAGCGCGCCTGCCGTCGTCGAGGGAGCGGCGGCCGCGACCGCCGAGGGAGCGACGAAGATCCCGGACCCCAGGACGATCCCGACGAAGATGGCCGCGACGTCGAGGAGCTTGAGCTCCCGTCTCAGCTCTCCCGCGTGCGTCCCGGCCGCCATCGGGGAGATCGTACGCCGGAACCGCACCCCGCGCGGCCGCCCGTCAGTCGAGGTAGGTGTAGTGCGTCAGACGCTGCCGGTAGTCGTCGAGGAGCCCGTCCGCGTCCTCCCGGGGGATCTCGCCGCGGCTCACCTTCTCGCGAAGACCCGCGGCGACGCTCTCGACGAGATCCGATTCCCCGTAGCCGAAGCAGGCCAGCGTGTCGCCCGCCGGCTCCCCGCGCCGGACGTCCCGGATCAGGGCCCGACCGAGAGGATCGAGAACCACCTCGGCCTCGTGCACCCTCCCGAACAGGTTGTGCATGTCGCCCATCGTGTCCTGATAGGCGCCGACCAGGACGAAGCCGAGATAGTAGGGCTCGCCCGGCCGCAGGTCGTGGACCTCGAGGGCGTCCTTGATGTCCTTCAGGTCCACGAACTTCGCCACCTCGCCGTCCGAGTCGCAGGTGATGTCGACCAGGGTCGCCCGCCGGCTCGGCGGCTCGTTCAGGCGGTGGATCGGGATCACCGGGAACAGCTGGTCGAGCGCCCAGTGGTCGGGAAGCGACTGGAACACGGAGAAGTTGCATAGGTACTTGTCGTGGAGCCGCTGCTCCAGCTCGACGAACTCGTCGGCGACGAACTTCGCCGTCTTCGAGAACCGGACCGCCTTCCCCGCGATCTCCCAGAACAGCGTCTCCGCCTTCGCCCGCTCGTCGAGGGAGAGCATGCCGAGGTTGAAGAGGGAGTGGGCCTGGTCCCGGTACTCGATCGCGTCGTGGTAGAACTCCCGGTAGTTCTTGACGGAGATCTTCCGGGAGACCTCGGCGAGATCCTGGACGACCTGGGCCTCGCGGCCCGTCAGCGCCGGGGGATCCGGCTCGATCCCCGAGATCGCGCCCCGTACGTCGACCACGAGCATCGCGTGGTAGCCGACGAGCATCCTTCCGGACTCGCTCACGATGACGGGCGGCGGGACGTGCTCCTCCGCGCAAACCTCCGCGATGCCGAAGACCACGTCGTTCGCGTACTCCTGGACCGTGTAGTTCACGGAGGCGTCGGACGAGGTCTTCGAGCCGTCGTAGTCGATGCCGAGCCCTCCCCCGACGTCGAGGAACGACACGCCCGCTCCCCGCTTGCGGACCTTGGCGTAGACGCGCGCCGCCTCACGGACGGCGTTCTTGACGCGGCGGATCTCGGTGACCTGGCTTCCGATGTGGAAGTGCAGGAGGGCGATCTGGGGCCCGAGCCCCGCCTCGGTCAGCCGGTCCAGCGCCCGGAGGAGCTGCAGCGTCGAGAGCCCGAACTTCGATGCCACCCCTCCCGACTTCTCCCACTTCCCCGATCCTCGCGACTGCAGCCGGATGCGGAACCCGATCCGGAGCAGGGCCCGCTCCTCCTCGGCGAGACGCAGGATCTGCTCCACCTCGAAGGGCTTCTCGACGACGACGATGACCTGCTTGCCGAGGCGCGTCGCGAGCGCGGCCGAGGAGAGGTAGTCCGGGTCCTTGAAGCCGTTGCAGATCAGCACGGCGTCCGGGGGGGTCTCGAGCGCGATCGCGGCGAGCAGCTCGGGGCGGCTCCCCACCTCGATGCCGAGGCCGTGCTTCCACCCGCTCGAGACGAGCCCCTCGACGACGGAGCGCTGCTGGTTCACCTTGATCGGGAACACCGGCAGGTAGCGCTCTGCGTAGCTGAACTCCCGGATCGCGTTCGAGAAGGCGGCCGCGAGCTCGCTGACCTGCCCCTCGAGCAGCTGGGGAAAGCGCAGCAGGACCGGCGTCTTGATGCCCCGTCGCGCGAGATCCTCGACGATCCTGAGGACGACGATGGAGCGGCTCGGATCCCGGGACGGCGTCACCAGGAGGTTCCCGTCGTCCGCGACGGCGAGATACCCGTTGCCCCAGCCGTCGAGGCCGTACATGTTGACGGCGTCGCTGACCGTGAAACGGTCGGTCGCCGGAACGTTCATCGAGCCCTCCTCGCTTCCCGAGACGGCGCGCGGCGCCCCGCGCCGGAGCTTGCGCGGTGCGGATTATAGAACCCGTGGCGGGCCCCGCAAGGCTCGATGCGACCCGGCTCGGCGCCGGAGGACGGAGGCAACCGTCCCCGAGGGGCCCGCCGGCGCTTCCTGGGATACCCTTCCCGCGTGCGCCGCCCTCCCTCGACCGTCCGACTGGAGCCCCGGCTGGCGGCGGTCTTGGAGCTCGTCCCCGCAGGCTCCGTGGTCGCCGACATCGGCACGGACCACGCCCTTCTCTCCCTCGCGCTCCTCGAATCGGGCCGGGCGCTCCGCTGCATCGCCAGCGAGCCCAGCGCCGCGCGGCTCGCGAGGGCCTCGGCGCGCGTGGCGGCGAGCCGGTGGGCGAGCCGCCTCGATCTCCGCTCGGGGGACGGGCTCGCGGTCCTGTCCCGGCGCGACACCGTCACCGTCGTCGTCCTCGCCGGCCTCGGAGGGCACACGATCCGGAGGATCCTCGACGGCCCGAGGCGGAAGACTCTCGCGCCGGCACGCCTCGTCCTCCAGCCGCAGACGGCGCCCGCCGTCGTCCGTCGCTGGCTCGCGGGAGCCGGGTACCGGCTCGTCGCCGAGCGCCTGGTCCGGGAGGCGCGCCGGTTCTACGTCGTCCTGGCCGCCGAGCCGGGCGCGGAGGACCTCTGCCACCCCTCGCTCTCGCCGGGCGACCTGTTCGAGACCGGTCCCCTGCTCGTGAGATCCGGGGACCCCTTGGTGGAAGCGTTCTGGCGGGCCGAGCTCAGGCGGGCCCGGGCGATCCTAGAGCGCGCCCGCGGCGGGAGAGGACGCGACGACGCGCGGGCCCGGGCGGCCCTGGCCGGCCGGGTGCTGGCCGCCCTCCATGATGTTCCGAGGATCCAGTCCTGCCCGCCCGGAAGAGGCGGGGCGAGGGAGCGACCCGATGGAGAAGGCGTACAAGAACCTCGAGTTCCTGGCGAGCCGTGAGGCCCGGACGATCCGGATCCTCAGCGAATACCTGGAGCCGCTGGCCCGCTTCCAGCGCTACCGGGTGAAGGACACGATCGCCTTCTTCGGGTCGGCGAGGGCGGTCCCGGCCGAGATCGCGGCCGAGGGGCTGCGGCGCGCGGAGAGCGCCCACGATCCCGGCGGCCTCGAGGAGGCGAGGCGGGCGGTCGCGCTGTCCCGCTTCTACGAGGACGCGAGAAAGCTCGCCCGCCGGGTCACGGAATGGTCCAAGGGCCTGCCGAGCGCCGCCCGTCGCTTCATCGTGTGCTCCGGGGGCGGCCCGGGAATCATGGAGGCCGCCAATCGGGGAGCGTCCGAGGCCTCCGGAATCTCCGTCGGCCTGGGCATCAGCCTCCCGGCCGAGCCCTCCTCGAACCCCTACGCGACGAGGGAGCTGACCTTCGAGTTCCACTACTTCTTCATGCGGAAGTTCTGGTTCGTGTACCTGGCGAAGGCCCTCGTGGTCTTCCCGGGCGGGTTCGGGACCCTCGACGAGCTGTTCGAGCTCCTGACGCTCGTCCAGACCCGGAAGCTCGAGAAGCCGCTGCCGATCGTCCTCTACGGAGGCGACTTCTGGCGGGAGGTCGTCCGATTCGACGCCCTGTCCCGATGGGGGACCGTTCCGCTCTCCGACCGCTCGCTCTTCCGAGTCGCGGACTCGCCCGACGAGGCGTTCGAGATCCTCCGCAGCGAGCTGACGGCCATCTATCTCGCCCGACGAGGAGCCTCTTCCCGGCCCGCCCCTTGACGGCGCCCCTTCCCGCCTCCAATCTGTCCTCATGATCCGGCGTGCGCTCGCCAGCCGGGCCTACCAGGCCCTCCGCAGGCTCTTCCGTACGAACGAGCGCGCCTACACGGTGGCGCTCGTCCTGGCGGCGGGGTTTCTCGGCGCGGTCAGCGCGGTGCTCGTCCGATACGGGGGGCTCGTCGTCCAGTACCTCGCCTTCGCGAGCTTCAACCCTCCGCTCGAGGTCGCGCGGGGCCTTCGCGTTCCGATGGTCGTCCTCGCCCCGGCGGCGGGGGCGCTCGTCGCGGGGCTCCTCGGCCGTTACGTCGCCCGGGACTCGGGAGGCATGGAAGGGACGTCGGAGATCATGGAGGCGGTCTCCCTCAAGGGGTCCGCGCGGCTCCACCTCGGACGGACCGTCCGGAAGTCGATCGGGTCGGTGCTCCTGAACGCCACCGGAGGCTCGGTCGGCCGCGAGGGCCCGATCGTCCAGATCGGCGCAGCGGCGACCTCGCGCCTGGCCCGGATCCTGCGCCTCCCGACGGAGCGGAGGCGCATCCTGATCGGATGCGGCGTGGCCGCCGGCATGGCGGCCGCTTACAACTCGCCGATCGGAGCGGCGATGTTCGTCATGGAGGTCGTCCACGGCAACTTCGCCCTCGACGTCTTCGGCCCCGTAGTGCTCTCGTCGGTGACCGCCGCGCTCTTCTCGCGCGGCGTGTTCGGCGCCGCGCCGCTCTACCCCCTGTCGCCGGGAGCCGGCCCCGGTTTCCTCTCGCTCCCTCTCTTCGCGCTCCTCGGCGCGCTCGTGCCGTTCGCGGCCCTGCTCCTCCGGATGAGCATCGAGGCATCGGAGCGAATGTTCCGCCGGGTTCCGCTTCCCGTGTACGCGCGCATGGCGCTCGGCGGGCTCGTCGTCGGACTCCTCGCGGTCCGGCTCCCGGAGATCTGGGGGAACGGCTACGACGCCGTCGGCGAGGTGCTCGTCGGGAGGGTGGTGCCCGCGGTTCTCCTCCCTCTTCTCCTCGCGAAGATCGCCGCGACGGCCGCGTCGATCGGCTCGGGGGGGAGCGGGGGCGTGTTCACGCCCACGCTCCTCGTCGGCGCCTCCGCGGGCGCGTTCTTCGCGAACGCCGCGGGAGCCGCCCTGCCCGGGCTTCACGTCGAGGCCGAGTACTTCGCGCTGGCCGGCATGGCCGCCGCGATCGCCTCCACGACGTTCGCCCCGATCACGGCCCTCATCATGGTGTTCGAGATGTGCCAGGACTACGGGGCAGTGATCCCGCTCGCCGTGGTCACCGTGACCGCCACGGCGGTCTCGCGCGGACTCCGGCGCGACTCGATCTACACCGAGGCGCTTCGCCGGAAGGGGGTGGACTTCGACCTCGCCTTCGAGCAGATGGCCCTGGCATCGCTCCGCGCCGAGGACTTCGTGCGCCTCGACCCGCTGACGGTCCGCTCCGACGCCCCGGTGGGTGAGGTGCTCGACCGCTTCACGGAGAGCCGGCAGACCGCGATCTACGTTCTCTCCCCTTCGGAGAGGCTGCTCGGGGCGATCGACCTCCGCGACGCCTTCCACGTCGCGGGCGAGCCCCGGCTCCGGGAGAGCCTCGTGGCGCTCGATCTCGTACGCGACGTGCCGCGCGTCAACCCGAAGACGTCGCTCGACGACGTCATGCGCAGGTTCTCGCAGCTCGAGCTCGCGCAGCTGCCGGTCGTGGACGTCCACGATCCGGACCGGTTGATCGGCAGCGTGGCGCGCCGCGACGTCGTGCAGGCCCTCGACCGGGAAGTGCTGCGCCGCCGGATGGTCCTCGCGCGGTATCTGGGCGGGAACGTCGCGGACGCCGACGCCGGATCGCGGCGCGCCGAGGATCTCCGGATCGAGGAGCGCCCGGCGCCCGCGCGGCTCGTGGGGCGCTCGCTCGCGGAGACCGACCCCTACCACACGCTCGGTCTCTACGTCCTCTCCGTGCGCCGGGGCGAGGAAGCGAAGGCGCGGGAGATCTCCCCCGTCCCGCCCGACCTCGTCGTGCGCGAGAACGACCGACTCGTGTTGCTGGGACCGGCGGGCGCTTTCGAGGGGCTCGCCGAGGAGTCGTGATCCCGGACGGCGTCAGCGCCCCGCCGAGCCGCTGCGACGCCCACCGCCCGACCCGTGAATCTGCTCGTAGGGCATCGGCTGAGCGCCGCTCACGAATGCCTGCGCCGGACCGATCTGCTCGAGGATCTCCGCGGAATCGATCGTCGTGATCGTGGGCTTCTCGTACACCTTCCGCGTCATACGCTCGCCTTCCTGCGTGAAAGTCCCCCGGCGCTCGACGCCCACGCGGGCAGCACCCCCCTCACGCGTTGTTTACTATACGAGGCTCCGATGTCCCGCGCAAGGACCGAGTTTGTCCCTTTTCCCGGTGGCGGGAAAGGGCGCCAAAAACGCTAGAATGAGCGCCTGAAGCCCCGGCGGGAGGCTCCCCGGAGCCTCGAGGCCGTCCCGCCCGGGAGGTACCCGATGAGTCCCGCGGTCGCGCTCGCGTCGCTGCCCGCCTCCGACGCACCCCCGCTGGGGGAGGTCCTCTCCGCCTGGGGGATCGTCCCCTTCGCGGGGATGCTCCTCTCGATCGCACTGCTCCCCCTCCTCTCGCCCCACTTCTGGCGCCGGCACTACCCGAAGGTGACCTCCCTGTGGGCGCTGGCCTTCACCGTGCCGTTCCTGGCCGCCCACGGCGCCCTCGCGCGGTACGAGATCCTCCACGTCGCGCTCGTGGATTATGTGCCCTTCCTTACGCTGCTCTGGGCGCTCTTCACGGTCTCGGGCGGGATCGTCGTCCGCGGCACACCGCGGGCCACGCCCGCCGTCAACACGACGCTCCTCGCCGTCGGGACCGTCGCGGCATCCTGGATCGGGACGACGGGAGCGGCGATGCTCCTGATCCGGCCCCTCTTGCGCGCGAACGCCGGGCGCCGGCGGGCCTCCCACGTCGTCGTGTTCTTCATCTTCCTCGTCGCCAACGTCGGGGGGGCACTGACGCCCCTCGGCGACCCGCCGCTCTTCCTCGGCTTCCTGCACGGAGTCCCGTTCTTCTGGACGCTCCACCTCGCTCCGCATTTCCTGTTCGTCTCGATCCTGCTGCTCGGGTCGTTCTACCTCCTCGATCGGTTCCGCATGCGCCGGGACGCGGCCCCGACCGGATCGCGCGAGGAGGCCCCGGCGGACAAGGTGCGGATCCGCCTCGGGGGAGCCTGGAACCTGCTCTTCGCGGCGGGGATCGTGGGCGCCGTCCTCCTCTCGGGGCTCTGGGAGTCCCCGTCCGTCCTCGTGCTCGGCGTCTCCTTGCAGTGGAGCGATCTCGCGCGCGAGGCGCTGATCGCCGCGATGGGGATCCTGTCGCTCGCGACGACGCCCCGCGGCCTGCGGGTCGAGAACGGCTTCTCGTGGGAGCCGATCCGCGAGGTGGCGATCCTGTTCGCGGGGATCTTCGCGACGATCATCCCGGCGATCGCGATCCTGAAGGCGGGGGAGCGAGGGGCCCTCGCGTTCCTCATCGAGCGGATCCGGGAGCCCTGGCAGTTCTTCTGGGCTACCGGGCTCCTCTCGTCCGTGCTGGACAACGCCCCGACCTACCTCACGTTCCTGAACGTCGGGCTCGGCCGGCTGTACCCGGGGCTTCCCGAGGCCACGCAGGTCGCCCGGATTCTGGCGGAGCACCCCCAGGTGGTGGCGGCGGTCTCCTCGGGCGCGGTCTTCATGGGCGCAAACTCGTACATCGGCAACGCCCCCAACTTCATGGTGAAGTCGATCGCGGAAGAGGCGGGAATGGCGATGCCGTCGTTTTTCGGCTACGTCTTCCGCTGGGCGCTGCCGATCCTCCTGCCCGCCTTCCTGATGGCGGGCTGGATCTTCTTCTGAGGAGGGAAGACCCGTGCCGCCACGACATCACGAGGTGACGATCGCGGGACCCCGCGGCCGCGCCCGGGGGTTCGTCGAGGGGTACCTGGCGGGCCGCGGGGCGCTCTCCGGCCCTCTTCCCGAGGCGGAGGAGGAGGGATTCGACGCGGAGAGCCTGCGGGAGCGGCTGAGCGAATCGCTGCATCCCGGCTCGCAGACGGTCCACCTGCTCGTGGAGGAGAGGTCCCTGGACGTTCTCCGGGAGGCCGTCGGGGCGGCCGGGAGCTGCGGGGTAGCGATCCGGATCGTGGAGACGAGGCCGATCGCGGGGGCCCGCTTCGAGTTCTCGCTCGCGGCGTACTCCGAGGAGCACGGGCGCCGCATCCTCGGCTGGTTCGAGCGGCTGCCCGGCGGCGTCCGGCTCGAGCCCGCCGAGCCGTTCCGCGTCCGACGGGACCCGCGGGCGAGCGGGACCGAGGTGTACGCGCCGGCGCACGCGTACGAGCTCCGGGGAGAAGGGGCCGTCGAGGGCGATCTCGAGGGGGTGCTTGCCCTCCTCCGGCTCTGCCGGGACGAGGATCTGGTGCGCGTCCGGCGGGCCGTCCTCGAGGGGGGATCCTAGGTGGAGCGGCTCCGCTTCGCGGCGGAGGCGAACGACGCCGGGAAGACGCTGCAGCGGCTCCTGCGGGAGCGGGCCGGCGCATCCAACTCCCGCGCGCGAGGCCTCGTGCTCGCGGGCCTCGTGGAGCGGAACGGGACCGTCGCGACCCGCCCGGACGAGCGGATCGCGGAAGGCGACCGGATCCTGGTGCGGCACGATCCCGGAACGAGGTACCGCGCGCCGCGCCGTGCGCCGAGGACGGAGGGCTACCGGGTCGTCCACGAGGAGGCCGGCTTCCTCGTGGTGGACAAGGAGGCGGGCGTGCTGACCGTGCCCGTCGGCGCCCCGAGGGGAGAGTCCCTCCTCGAGCGTATCGAGGAGGCCTACCGGCGCCGGGGCCACCGAGATCGCCGGGCGCTCGCGGTGCACCGGATCGACCGCTTCACGTCCGGGCTCGTGGTCGTCGCGCGCCCCGGGCCGGCTTTCGACGCGCTCCGTGCGCAGTTCGCGTCCCGCCGGCCCGAGCGCGCGTACCTCGCGGTCGCGGAGGGCCGCGTCGAGCAGGAGTCCGGCGATCTCGTGCATCGGCTCGCGGAGCATCCGAGGAGCCTCAAGGTCCGCGCGGTCGGCCCCGGCGAGGAGGGCCGCTGGTCCGCATCGAGCTACCGGGTCGTCGAACGGTTCACGCACGCCACCCTCCTCGAGGTGCGGCTCCGCACCGGACGGAGGAATCAGATCCGCGTGCAGCTCGCGGCCGGCGGTCACCCGCTCGTGGGGGACGTCGCGTACGGGCGCCCCTCGTCGCTCATCGGGCGCACCGCCCTCCACGCGATCCGCCTTCGCTTCGCGCATCCGGTGACCGGGGAGCCGGCCGAATTCGAGGCGCCCCCGCCGGGCGATTTCCGGAATCTGCTGTCCGCGTTGCGAAGGGGGGAGACGCCGTGACCTTCGTCCCGAGCGCGACGCGCCGGGCCCGCGTCAGTCCCCGATCAGGATGAGGGAGCCCGTGTACGTGAAGACGCGGTTCACGCCTCCCAGGGGGGCGATCTCCGCGGCGCAGAAGAAGCCGAGGATCGGGAGGCCCGGGAACGCCGCTCCGAGCAGCGCAGAGTCCACGCCCGCCTCCCCGTAGAGCGACCGGCCCCGCGCCAGGCAGTCGAAGTAGAGCCCGAATCGCCACGGCCTCCCTCCGTCCGCCGACGCCTCCGCCAGGACGCGAGCGAGATCCTCGCGGGCGGCGCGCCCCTCGCGGAGGGCGAAGAGGATCGAGTCCCCCTCCTCGATCTCCGCGGCGACGCCGATCACGCCGGTGTCCTCGTCCGCGGTCAGGATGCTCCGGACGAGGTACCCTCCCTCCGCAACGCCCGTCTCCGGCAGCAGGCCGACGAAGAGCCGGTCGAAGGCCTTTCCCCCCGCGTCCAGGAGCCCTTCCGGAGCCGCCTCGTCCAGGACCACGAGCGGAGGGCGCCCTTCGAGCTCGAGGACGAGGTTCTCGTGGGAGCGCGTCACGACGAGCGGCCCGGTCAGCGGCCGGCACCCCTGCGTGACCGCGGCGCGGTGTCGGAACCGTCCTCCGAGGCGAAGGCCCGACACCGAGCCCTCGGCGGCCTCCGCTCCGTGGAACAGGACGGGCGGGCCCGATCCGTCCCGACTCGCCGCGGCGCCTCCCGCCACCGGGACGCCCCGCAGGATCTCGTCGACGCCCCGCAGGAATCGGTCGGGACGCACCCGCCCCGGGTCCGGCCACGCGAGGATCAGGTCGTCGAGGCCCCGCGACGCGGCCAGGCGCTCCCCGGCCTCGCGGCCGGCGGAGAATCCCAGATCCTCGCCGCCGCCGAACAGGAACGGCGTCGCGCGAATCGCTTCGGTCGCGACGGCCAGGACGCCGACGGCGGGACCGTCCTCGATCTCGCGGCCCTCGGCCAGGACGCCGGCGCCGGAGCACCCGACGACGTACGGGGTTCCCGCCGCGGCGCCGACCGACTCGAGCAGCTCGGGGGCCGCCGCGGCATGCTCGGGCGTCGCGAACACGATGCACCAGTCCGCCCGGGAAACGCCGAGGCCGGCGCAGGCCCTCGAGGCCGCCTCGACGGCGGCTTCGGAGGAGCCCCTTCGAGTCGACAGGCCGACGGACGCACGGATCATGGCGGGATCCACCGGCAGGACGATAGCAACGGCGGGACGACGCCGCCACGCGGTCTTGATGCGCCCGGGCCCGCGGCCTATATTCGCGGCGGAGCGGAGGACCTTCGTGACGATCTCGATCCGCTTGCGGCAGGCCGCCGTCCTCGCGGCCATCCTGTCCGCCCCCCTTTCCGCGCTTCGGGCGGAAGAGCCGGCGACGGAGACTCCCGGCCGGGTCGAGGAGACCGCCGCGGCGGCGGCCTCCGACCCGTTCCCGGTCCCGGAAGAGATCCTGGGGAACGTGGCGTTCTGGAAGCGGGTGTTCGCCGAGTGGAGCCTCGGGCAGGTCGCGCTCCACGACCTCGATCGGCCGGAGCTCGTGTACGCCGTCCTGGATCTCCCCGGGCCGATCGGGGACGCCTACAACCCTCGACAGCGAGAGTTCGTCCGCGCGGAGCGGACTCGCCTCGAGGCCCGGCTCCTCGAGATCGAGCGCCGCGTGGCCCTGGGGGCGGAGCTCGACGACGAGGACAAGGCCCTCGCGCTCCGGATCGCCACGACGGCGGGAACCGATGCCCTGCGGGGGGCGCACGCGCGCGTGCGATCGCAGCGCGGCCTGCGGGAGCGGTTCCGGCGGGGGCTCGAGATCGGGGCCCGGTACGACGCCCGGTTCCGCGAGGTGTTCCGTCAGGCCGGCCTTCCCGAGGATCTCGCGCTCCTTCCGCACGTCGAGTCGTCGTTCCAGACCCATGCGCGGTCCTCCGCGGGAGCCGTGGGCGTCTGGCAGTTCACGCGCGCGGCCGCGCGCAGGTTCATGACCCTGACCCCGGCGATCGACGAGAGGCTCGACCCGGTGGCGGCGGCGCGCGGCGCCGCCCGGTACCTCGGCGCGGCCTGGTCCGAGTTCGGAAGCTGGGAGCTGGCGCTGACCTCGTACAACCACGGGCTCGAGGGGATGCGCCGCGCGAAGGCGAAGTTCGGGACGGATTTCGGCCGCATCGTCCGCGAGTACGACGGCCGGACGTTCGGCTTCGCCTCGCGGAACTTCTACGCGGAGTTCCTGGCCGCGCGCGAGATCGCGAGAGAGCCGGCGCGGCACTTCGGCGAGGGGCTCGCCCTCGAGGCGCCGATCGCTCACGACGAGACCGTCCTCGGCCGGAGAATGCGCCCGGTCCAGATCGCGAGGGAGTGGGGGGTCCCTCTCGGCGAGCTGGCGGAGATCAACCCCGCCTGGACCCGCCGCGCGGTCCGCGGCGGCGAAGCGCTCCCCGCGGGGACCCTGGTCTGGCTTCCCGAGGGAACGCTCGCGCGCAGGGCGGCCTCGCTGCGGAGAGACGAGAGACGACCCGTGGCCGGCCTCCCCGGGCCCGCCGCCTCGGAGGGAGCCTCGCGAGGGAAGCCGGAGGGCGAGGATGCGATCGCGCGCGCCGTGGTGCACGTGGTGAGGAGCGGCGACACCCTTTTCCGGATCGCCAGGCGGTACGGAGTGACCCTCGCGGAGCTGCTCGGCCTCAACCGCCTGAGCGCCGACGCGATCCTCCGGCCGGGCCAGCGGCTGTTCATTCCCCTCTCCGACTGAAGCGGGAGGCGCCGGACTCGCCGGCCGGGCGCGACTTGCGCCCGGAAGAGGGGCGGCGTACCTTTCGAACGTCTCCGGAAGGCCGGAAGGACAAGGAGTCGGTCATGCGCACCTCCTCGATTCGCACCCTCGGAGGGCTCGCCCTCGTTCTCGCCGTCGTCCTCGCCGCGCCGGCGCTCCTGCCCGCCCGGGCCGGTTCCGAGGAGAGCGTGCAATCCGCGAGCACGGAGACCCCCGCGAAGGAGAAGAAGGCGGAGGATCCCGAGGCCGCGAAGGCCGCGCCGAAGCCGGACGCCGAGGCGGACGCGAAGAAGACCCCGGAAGCCGCGGCGCCGAAGGCTGCGGATCCGAAGAAGGCCCCCGCCAAGGTCGCGCCGCCCGGCGCGCCGAAGAAGCCGAAGGCGGAGGTGAACACGATCGAGGACATCTACGCCGAGCCCGACCCCCCGAAGGATGCGTCCGGGGGGGAGCGGCCGGACGGCGCGTAGCCCCGGCCCCCGGGCTCCCGGCGGGCCGGCCCGGGCCCCGAGCACGGGGCGTGGATCCGCCATGACCGACCTCCGCTACGTCAATCGAGGCTTCGGCCTCGAGCGCGCCGTTTCGGAACGACTCGCCCACGACTACCGTAGCGCCCTGGTGGACCGCATGCGCGCGCAGGGGTTCCGGGTGGACGCGGGAGGCGTCTCCTTCCGGCTCGCCCGGGAGTTCGGCTTCTGCTACGGGGTGGACCGCGCCGTCGAGTACGCGTACGAGACGCGGGAGAAGTTCCCGGGCCGAAGGATCTTCCTGGTCGGCGAGATCATCCACAATCCGGGGGTCAACCGCCGGCTGGAGGAGATGGGCATCCGGTTCCTGGACGGGAGGGAGAACGGCGCGTCCGCGGATGGCCTGCGGCCGGACGACGTCGTGATCCTCCCCGCGTTCGGCGTTCCCCTGACCGACATGGAAGACCTTCGGCGCCGGGGCGTCGTCCTGGTGGACACGACCTGCGGGTCGGTGCGCAACGTCTGGAAGAGCGTCGAGAACTACGCGAGGGACGGCTTCACCGCTCTTCTCCACGGGAAGTACGACCACGAGGAGACGCGGGCCACCGCGTCACGCGTCCTCCGGCACCCCGGCGGACGGGTCATCGTCGTCCGCGACGAGGAGGAGGCGCGCGCCGTCTGCGACCGGATCGAGCGGCGGGGAGATCCCGAAGCCTTTCTCCGCCGGTTCCGCCGCGCGGTGTCGCCCGGGTTCGACCCCGAGGTCGACCTGGGCAGGATCGGGTGCGCGAACCAGACCACGATGCTCTCGAGAGAGTCGCTGGCCATCGCGGACATGGTGCGCGCCGCGATGGTCCGGCGGTGGGGCTCGGAGGAGGCCGACCGGCGCTTCCGGGCGTTCGACACCGTGTGCAGCGCCACGCAGGAGCGGCAGGACGCCCTCGTCGATCTCCTCCGCGTCTCGCCCCTCGACCTGATGCTGGTCATCGGCGGCTACAACTCGTCCAACACGACGCACCTCGTCGAGATCGCGAGGGCGTCGGTCCCCTCGTACCACATCCGGTCCGCCGACTGCCTCGAGAGCCCGGAGCGGCTCCGTCACCAGCCGCCCGGCTCGCGCGAGGAGGCCGTGGCGGAGGGCTGGCTGCGCGAGGGACCGGTCGTCGTGGGGCTCACCGCCGGAGCGTCGACCCCGAACGTCGAGATCGAGCGGGTCGTGAGGCGGGTGGCCTCGTTCCGCGGCGTCGCTCTCGACTGACCGCGCCCGTCCCCCCGGCGCGGCGGTGTGCTATGGTGCGCGCGCCGAGGAGGCTCCGTGAAGGCGGGGAGATACCAGGGCAGCGGACGCGGGAAGGACCGGAAGGGACCGTCCGCGCCGCCTCGCCGGCCCGCCGAGCGGCGTCCTCCCTCGACGCCGGCGCCGAAGGTGCTGGTCCCGCTCACCGGCCCGCTCCACGTGGAGATCGTCGTCGTCGGCCGCGAGCTGCTCCGCGGGCTCACCGTCGAGTCGAGCGCCGCATTCGTCTCGAGCTGGCTGAGCCGGAGGGGCGCGCTCGTGCACCGGATCACGATCGTGGACGACCGGGACCGCGCGATCACGTCGGCCGTCACCGAGGCGATCGAGCGGGGCGCGCGCCTCGTGATCACCACCGGAGGCCTCGGGCCCGCGGCCGACGACCGGACCCTCGGGGCGGTCGCGGACGCGCTCCGGCTCCCCCTGGCGATCCACCCGCACGCGAAGGAGATGGTCGAGTCGTCCTTCCGCCGCCTGGAGAAGTCCCGGGTAGTGCCGAGGTCGGGCCTGACGACCGCCCGCGAGAAGATGTGCGCGATCCCGGTCGGCTCCGAGCCGGTTCCGAACGAGGAGGGGATCGCCCCGGGAGTGCTCGTCCGGCGCCCGGGGGGCGTCGCCGTGCTCTGCCTTCCCGGCGTTCCCGAGGAGGGGCGCGCGGTCTTCCTCGCGGCGATGGACCGGCTCCGGGACATGGCCCCGCGCGGGATCCTGGCCGAGCGCGAGGTCGAGGCCCCGACCGCCGACGAGTCGTCGCTCCTCCCGATGCTCGACCGGCTCGCGGAGGAGTTCCCGCTGGTGTGGATCAAGAGCCATCCCCCCGGATTCGCCCGCGAGGACGCGAAGGTCCGGATCTCCCTGGAGGCGGTCGCCGCCTCGAAGGAGGAGGCCGAGGCCCTCGTGGAAGGCGCGCTCCGGCGCCTGCTCGCCCTGGCCGGGGGCGGCTGACCGCTCCCTGGAGGCCTCCCATGCCCGTGCGCGCCCTCCTCGCCGCCGCCCTTCTCGTCCCTCTCGCCGCCTCGGCTGTCGGAGCCGCTTCGGCGCCTCCGGCCTTCCTCGGGCCCGACGCGGTGAAGACCGCGGTGGCCCGCCTCGTGGCCCGGCACGGCGAGGCCCTCGGCCCGCGCATCCGGCAGGGGGTAGAGCAGGCGGCACGCCTGTGGCGCCCCGAGGACGGCGACGCCGCCTCGTTCGCCGCCTTCTGCGAGACCCACTTCCTGGCGGACCCCGCAGCGCTCGCGGCCGCATTCGCCCGGCTCGAGGACGCGCTCGAGCAGACGGACGGGCGGCTTCACGAGATCCGCCGCGAGCTGACGACGCCGCTCGACCTCGATACCGGCCCCGTGAGCGAGATCGACCGCCTCCTCGTGGGGCTCGACCTGCAAGCGCACGTGGACGAAGACCTGTTCCGCTCGAAGGTCGCCTTCTTCGCCCTCCTCAACTTCCCCGTGCACACGCTGGCGGAGCGGCTCGCGCTGGGCTCCTCCTGGGACCGTGACGCCTGGGCGCGCTCGCGCCTCATGGACCGGTTCGCGCAGCGGGTCCCGGCGGAGGTGGCCCGGGAGATCACTCGAGCCAACACGGAGGCCGACCGCTACATCGCCGAGTACAACATCCGCATGGATCGGCTGATCGCCGCCGACGGGACCCGTCCGTTCCCCGAGGGCCTCCGGCTGATCTCCCACTGGGGCCTGCGCGACGAGCTCGCCTCCCGCTACGAGGACCCGGACGGGCTCTCGAAGCAGCGGATGATCCAGAGGGTGATGGAGCGGATCGTCCGGCAGGAGATCCCGAAGGCGGTCGTGGACAACCCCGGCCTCCTCTGGTGCCCGGAGACCAACGAGGCCCGCCCGGCGCCGGGCGCCGCCGCCGTCGGAGCGGAGATCGCAGCGAGGGAGCCGGACACGAGGTACGAGCGCTGGCTGGACGTGTTCCGCGCCGTCCGGCGGGCGGACCCGTACGTTCCGACGGCGCCGAGCTACATCATTCGCCGCTTCGAGCTCGACCGCCAGATCCCCGCGAAGCAGGTGGAGGCGCTCCTCGCGTCGGTCCTCGAGTCGGCGGAGGTGAAGGAGGTCGCCGACCTGATCCGCCGGAGGCTCGGGCGGCCGCTCGAGCCGTTCGACGTCTGGTATCCCGGCTTCAAGCCGCGGGGAACGCGCGACGAGAGCGGGCTGGACGCGATCGTGCGGGCGAGGTACCCGACCGCCGCCTCGTTCCAGGCCGCGCTTCCCGGGATCCTGGAGTCCCTGGGCTTCTCCCGCGACAAGGCGGCCTGGATCGCCGGGCGCATCGTCGTGGATCCCTCGCGGGGGGCGGGCCACGCGATGGGCGCCGTGCGTCGAGGGGACGCGGCCCACCTGAGAACGCGCGTCTCCGAGCGCGGGATGGACTACAAGGGCTACAACATCGCGGTCCACGAACTCGGCCACAACGTCGAGCAGGTGCTCTCGCTCGACGGGATCGACCACTGGGCGCTGTCCGGCGTTCCGAACAACGCCTTCACCGAGGCGATCGCCTTCGTGTTCCAGGACCGCGACCTCGAGCTTCTCGGGCTCGCGCCGCCCGGCGACGAGGACCGGGCCCTCGAAGCGCTCCGCGTCCTCTGGGAGGCCTACGAGATCGGCGGCGTGGCGCTCGTCGACATGAAGGCCTGGGAGTGGCTCTACGCCCACGAGGACGCGTCGCCCGCCGAGCTCCGGGAGGCGGTCCTCGCGATCGCGCGGGACGTCTGGAACCGATATTACGCCCCCGTCTTCGGCGTCCGGGACCGCGAGATCCTGGCGATCTACTCCCACATGATCTCGAGCGCCCTCTACCTCCCCGACTACGCGATCGGACACATCGTCGCCTTCCAGCTCGCGGAGAAGCTGCGCTCGGGCGGATTCGGCGCCGAGATCGAGCGCATGGCCCGCCGGGGCCGCGTCACGCCGGATGCCTGGATGCGCGAAGCGGTGGGATCCCCGGTGTCGGCCGACGCGCTGCTCCGGGAAGCGCGGGCCGCGCTGCGGGAGGCGGGGAAGTAGCGGGGACCGCGGCACCGTTCCGGGGAGCGGCTGCGTCTTCGAACCCCTTGACCGCCAGCCGAACTGGGGCCTAAACTCGCCTCCCAAGAGGGGCGAGGCGGCGATCTCGCCTCGAGTGTCCTCGCCGTCGCAGGGTCTCGCGCGGCGGGCGCGCCGAGGGGGAGGGTTGTCACGTGCGAGTCCTTGCTCTCCTGAACCAGAAGGGCGGATGCGGCAAGACGACGACCGCCCTGCAGCTCGCGTCGCTGTTCGCCGAGGCGGGCCGCCGGACCGTCCTCGTCGACCTCGACCCTCAGGGGCACGCGACCCTGGGCCTCGGCGCGGCCGCGCCCGAGCGCGACCGGTCCCTCGCCCGCGTCCTGTCCCGGTCGGGACTCCACGAGGACGCGATCCCGATCACAGAGGTGCTCGTGCCGGTGGCCGACCGCCTCTTCCTCGCGCCGTCGGGCGCCGAGCTCGCCGAGCTCGAGCCCGAGCTCGCGCGCACGCACGGAGGCGACGAGCGCCTCGCGGAGCACCTGGTCGCCCTCTCCGGGCGCGCCGACCGAGTGGTCATCGACGGCCCGCCGTCGCTGGGCCTCCTGACGCTCAACGCGCTCATGGCGTCGCACGAGATCGTCGTCCCGGTCGACCCGAGCCTCTTCTCGATGCAGGGGCTGGTCCGCATGGTCGAGATCGTCGAGCTGACCGAGAAGCGGCGCAACCACCGCGCGGAGGTGCGGATCCTGGTCAACGCGTACGACGGAAGGTCGAACTTCGCCCGCGCAACCCTCGAGGAGATCCGCCGGGCGTATCCGGGGAAGGCGCTCTCCACCGTCGTGCGAGCGAGCGTCCGCGTGCGCGAGGCAGCGGCCCGAGGCGTTTCGGTCACCCGGCTGGCGCCGGGCGCGGCGGTCGCCGAGGACTACAGGGCGCTCGCGAAGGAGATCGACGAGGCGGAGGCCGCGATCGTCGAGGCGGCGCGCCCCGCGGCCGGGCAGGGGCTCGTCGTCACGAGGGACGGCGTCTACATCTCCCGGCACGACGTGCCGCCGGAGGACCTCCTGCTCGCCGGCGACTTCAACGGCTGGGTCCCCGACGCCGGAGTGCTCCTCGAGCGGCACGAGGACGGAAGCTGGACGAAGTTCGTCCCGCTCGACACCGGCCGCTACGAGTACAAGCTCATCGTCGGCGGACGCTGGATCGCCGATCCGCTGAACCCGAAGCAGGTCGTCAACGCGGTGGGGACGAAGAACTCGGTGCTGGAGATCTAGCTCCCGCCCGGTGCCTCGCGGCCCGCGCCCGGAGGGCGAACGTGAGCGACGGACCCGACGAGCGAGAGGCCGATCTCGATTCCCACCCGCTCTCGGGGGTCCTCGACCGCCTGATCCGCCGGGAGCGCGGGGTCCCCGCCGTCGAGCCGAAGGCGTCCGCGGGGCCCTCCCCCGCCCCCGAGCCCTCGCGGCGCCGCGTCGTCGTGGTCGCGGGCCTGGGCCACGACCGCGGGGCGGCGGCGGTGGTCCATCTCGCGCGGTCGGGCGTCGGCCGCGATCTGCGGGTCGCGGTCGTGGACCTCGCCGCGGAGCCGATCCCGGCGTCCGGGGAGAATCCGGTCGCCTCGGTCCCGATCGCCAGCCTCCCGCACGGCATCGAAGGACTTAGGCTCGAGCCGGCCGAGACCGTCCGCGCCGTGCTCGAGCGGCTCCGGAGGCTCGAGGCCGGGTGCGATCTCCTCGTGGTCCGGATCCCGGCGTCCGCCGGGCACGTGCTGGCGAGGGCCGCGTTCCTCGCAGGCGGCGTCGTCCTGCCGATCGGCCAGGGAGACAAGGCGCTCCACGAGGCGCTGTGGCTCTCGCGCAACCTGCTCGACAGCCTCCCGGGAATCGCCCTCGTCCCGTACTCCGCAGACGAGGCAGCCCTCGGCCGCTACGCCGAGATCCTGCGCGCGTTCGACGAGGCGGGATCGAGCTCGCCCGAGGCCGACGACCTCGAGGGCCTCGACGCGATCGCTCCGCTCGCGGGCGGCACGGGAGAGGGGTTCCTCGCCTCGCTCGTCGGGGAGAGCCTCTCCGGGGAGCCCCAGACGGTGCTGGAGGTCGGGCGTCTCTCGATCTGACGCGGCGGTCCGAGCGAGCGTCCGCGGTTCGCGGTAACCTGGGAGAGTGGCGAGAACGCCACCTTCGGGAGGAGGTCCGATGCGGAGACAACTCGGCTGGATGAACGTCGCGGTCGTGCTTGCGCTTCTGCTCTGTCCGGCTTGCGACGACGACGACTACACGGTGGACCCCGTCCCCGTGGACACGTCCGGGACCTGGTCGTTCACGGCGAGCCCCAGCGACCCGCCGCGGACGATGTCCTGCACCGGCGATCTCGTCGGCACCGTCTGGAGCTTCTGCGACTTTTTCGTCCTCTCCGTGACGCAGGCGGAGGACGCGTTCTCCGGAGCGGCGGCGATCGAGTACTGCGGCGCGGCGTTCTCGGTATCGGGCACCGTGACGGGGAGCGCGATCTCCGGCACCTTCGTGAGCAGCGACGACGTCCACACCTATCGCCTCTTCTTCAGCGGCGTCGTCTCCGAGAACGCGATGATCGTGGCCCCCGTCACCTTCACCGTGGACGGCCTGAGCGGGGCCTGCTCGATGGCCGGCGAGTACTGGGGCGAGAGGCCGTAGGCGGGATCGAGGGATCTCCGGAACGAAGAGGCCCCGCGCGCGGGACCGCGCGCGGGGCCTTGGAGTCCATCGGGGCGCCGGGCGCCCCGGATTCGAACTAGAACTTGTAGCCGACGCCGACGGTCAGGACGAGCGGGTCCACCCCCACCGCATCCGCGCCCGTCACGTCGGGCTCCGCGTCCAGGAGCAGGTAGCGGAGGCCGGCCGTGAAAGCCCAGCTCTCGGCGAACGGGACGTCGAGGCCGAGATTCACGCCGTACACGAACTGGTCCTTCATCCCCATCGTCTCGCTCGCGTACTTCCAGTCGTCGAACATCGCGTAGCCGAGGGTCGGGCCGAAGTAGAAGTCGACCGGCTTCCCCTTCAGGAGGTGGAAGTTCGCGTCGAACAGGATCGGCATCCAGGCGACCGAGCCGTAATCGGAATCCGGCTCGCCGCTGACGCTGAGCGTCATGTCGTGATCGGCGTACCAGAGGCTGGCGCCGAAGCTGACCATCTCGTTGTAGTAGAACTCGTACCCGAGGCCGAAGCCGAGCGCGTCGTCCGTCGCCATCGTGATCGTGTAGGTGTCCTCGGTGAACGAGTAGTCGCTCATCGGCATGAAGTAGCCGACACCGAAGGAAAACTTGTGCTTCGTGTCCGCCGCGTTCGCGAGCGGAACCGCCAGAGCCACCACCGCGATCAGAGCCAGAACCTTCGTCAGTCTCATCGAGATCCTCCTTGAGCTGCGTTCGGGACGGCCGGGCCCTTCTGCCCGGCCTCTCGCACCTTCGTTTCTCTACCTCTCTCCACTTCTCACACTCGAACACTCGGGTTTGTAGCAAGACGTCTGCCCAAAAGGGAATAGGCCGATTCGAAGCGCCCAACTAACTGATCGGGCAAGCTTTGTAGATTGAACACGCCCGATGGATGCAACGCCTCGACGGCACATCTCGAGCGAAAGTCGTCCAATTTGACCGGGCAATTCGCCCTTTTGGATGCAGCCCGGCCAGTCCGGCGGAACTCCCTCAGGCGGCCCGGCGCCCCCTCGCGCGCCCGGGAAGGGCCGCCCCGAGCCCCCAGACCCGGCGCATGCGCCTCTCGATCCGGCCGAAGACGAGGTTGTCGACCAGGAGGCCGAGGGCGATGATCACGACCATCACCGCGATCACCTGGGCGATGTCGTTCAGCTCGCGGCCGACCATCAGGAGCTGCCCCAGCCCCAGGCTGACGAACAGCAGCTCGGCCGCCATCAGCGATCGCCAGGCGAACGACCAGCCGAGCTTGGCGCCGGTCAGCACCGCGGGGAGCGCGGCGGGCAGGATGATGCCCGTGAGGAGGCGCGGACCCCGGGCGCCGAGATTCCTGCCGGCGCGGACGTAGATCGGCGGGATGTTCTTGACGCCGTCCGACGTGTGGATCGCGATCGCCAGGACCGCCCCCATGACGACGACGAACTGGATCGCCCTCTCGTTGAGGCCGAACCAGATGATCGCGAGCGGGAGCCAGCAGATCGAGGGAAGCGTCTGGAGGCCGAGGAGGAGCGAGCCGATCGTGTCGTCCATCCATCGCACGCGCCCGATCAGGAGGCCCAGCACCGTCCCGAGGACGAGCGACAGCGCGTAGCCGAGCAGCAGCCGCCGCATGGTGACGGCGATCCCGATCAGGAACGTCCCGTCGGCGAATCCCGCGATGAGGGCCTCGGCGACCTGGACCGGCCCCGGCACCAGGAACGACGGCCAGGGCCCCCACAGGTGGAGCGCCTGCCAGGCGGCGAGGGCCGCGAGGTAGAAGAGCCCGCGGTTAACGCTCCTTGGCACGACGCCTCTCCTCGAGAAGGACCGCCTCGATCTCCTCCCGGAGATCCTCGCGGAGCCTCGCCGCCAGCCCGCCGACGTCGCGGTCCTCGATCTGTCGGGGCCGCGGGATGTCGACGACGAACTCCCGCTTGATCCGCCCCGGGCGCCGCGTCATCGTCACCACGCGGTCGGCGAGGCAGGCCGCCTCGCGGACGTTGTGCGTGACGAACAGGATCGTCTTCCCCGTGCCGCTCCAGATCTCCTGGAGCTCGGCGTGGAGCATGTCCCGCGTCTGGGCGTCGAGCGCCGCGAACGGCTCGTCCATCAGCAGCATCACCGGATCCATCGCGAGCGCCCGGGCGAGCGCCACGCGCTGCTTCATGCCGCCGGACAGTTCGTGGATGTACGAGGTGTGGAACCCCGCGAGGTGGACCATCCGAAGGTAGTGCGCCGCCCGCTTCCTCCTCTCCACCCGCCCCAGACCGGCCAGGCGGAGCCCGAACTCGATGTTCCTGCGGACCGTCATCCAGGGGAAGAGCCCCAGGTCCTGGAACAGGACGATCCGGTCCGGTCCCGGTCCCAGCACGGGCTTCCCGTCGAAGATCACGTCGCCCACGTCCGGCGCCTCGAGGCCGGCCACGATGTTGAGGAGCGTCGTCTTGCCGCACCCGCTCGGGCCCACGACGCAGACGAACTCCCCTTCGCGGATCTCGAAGTCGAGCGGACCCAGGGCGGACACCACCCCCTGGCGGTTGACGAACGTCTTCTCGACCGCCCGCACCGAGAGCTTCGGCGCGCCGTTCGGGGAGATCCCCGCCACGTCCCGTCCCCTACCGGATCGGCGGCTTCCCCGCCGCCTGCCGGACGGAATTCAGGATCGACAGGTCGTAGATGCCCGAGAGCCTCGGTTCCTCCCTGCCGAGGAAGCCGAGCGCGTACGCGTCCGCCGCCGACTTCATCAGCGAGGCGCGGATCGGATCGTCGGTCAGCTCGAGCCTCGCGAACGCCGCCTCCAGGATCTCCTCCGGGAGAGCCTTGCCGGTCTCGCGCTTGATCTCCTGGTTGACGGTGCGGAGGGCCTCGTCGCGGTTCGCGCCGATCCAGTCGGTGAGGCGCACGTGCTCCTCGATCCACGTCCGGACCAGGTCGGGATGCTCCTCGAGGAACTTCGTCGAGACGATCAGGTGCGTCGTCACGAATCGGCCCTCCGGCCACCGCGACGCCTCCTCCAGGAACACCTTGCCGCCCCCTTCGAGGATCAGGCGCGTCACCCAGGGCTCGACGGTCCACGCGCCGTCGAGCTCCTTCTTGAGGAAGAGCGTCAGCTGGTCCGGGTTCGCGAGCGGCTGCACGCGGACCTTCCCGCCCCGCTCGAGCCAGTCCATGCCGTTCTCGAGGAGCCACGCCCGGGCCGCCACGTCCTGCGTGTTCCCGAGCTGCGGCGTGGCGAGGCTCCGGCCCTCGAAGTCCCGCGGCCTCGCGATCGGAGAGTCCTTCCGGACGACGAGAGCCGCGCCCCCCGAGCAGGCTCCGCACACGATCCTGATCGCCGTCCCGCCCGATTTCACGTACGCGTTGATCGCCGGGTTCGGTCCGATGTACGAGAGGTCCAGCTCCCCGGCGAACAGCGCCTCGATCGCCGAGGGGCCCGCGTTGAAGATCTTCCAGTCGACCCTGGCGCGATCCCCGAGCGCCTTCTGGAAGCTCCCCGTCGCGTGGCCGAGGACCCCCTGCGCGTGCGTGATGTTGGGGAAGTGCCCGGCGCGGATCACGACGGGGCCTTCCGGACGCTTCTGCCGCTCGGCGGCGCCGCCGCAGGAGCCGGCGAGCGCGACCGAGGCGAGCAGTGCCGCGGCCACGGAGATTCTGTGGATGCTCCTCATCGGCGTCCCCTCGCGACCCGATCCGCCCACTGCGCCCCCGACCGGCCCGAAATCTCCACTACCCATACAGGGAATCTCCGGATGGGGTCAAGCGGTATTTTCGCTCAGATCACCCTCCGATACTCCGAGAGCGGGTAGCTCCACACCCGCTCCCCGCAGAACCGCGCCCCCTCGGGGCACCAGGGGCGGGCGCCCGCCTCCTTCCGGACTCCGCACGGCGGGAGGAGGTGCCGCCCGAGGCGCGGGTGGACCTCACGGATCTGCTCCGCCTCGTCCACCGAGGCCCGCCAGATCTCCTCCTGGGCCAGGTAGCACAGGCGCATGACGTGCTTGTGGCGGAGGGCGAGAAAGTCCGCGGACTCGGCATAACGGACGGCGACGGCGTTCGGGAGGAGATAGGAGGCGAACTCCTCGGAGACGCCGAGGCGCCTGAGGCGCCCGATCCGCTCCCACACCCTGGCCATCATGCCGGCGTACCGCGCCTCGACGGCCGGGTCCTCCCGGACGAGGGCGGGCGTGACGAAGTCGGGCTCGCCGGTGACGTGGGCCGCCAGGATCGGCCGGCTCGCGGGAGTCATCCGGTGCCGCTGGTCCTGGGAATCGGCCGCGTGGGAGATCTTCCGCCGGAACGTGTAGGAGGCGTGGTGCATCGCCCGGGAGAGCTTCCCGAGCGTCGTCAGGTTGAGGGCGTCTCCGAGGACGCGGCTCCGGGTCGGGGAGACCGCCAGCTCGATCGCCTCGTCGTCGGAGAGCGCCGACGCCGGCACGCCGAGCACGGCGCGCACGGCACGGGCCGTCTCCTCCTCCCCCCTCGCCGTCCAGTCCACGAGGCGCGAGACGCGCCCCTTAAGCGACTCGTCGAACTCGCGCGCGAACACCGCGCGGCTCGCGGAGGAGGAGGCGTCCGGGTTCGCGGCGAAGAATTCCGCCTCCGGATACTCCGCGGACGGGATCGGCCCCTCGAGGACCGCGCGGTAGCGGGGGTCCGCCTCGAGCAGCGCCTCGATCATCTTCCCGACGACGATCCTCTGCTCCCAGGGCGCGTCGGGCTGCTCGCACACCCTTTGGTAGCGCAGGAGGGTCAGCGCCGACACGGTATGGTAGAGGGCCGCGAAGGTCGCGACCGGAAGGACGTAGCGCGCGACCTCCTGCGCCTTCCTCTCGACATCCTTCGGGTGCGCCTGCCGCTTCCTCGCGCGGGCGGGGAACCGGCGGTCGCAGGCCGCGCCGGCCAGGGGGGCGAGATCCCGCCGCAGCTCGCCGTAGAAGGCGAACTGCTCCTCGAGCGCCTCGAAGTAGAGGGCGAGCGCCTTCCCCTCGATCGGGGGGACGAGGCAGCTCGAGGGCTCGACGCGGACGTAGCGCTGGGAGACCTGCTCGGAGTTGTAGAACGGGTGCGCGTGGAGGAAGGACCAGAGGAACTGGCGGGAGACGTTCTCGATCGCGAACTGGAAGTAGGCGTGCTGGATCGTCGTGTGGTGGCCGGCGTCGTAGAGCTCCCGGGCCAGCGGCTCTCCTCCCGGCCCGAGGTCCTCGTCCCGGACGATCCCCCTCGGCGAGTAACAGGTCCTCGCCGCCGTCAGGATCGTCGAGAACGGGGCCTCGAAGCGCCTCGTGATCCGGACGCGCGGCGCAGCGGAGCGCTCGGGCCCGGCGGTCGGCACGGGATCGCTCACGTCACCGCTTCGACGGGGCGACCGTCTTCTCCCGGAGCCTCTCGATGGCGGGATCCGCCTCGCCCCGCCAGCGCTTCCGGACCGACTCGATTCCCTTGCGGTACCGGTCCGCGAGGTCCGCCGGGGAGAGCCGGTTGACGACGTCCGCCACGGCGGCGGCGTACGGCGCGAGGGTCGAGCCCGCGAGGAGGCGCGATCCGTCAGGCAGATAGGCCGCGAGCGGGAGGACGACGAGGGAGCAGGCGAGCACCCCCGCCACGAACCCGACCGCGGCTCCGGCGAGACGGTCGGCCCATCCGAGCATCGCCGCCTGCATCAGCTTGCGCAGGAGCCACCCGACGATCGCCCCCACGATGAGAACGCCGAGGAAGATCGCCGCGTACGCGGCGAGCCGCAGGGCCCCCTGGGGAATCCGGGAAGCGGGGGCGAGATCGGCGAGCGGCCCGTGGAACCGGCTCGCCAGGAAGAACGCGGCGACGAACGCGGCGACGGCGGCGAGCAGCCTCACGAGCCCCTTGACGAGGCCGAGGACGACGAGGGCCCCGGCGACGACGAGGAGGGCGATGTCGAGAGCGTTCACGCTCTCATGATACCCCGGCCGCCCGCCCTCTTGCGCGGGGACGCGCGGCGCGATCTACTAGGGCATCCAGCGGTGGAAATCGGCCCGGCGGAGCCACAAAAGGAGTGAGAATGTCCCGTATCAAGCCCTTCCGGGCGTACAGGCCGCGGCCCGAGAGCGCCCGGCGAATCGCGAGCCCCCCCTACGACGTCGTGTCGTCGGACGAGGCGCGCGAGATGGCGGCGGGCAATCCCCTCTCGTTCCTCCACGTCGGCAAGCCGGAGATCGACCTCGACCCGTCGGTCCCGCTGTACGACGATCGCGTCTACGCGAAGGGGGTCGAGAACCTGAGGCGGCTCATCGACTCGGGGGAGCTGGTCCGCGATCCCTCGCCGTGCCTCTACCTCTACCGGCAGACGATGGGCGGCCACGCGCAGGTCGGGGTCGTCGGCGCGTGCAGCGTGGAGGAGTACGAGCGGGACCTCATCAAGAAGCACGAGTTCACGCGGAAGGACAAGGAGGACGACCGGACCCGCCATGTCACCGAGTGCAACGCGAACGCGGAGCCGGTGTTCCTCACGTACCGCGCGAATCGCGGGATCGACTCCGTCGTCGACCGCATCCGCGGGCGCCGGCCCGCGTACGACTTCGTCTCCGACGACACGATCGGCCACACGGTCTGGGTCGTCGACGACCCGGCCGAGATCGAGACCCTCGTCCGGCTCTTCGCGGAGGTGCCGTGCCTCTACGTCGCGGACGGGCACCATCGCACCGCCGCGGCGGTCCGGCACGGCCAGAAGATGCGCGCCTCGGACCCGGCGCGGTCGCCCGAGTCCCCCTACGAGTCGTTCATGGCGGTCATGTTCCCGCACGACCAGCTGCGGATCCTCGACTACAACCGCGTGGTCCGGGACCTGAACGGGCTTTCCGAGGAAGCGTTCCTCGCGCGCGTCTCGGAGCGGTTCGACGCCCGCCCGACGGGCGATCCCAGGCCGCCGGGGCCCAAGACCTTCGGGATGTTCCTCGGGGAGAAGTGGCGCCGGCTCGAGGCGAGAGCGGGGACGTACCCCGCCGCGGACCCCGTCCGAGGGCTCGACGTGTCCATCCTCCAGGAGAACCTGCTGTCCCCGGTGCTCGGCATCGCCGACCCGAGGACCGACAAGCGGATCGACTTCGTCGGCGGGATCCGGGGGCTCGGCGAGCTGGAGAAGCGCTGCCGGGCGGGATGGGCGGCCGCCTTCTCACTCCACCCGACCTCGCTCGACCAGCTGATGGCGGTCGCCGACGCCGGCACCGTGATGCCGCCGAAGTCGACGTGGTTCGAGCCGAAGCTCAGAAGCGGGCTCCTCGTCCGGATCCTGGACGAATGAAACCCGCGCGGACCCGGTACGAATCCGATAGGGAGGACGCGCAATGAAGATCCTGATCGCGGATGCCTTCGACGAGAGCCTGCCGAAGCGTCTCGCCCCCTTCGGCGAGGTGTTCACCGACATGGGGAGGCTCGCCGAGGCGAACGTGCTGCTCATCCGATCCAAGACGAAGGCGACCAAGGAGTTCCTCGAGGGGGCCCCGAGCCTCGGGCTGATCATCCGGGGTGGCGTGGGGCTGGACAACGTCGACCGGGAGGCATGCAAGGCTCGCGGCATCGAGGTGATGAACACGCCGAAGGCCTCCTCGGTCGCGGTGGCGGAGCTCGCCATGGCCTTGATGCTCGCCGTGCCCAACCGGCTGGTCGAGGCGCACCAGGGCATGAAGGAAGGGAAGTGGCTCAAGAAGGAGCTGAAACGGACCGAGCTGTTCGGCAAGACGCTCGGAATCGTCGGCGTCGGATTGATCGGGACGGAGGTGGCGCGTCGCGCGGCGGCGTTCGGGATGAAGATCCTGGGGTTCGACCCGTTCGTGCCGAAGCACGAGATCGCCGCGATGGCGAAGAGCCTCGACGACCTGTTCGCCCAGTCCGACTACGTCAGCTTCCACACGCCGCTGACCCCCGAGACCAAGGGGATGATCGGGAAGGACGCCCTGGCCAAGATGAAGAAGGGGGTGGTCCTGGTCAACACGGGGCGCGGAAAGATCATGGTCGAGGAGGACCTCGCGGAGGCGCTCCGGTCGGGCCACGTCCGGGCTTACGCCACCGACGTCTGGTACTCCGACCCGCCGGACCCGTCGTGCCCGCTCCTGTCCGCCCCGAACGTCCTCATGGCCCCGCACATCGGCGCGTCCAGCAAGGAAAACCTGCTGCGGATCGGCGACACCGTCGTGGAGATCCTCGGCAAGCGGAAACGGTGAGTCCGGCCTCGCGGCCGTCATAGGAGAACGCCATGGCCCGAGTGATCAACTTCTACGCCGGCCCCGCGGGCCTGCCGCTCCCGGCGCTCGAGAGGGCGCAGAAGGAGCTGCTCGACTTCGAGGGGACCGGGATGTCCGTGATGGAGATCTCGCACCGCGCCAAGGAGTACGACGCGGTCCACAACGAGGCGATCGCGCTGGTCCGGGAGCTCCTCGGCGTCCCCGAGAGCTACAAGATCCTCCTCCTGCAGGGGGGAGGGAACCTCCAGTTCGGGATGCTCCCGATGAACCTCCTCCACGGCGGGCGCGTCGCCGATTTCGTCGTGACGGGGAACTGGGCGAAGAAGGCGTACAAGGAGGCGCAGATCGTCGCCAAGGACGCCGCGAAGCTCGCCGCGTCGACCGAGTCGGAGAAGTTCACCCGGCTCCCGTCCCAGGAGGAGCTGAAGCTGACGCCCGGCGCGGCCTACGTCCACTTCACCAGCAACAACACGATCTACGGCACGCAGTGGTTCGACTTCCCGAAAACCGGGAGCGTCCCTCTCGCGTGCGACATGTCGTCCGACTTCCTCTGGAGGAAGTTCGACGTCGCCCCGTTCGGCTTCATCTACGCGGGGGCCCAGAAGAACCTCGGCCCCTCGGGCGTGACCGTCGTCCTCATCCGGGAGGACCTGCTCGCGCAGTGCCGCGAGGACCTGCCGAGCTACCTCCGGTACAAGATCCACGCGGACAAGAACAGCCTGTTCAACACGCCTCCTTGCTTCGGGATCTACATCCTCCGGAACGTGCTGGCGTACAACAAGTCGATCGGCGGGCTGGCGACGATCGAGAAGAACAACCGGGAGAAGGGACGCCTCCTGTACGGCTGCATCGACGCGCACTCCGACTTCTACCGCGGCACCGTCAAGGTCAAGGAGCACCGCTCGCTCATGAACGTCACGTTCCGGCTGCCGAGCGAGGAGCTGGACGCGAAGTTCGTCGCCGAGTCGAAGAAGGCGGGGATGATCGGGCTCAAGGGGTACAGGGACGTCGGCGGGATCCGCGTCTCGATGTACAACGCGGTGACCGTGGAGAACGTGAAGACCCTGGTCTCGTTCATGGAGGAGTTCGCCCGCAAGAACGGCTGAGTCGGACGCCGGAGGGGAAGGGGGCCCCCGGCCCCCTTCCCGTCCCGGGCCGGGAAAGGAGGGCCCGCCATGACGCGCCGGAAGATCCTGCTCCTGGTCCTTGCGCTCGGAGGAGCGACCCTCACGATCACCCTGGCGGCCGCTGCGACCGCCGACGTCGGCAAAGCCACGAGATTCTGCACGGACGCCGATCGGGCTCTCCGGAGCGGCGACGTCGAGAAGGGCCGCCGGCTCTTCCAGAAAGCGCTCGAGACGGTGCCGGACTTCCCCGACGCGCACACCGGCCTCGGACAGATGGCCATGGTCGAGCGCCGCTACGAGGACGCGCTGCGCGAGTTCGAGGCGGCCCGGGACGCGTACGCCAGGTTCGGCGAGATCCTGTTCGACGTCCGGATGCAGCAGTTCACGAAAACCCGAGACGAGATCTCGTTGCTCCAGGACTCCTTGGCCCAGATCCGCGAGGGCGCGATGTTCGCTCGCCCCTCGGGCGGCGGGGGCACGGTGCTCGACCAGGCGAAGATCGAGAACCGGATCCAGCAGCTCGAGGGGGTCCCCGAGCCCAAGAAGGGAGAGGCGGCCGAGCCCCCCGCCGAGATCTTCTTCCTGATCGGGAACGCCCAGTTCCGGCTCTCCCGGCTCGACGCCGCCGCGGCCGGCTACGAGGAGTGCATCCGGCGGAACCCGAAGCACCTCCCCTCGTACACGAACCTCGCGCTCGTCCTCTCCCGCGCGGGGAAGGCCGAGGAGGCGCGCGCGGCGATCGCGCGGGCCGAGGCGGCGGGCCTCAAGCCGGATGAGCAGCTGAAGAGCGATCTCGGCGCGAAGTAGGGCCGGCTTTCACTCCCCCGTCAGCACGGCGACCCCCGCGATCGCGAGGAGCGTCCCGAGGACCGGGCGGAGGCCGAGCCGCTCGCGGCCGCGCGCGACGTCGAGGAAGAGGCTGAACACCGGGGTCGTCGAGAGCAGGACGGCGGCGACCGACGCGGGGGCGTTCCCCACGCCGAACATCATCAGGAAGATGCCGGCGTAGGAGCCGAGCACCGCCGCGGGCACGACCCGCGCGAGCGACCGGGGCGTCCGCGCGAGATCCGCCGAGCGGGAGACCGTGCCGTCGAAGAAGCCGACGACCAGGAGGCCCATTGCCGCCGCCGCGAGGCGGACGAAGCTCGCGGGAAGCGAGCCGAGAGTGGTCATCCCGGCCTTCGCGAGGACGATGCCGCTCCCCTGCCCGACCGCGGCGAGCAACCCGAACGCGATCCCCGCGGACCCGGCCGCCGAGGCCCCCGCGAAGCCGTCGCCGCCCTTCCGGGGCGCCACGACCAGGGCGACTCCCGACAGCGTCAGCGCCATGCCGAGCGCCCGGGCGAGGCCGAAGCGCTCCCCCTGGAGCCCCGTGGCGAGGAGCGCCGTGACGATCGGCGCCGTGGTCTGGAGCAGGAGGGCCCGGTACGGGCCGAGGCGCCGCACGGCGGCGAAGAGCGCGGAGTCCCCGACCGTCAGCCCGACGAGGCCCGAGAGGCCGACGAGGAGGAGGTCCCCCCGACCCGTCGCACCGAACGCCCGGCTCCATCCGAGCGCGGCGAGCGTCGCGCCGAGAAGGGCGCCGGCGATCGCGCACTTCGCGAGGTTGGTCGCGCGCGCCCCGTGGCGCTCGATCGGGCCGCGGAACATGGCGACGGTCACGGCCCAGAGCGACGCCGCGAGGAGGCAGGACGCCTCGCCGAGGAGCGGCCCGCCCGTCACGCGAGCGTCTCCCGCGCCGCGGGCGCCGGGAACACTCGGCGCGGAACGGTCCTGGGGAAGGAGAATCCGGCCGGGGCGTCGAGGCGCAGGGGCACCGGCCTACCTTCCCTGGACGACCCGCTCCTCCTCGATCCGGAGGAGCATCTCCGGCGTGATGTCGCCGGTCGGGTAAAGGCCGGAAAAGCAGGCGGTGCACATCCGGTCCACGTGCGACTGGCCCTCGGTGACCGCCCCGACGAGGTCCGGAAGCTCCTGGTAGACGACGGCCTCCGCGCCGATCTCGCGGGCGATCTCGTCCAGGCTCCGGCCGCGCGCGACGAACTCGCGCCGCGTGCTCATGTCGATTCCGTAGACGCAGGGGTGGACGATCGGCGGCGCCGTCGAAGCGAAGAACACGCGCCGCGCTCCCGCCGACCGGGCGAGCCGCACGATCTGCCGGCTCGTGTTTCCCCGCACGATCGAGTCGTCCACGAGAAGGACGTCCTTCCCCGCGAACTCCTCCTCGATGGCGTTCAGCTTGTGGCGGACGCTCCTCCGCCGCTCGGCGTCGCTCGGCATGAGGAACGTCCGACCGACGTACCGGTTCTTGACGAGCCCTTCCCGGTACGGCACGCCGAGGGCCTGCGCCATCGCGAGCGCCGCGGTCCTCGCCGAGTCGGGCACGGGGACGACGACGTCGGCGGCGAGCCCCGTCCCCCGAAACGTCTCCGCGAGGCGCTCTCCCATGCGGATCCGGGCCCGGTACACGGAGATCCCGTCGATCGTGGAGTCGGGCCGCGCGAAGTACACGAACTCGAAGACGCAGGGGTGGTGGTCCGGCTCGGCGACCTGCCGCCGATGGACCTTCCCGTCGAGATCCACGAACACGGCCTCGCCCGGACGCCCCCACGGAAGGACCTCGTAGCCGAGCGCCGTCAGGACCACGCTCTCCGAGGCGACCGCGTACGCGTCGCGCCCCCCCTCACGGCGCCGTCCCATCGCGATCGGCTTGATGCCGAAGGGATCGCGGAACGCGAAGAGGCCGCGGCCCGCGAGGAATCCGACGACGCTGTACGCGCCGCGGACGTCCCGGTAAACGGAGCGGACGGCCTCGTAGTAGCCGTCGAGCCGGAACTCCCCGGCCGCGGCGGAGGCGAGAGCGTTCGCGAACACGTTGAGGACGACCTCGACGTCGCAGCCGGAGTACAGGTGGCGGAGGCTCCGGAGCTCGAGATCGGCCCGGAGATCCTCGTAGTTCGCCACATTCCCGTTGTGCGCCATCGCGACGCCGTAGGGGTAGTTGACGACGAACGGCTGGGCGTCCTCGCCGCCGCCGGAGCCGACGGTCGGGTAGCGGACGTGGCCGATGCCGAGGCTCCCCTTGAGCCTCTCGAAGTTTGCGGCGGAGAAGATGTCCCGGACGAGCCCCTCGCCCTTCTTGACGTGGAACCGCCCGTCGTAGGTGATGATCCCCGCCGCGTCCTGTCCCCGATGCTGGATCGCCAGCAGCCCCTCATAGACGTCACGAGCCGCCGTCTCGACCCCGATCACGCCGATGAAGCCGCACATGCGCTCATGGTAGCAGAGCGGGGCCGCCGGATCCGGGGGCGAGGAATGTCAGGAGAGCGCCGAGCAGGACGCCGGGATGCGAGGCCATCAGGTACTCGGCGTGGAACCCGCCGGGAATCTCGAGGAGCCTCGCCGACGGGAGCAGCGCGAGCCATCGCTCGGCGTGCCGGCGGCTGACCAGGAAATCCCCAGTCCCGTGGATCACGAGGACCGGACAGCCGACGGCCGCGATCTCGCGGCCGTCCAGCACGTCGGCCCGGGGCCAGAGGAGCGTCTCGAGCCTCGGAAGGCGACGCCTCCTCCGGAGCATCGCGGGGAGGTTCCGGAGGAGCTTCCGCCCGAACGGGAAGTGGTCGAGCACGCGGCGGTCCGCGGGGGCGCCGACGAGCACGATCCGCTCCGCCGGGGCGCCGCGCGCGACCGCCCGGGCGGCGTGGTAACCGCCGAACGAGAAGCCGACGACCGACGTGCGGCGCCCCTCGCGGCGGAGATGGCGAACGGCCGCGTCCACCTGGCGCCACTCGTCCCGCCCCCAGGTGAAGCGGCCCGGAGAATCGCCGTGGCCCAGGACGTCGATCGAGAGGACGTCGTGCTCTGCGGCGAGGGACTCCGCGACGCGCTCGATCTCCGCGAGCCTTCGGGAGCCGGCGATGCCGTGCACGAGGACGGCCGCGGTCGGACGGCCGCCGTCGCGGAAGGTGCCGACGACGTCCGGCGTCCCCTCGGCACGGATCACGAGCGGGTCGACGATCCGCGGGAGCGCCTCCGCCCCGGCGCCGGACGAGCTCACGCGGTGGCCCCGCCCGCGGCCGGTTGACGTCCCGCCCCCCGGATCCCTAGGATCAGGTCCCGCGAGTCGGGAGGTCCGAACCGGGCGGCCCTGCGCCGCCGCGGGAGGCACGCCACGGACGTCGCGAGCCTGGAGCTCACTTCCCACGAGGGGGGAACGCGCCTGCGGCTCCGCGTCAAGCCGGGAGCGCGGCGCGCGGGGATCGTCGGGCCCCACGGCGGCGCGCTCAAGCTCGCCGTGCCCGCCGCGCCCGAGAGGGGCAAGGCCAACCGGTCGGTCCTCGAGATCCTCGGCGAGGCGCTCGGCCTGCCGCCGTCGTCGCTGCGGCTCCTCTCCGGGGAGGCTTCGCGGGACAAGACGGTCCTCGTGCCGCTCCCTCCCGCCGAGGTGGCCTCGCGTCTCGCGTCGCGCGTCATTGTTTCCCCCTGAGGCCCGCGAGGACGTCCTCGATCCGCCGGCGGGTCTCGTCCTCGAACCACCCGTCGAGAAACTCCTCGAGCCGCTCCGGAGGCTCCGCGCGCAGCCGCTCCAGGACGGGAGAGCGCAGATATCGCTTCGTCGCGGCGAAGGCGAGCGGCGGACCGGAGGCGAGGTCCCGGAGACGCGCCAGGCAGTGCTCCTCGAAGCCCTGCGCGCCGTGGACCTCGTGGACGAGCCCGACGGCCACCGCATCCGCCCCCGTGTAGTTCCGGCCGAGGAGCGCGACCTCCTCGAGGCGGTCGCGGTGCACGGAATCCCGGAGGACGAGCGCGACGCCGTACGGCAGCGGCACGCCGACCCGCATCTCGTTGAGCCCGATCCGCGCGCCCTCCTTCAGGATGCGGAGGTCGGCGACGAGCGCCAAGACGCATCCCCCCGCCACCGCGTGGCCGGACAGCGCGGCGACCACCGGCTTCGACAGCGCGTACCAGGCCGTCAGGCACTCGGCGAACCGGGCCATGAACCGCCGCATCGCGGGCCGGTCGAAGCGCACGAGCTCGACGAGATCGAGCCCCGGCGAGAAGAGGCTTCCCCCGGACGCCAGCAGGACCCCCCGGACCGACGGGTCGGCCTCGGCCCGCCCCGCCGCCGCGAGGAGGCCCTCGAGCAGCCCCGAATCGATCGAGTTTCCGCGGTCCCGCTCGATGCGGACGACCGCCAGGCCGTTGCTCGCGGTGAAGCCGACTCCCCGCCCTCTCTCGCCCATCCGGGAATCTCCTGCGCCCGGAAATTATAAGGCGCCGTTAGAATGGGGACGGAGGAGGGGGCCATGCGAGCGATCGCGATCGAGGAGTTCGGGGGGCCCGAGAAGCTCAAGCCGATGACTCTCCCGGAGCCGAAGGCCGGCCGGGGAGAGGTGCTCGTCCGGGTCGTCGCCGCGGGCGTCAACCCCGTGGACTGGAAGATCCGGGAGGGATGGCTCCGCACGATGCTGCCCCACGCCTTCCCTCTCGTCCCGGGCTGGGACGTGGCGGGAACGGTGGAGGAGCTCGGCGAAAGCGCGACCCGCTTCCGCAAGGGGGAGCGCGTGTGGGCGTACGCCCGCAAGCCGGTCGTCCAGTGGGGCGCGTACGCGGAGTGGATCGCCGTGCCCGAGGCGATCGTCGGGAAGATGCCGTCGAAGCTCCTCTTCGAGGAGGCGGCGTCGGTCCCTCTCGCCGCCCTGACCGCCCTCCAGTGCCTGCGGCGCGAGCCGGCGCTCGGCCCGGGCAAGACGGCGCTCGTGCTCGCCTCGGCCGGAGGCGTCGGCCACTTCGGCGTCCAGCTCGCCCGGAACGCGGGGGCCCGGGTTCTCGCCGTCGCGGGGCCGAGGAACCAGGAGTTCGTGCTCGGCCTCGGCGCCGACGCCGCGATCGACTACACGCGCGAGGACTGGAGCGACGCCGTGGACCGGCTGTGTCCCGAGGGAGTGGACTTCGTCCTCGACGCCCTCGGGGGCGAGGACCAGCGCAAGGCGTTCGACATCGTGAAGCCGGGCGGCCGCATCGTCGGAATCGTCGGCGATCCCGACGCGGATCTGGCGCGGAAGCGCGAGGTGGCGGCGGACTTCGTCTTCGCCGAGCCGAGCTCCGAGGATCTCGCCTTCCTCGGCGGGCTCGTGGACTCCGGGCGCCTCCGGACCGAGGTCACGAAGGTCTTCCCGCTCGCGGACGCCCACGAGGCCCAGAAGCTGAGCCAGGCCGGCCACGTGCGCGGGAAGCTCGTGCTCGTCCCCTGATGTCCCGGGAGGGGCCGGTGGATCCGGGCGCGCCGCCACGCGTGATCCTCCACCTCGACATGGACGCGTTCTACGCCGCGGTCGAGGTCCGCGAGGATCCGTCTCTCTCCGGCCGCCCCGTGATCGTCGGGCATCGGGGGCCGAGGGGCGTCGTCTCGACCTGCTCCTACGAGGCGCGGAGAAGCGGCGTCCGTTCCGCGATGCCCTCCGTCGTCGCGGAGCGGCTCTGCCCCGACGCCGTCTGGCTTCCCGGCCGGGCGGCGCTCTACGCGCGGGTGTCGCGCGAGATCCGCCGGATCCTCGACGGGGTCTCGCCCGCGGTCGAGCCCCTGTCGATCGACGAGGCGTTCGTCGACCTGACCGGCATCGCGAGGAGCCTCGAGGAAGGCGCCCGGATCGCCGCGGAGATCCGGGCGCGCATCCGCTCCGAGCAGCGCCTGACCGCATCCGCCGGGATCGCGCCGAACAAGTTCCTCGCGAAGATCGCCTCCGACCTCGAGAAGCCCGACGGGCTGGTCCTCCTCGCCGCCGAGGACGTCCCGGCCCGGCTGTGGCCGCTGCCGCTCCTCCGCCTCTGGGGCGTGGGGCCGGCCACCGCGGCGCGCCTGGCGCGAGGGGGTCTCGCGAGGATCGGAGACCTCCTGCGGGTCCCCGAGGAGGCGCTCGCCTCCCTGGTCGGCCTCGGGACCGCGCTGCACCTCCGTGCGCTCGCCCGCGGCGAGGACGACCGGCCCGTCGTGTCCCACCGCGAGGCGAAGTCCGTCTCCGAGGAGCGCACCTACGCCGAGGATCTCGAGGACCCGGACGAGATCGACCGGGAGATGCTCGGCCGGGCGGACGCGGTCGCGCGGGAGCTGCGGCGGGAGGGGCTGGTCGCCCGGACCGTGCACCTCAAGGTCCGGACCGGCGACTTCACGACCTGGACCCGGGCGGCGACCCTTCCCGAGCCGACCGACCTCGCCGAGACCGTCGTGCGCGCCGCGAGGGAGATGTTCCGGGAGCGGATCCGGCTCGCGGGGAAGGGGGTGCGCCTCCTCGGCGTCGGCGCGAGCGGCCTCGAGCCCGCGTCCTCGGCCCCGGCGTCCCTGTTCCGGGATCCGGCGGAGGAGAGGCTCCGCACGGCCACCCGGGCCGCGGACGAGGCGCGGGACAGCTTCGGCGAGGAGTCGGTCGTGAGGGCGCGCCTCCTGCGGCGGCGCCCCAAGACCGAATGAGCGGCGCGCCGCGCTATACTTCGCGCGGAGATCACGCCATGGCCGCGACGCAATCGTTCGACATCACCGTCGGCTGCGACCCGCAGGAGATCGACAACGCGGTCAACCAGGCCGTCAAGGAGATCTCGCAGCGGTACGACTTCAAGGGGCTCAAGGTGTCGGTGGAGTTCCACCGCGCCGACAACCGGATCGTCCTCGCCGGGCCGGACGACTTCAAGCTCAAGGCGATGTGGGAGGTCCTGCAGACGAAGCTCGTCCGCCGCCAGGTCCCGCTCCGCAACGTCAAGCCGGGCAAGATCGAGCCGGCCGCCGGCGGCACCGTGCGCCAGCAGCTCGACGTGCAGCAGGGGATCCCGACGGAGACCGCCCGCGAGATCGTGAAAAGGATCAAGGACCTCAAGCTCAAGAGGGTGCAGGCGGCCATCCAGGCCGAGCAGGTCCGCGTCTCCTCCCCCTCGCGGGACGACCTCCAGTCGGTGATCTCGGCGCTGAAGCAGCAGGACTTCGGGATGGAGCTGAAGTTCGGGAACTACCGGACGCAGTGAGACCCGGGGCAGGTCCGGGGCGGGCGGCTCATCTCCGGATCTGCCGCCTGACGATCGGCCTCGTCTCCGACCTTCGCGCCACCTCCAAGAACCCCGCCTGCTCGAACGCGGAAGGAAGACCCGGATAGGCAAATGCATCCGGGATCTCCCCCGCGCGCGGGGCGACCGGATACCCCTCGAGGATCCGCGCGCCGCGGCGCCGCGCGAACTTCAGCGCGGCCTCGAGGAGCGCGACGGTGACTCCCCTCCTCCTCCACGGCTTCGCGACGAAGAAGCAGACGACCGACCAGACCGGGCGGTCGTCCACGGGCGCCAGGACGCGCGATCGCGCGAGACGAGGGTAGCGGTCGCGGGGCGCCACCGCGCACCATCCGACCGGGGCGCCGCCCGCGTACGCGAGGAGCCCCGGAGCCTCCCCCGACTCCACGATCCGTTTCATGGCGCGCCGGTTCCTCGCCCCCTTCCCCGCGTCGAACGCCTTCTTCTCGAGGCGCCACCACATGCACCAGCACCCGCCGCACGCTCCTCGCGCCCCGAACAGCGACGCGAAGTCGTCCCAGCGGTCCGGCGTGAGCGGGTGGAACTCGAGGCGGGTACATCGCACGTTCAGGCCCCGGAAGACGCCTCGGCCAGCATCTCCTTGACGATCTCCTGCACCCTCTTCCCGTCGGCCGCGCCCTTGACCTTCGGCATGACGAGCTTCATGACCGCGCCCATTTCCTTCGGCGACCTCGCGCCGGACTCCGCGATCGCCTCGCCCACGATCGCGCGGACCTCCTCCTCGCCGAGGGGCTTCGGCAAGTACTCCTGCACGATGCGGAGCTCCGACTCCTCCCTCGAGGCAAGATCCTCGCGGCCCGCCTTGCGGAAGGCCTCGATCGAGTCCTTGCGCTGCTTGGCGTAGGACGCGATCGCCTCGACGATCTCGGGGTCCTCGAGGACGTGGTCCCTCCCCTTGCCCGCCCGCGCCGCGACCTCGGCCTCCTGGATCCGTGCCCGGAGCATCCTCAGCACGCCGACGCGGTCCTTGTCGCCGGACTTCATCGCGGTCTTGACGTCCTCGCCGATCCGATCCCTCAGGCTCATGGCGGGGTCCTCCGGTTTCGACGGGACGATGATACCCCGAGGGCTGGTATCATCCGGCCCGTGAGCTGGCTCAACCTCGGCTCGCTCGGCGGGTGCGTCGCCCTCGCCTTCCTCGCCTGGGCGGCGGGCGGCTTCCGGCGCCCGGTTCCCTGGAGGACGGTGCGCGGCGCCGCCGTGCTCCTCGCCGCTCTCGGGGCGGCGGTGTTCTGGCTCCCCCCCGCGCGCACCGTGCTGGAGGCGATCAACGGCATCGTGATCGCCGTGCTGGAGGCCGGGAACGCGGGCGCCGAGTTCGTGTTCGGCCCGCTGGCGCTGGCTCCGGGACAGACCTCCCCTTCGGGAGACCGCTCGATCGGGTTCGTGTTCGCGGCCCGCGCGCTGCCGGCGGTCATCTTCTTCTCCGCGCTCATGGCCGCGCTCCATCACCTGCGGGCGATGCACCTCCTGGTCCGCCTGTTCGCGCGGCTGTTCCACCGGACGATGGGGCTGTCGGGAGCCGAGGCGCTCGCAGGCTCGGCCAACATCTTCGTCGGCGTCGAGACGGCGATGACCGTGCGGCCGTACCTGGCGAAGATGACCCGCTCGGAGCTTCTCACGATGATCGGCTGCGGGATGGCGACGACCGCGTCCACGACGCTCGCGATCTACGTCCTGTTCCTGAAGTCGTCGTTCCCGCTGATCGCCGGCCACCTCGTCTCGGCTTCGGTGCTCGCGATTCCCGCCGCCGTGATGACCTGCAAGCTGGTCCTCCCGGAAGCGGAAAGGCCGGAGTCGCTCGGCGGCGTCCCTCCGCTCGACGAGTCCTTCCGGGAGCCCAACCTGATGTCGGCGCTCGCGGGCGGGGCCTGGGACGGACTGAAGCTCGCCGCGGGGATCGCGACGCTCCTGATCGCGGTGCTTGGCCTCGTGGCGCTCCTCGATCTCGCGCTGGCGAAGGGGAGCGCGCCGTTCGCCGGGGCGATCGGAGGGCCGCTGGACCTCCGCCGCGCGCTCGGGTGGCTCTTCACGCCCCTCGCGTGGCTCCTCGGCCTCGAGCGGACCGACCTGCGCCTCGCGGCGACGATGCTCGGCGAGCGGGCCGTGATGACCGAGGTCGTCGCCTACCGGAGCCTCGCCGACCTCGCCGCCCGGGGGGCGATCTCCCCCCGCGGCCTTCTCGTGATGTCGTACGCCCTCTGCGGGTTCGCGCACGCCGCCTCGATCGGGATCTTCGTCGGCGGCACGGCCGCTCTCGCGCCGGAGCGGAGGGGCGACCTGGCGGCGGTGGGCCTCAAGGCGCTGGTCGCCGCCACGCTCGCGACGCTCCTGACCGGCGCCGTCGCCGGGGTCTTCTACCGGGGGCAGGCGGGGATCCTCGGGCTCGCGCCCTGAAGAGTGCCCGCGCCGTCAGATCGTCGTTCCGTCGGGAACAACGGAGTTCTTCGGGATCACGACGATCCCGTCGCGGATGACCCAGCCGGGCCCCTCCCCGACCCGGACCTTGTCCTTGTTCACGATGCGGACGTGCCGCCCGATGCGGGTGTTCTTGTCGACGATCGTGTCCTGGATCAGCGAGCCCTCCCCGATGCCGAGAGGAGGCGCGCCCGGAGGGCCCTCCGGAGGGTACGGATCGGCGCCCATCAGGAGCGACCGGCGGACGGTCGCGCGGTGGAGGACCGATCGCACGCCGACGATCGATTCCTCCACGGTCGAGTCCAGGACGACGGAGCCCTCGGCCAGGATCGACCGGTTGAACCGGGTCCCGCTCACGCGCGCCCCGGGAAGGAAGCGCGGGTGCGTGAAGAACGGCCAGGCGGGGTCGTGGAAGTCGAACGGGGGGCTCTCTCGGACGAGGTCCATGTGCGCGTCGTAGAACGAGCCGATCGTCCCGATGTCGCGCCAGTAGCCTTCGAAGACGTGGGCCTGAACCTTGCGCTCCCGCACGGCCCGCGGGATCACGTCCCGCCCGAAGTCGGCGAGCCGGCCGCCGAGCAGCTCCTGGAGCGCCTGTTTTCGGAAGAGGTAGATCCCCATGGACGCCAGGTAGGGCCGCCCGGCCGGGATTCCCCTCCGCGCGAGGAGGCCGGCCGGCGCCTCCATGCCCGCCCGCGCGGCGTCGTCCTCCGGCTTCTCCCGGAACTCGAGGACGCGTCCGTCGGTCCCGACCTTCACCGCCCCGTAGCCGCCGATCTCTCCCGCGCCGCACGGGATCAGCGAGAGCGTGACGTCGGCACCGGACTCGACGTGCTCGCGAAGGAGCGTCCGGTAGTCCATCCGGTAGAGGTGGTCCCCCGACAGGACGAGCACCAGGTCCCCGCGGCTCTCCGCCACGATCCGGAGGTTCTGGCGCACGGCGTCCGCGGTCCCCTGGAACCAGGTCTCGTCCTCCGGCGTCTGCTGCGCGGCCAGGATCTGCACGAAGCCGCGGGAGAACGGGTCGAACTTGTACGTCCGGGCGATGTGCCGGTGGAGCGAGACCGAGTTGAACTGCGTCAGGACGAAGATCCGCTCCATCCCGGAATGGATGGAGTTGCTGATCGGGACGTCGATGAGCCGGTACTTGCCCGCGATCGGGACCGCCGGCTTGCTCCGGAGCCGGGTCAGGGGGTCGAGACGGGCCCCCCGGCCCCCTCCCAGGATCACGGTGACGACGTCGCGCTCGAGACCGATCGTTTCGCTCATGCGGACTCCAGGGCGGTCAGATCCGCATCGCGCCGGTCGACAGGCGCTTCCAGCAGCCGGCGCAGTAGCGCTCCCCCTTGCGGTCGACGTCGGCGAGAGAGAGCGTCGCCGCCATCGCGCACGCGGGATCGCCGCAGTCGGGAAGCCCGCGCAGGCGTCCGACCGCGCGGAGGATCTCCTTGGCGAGCCGTGCACGCTGCTTCCCCGGATCGGCCTTCCTGCGGTAGAACGCCTCGCGCAGCCGGCGCACCGACACGATGGAGATGCGGCGCGCGGCGTCCGTCTCCGCGAGCACCCAGTCCCTTGCCGGCGCGTACAGGTCGAGGTCCGTGACGAGAACCGTGAGGGCCGGAGCCGCGGCCGCCGCCGCGCCCCCGACGGTCTTGCGGAGCCCGAGCCTCTGGAGCGCGCCGCGCGCCTCCGCGAGGACGGCCGGGGTCCCGTACTGCCCGCGCGTCGCGTCCTCGGCCGATTTCGGGTGGGGCAGGGGCTCCCGGACCTCCACGGCCCCGCGGATCACCTTCGAAACCCGCGCCGCTGCCTCCTCGACCTCCGCCCCGTCCATCTTTCCGACCGGGACGAGCGCTACCCTGAGATCCGGCACGCGGCACCTCCGCCGGAACACTCTACATGGAGCCGCATCGAGAAAGAAGGGGCCGGCCGGAAGCCCCCGCGGGCGCTCCGGCCGGCCCCTCGGAGCCGTCCTGCCTGTCGCGAGATCTCAGCCCTTCTTGATCTCTCCCTTGATCCATTCGGTCGTGACGCTCTTCGGCCGCTCGATCGGAAGGCCGAGGGCGCGATCCCACACGAGGGACGCGAGAACTCCCATCGCCCGGGAGACGCCGAACAGCACGGTGTAGAAGTCGTACTCGGTGACGCCGTAGTGGACGAGGAGCTGCCCGGAGTGCGCGTCCACGTTCGGCCACGGGTTCTTCGCCTTCCCGTGCTTCATCAGGATGTCCGGGGCCGCGTCGAAGATCATCTTCACGATCCGGAACAGCTCGTCGTTCGGCATGTACTTCTGCGCGAACTGCTGCTGCGCCGTGTAGCGCGGGTCGGTCTTCCGCAGGACCGCGTGGCCGTATCCGGGGATGACCTGCCCGGAGTTCAGCGTGTCCCACAGGAACTTCTCGAGCTGCTCCTTGGTCGGGACGCCTCCGCCGAGCTTCGCCTTCACGTCCATGATCCAGCGGAGCACTTCCTGGTTGGCGAGGCCGTGGAGAGGTCCGGCCAGGCCGTTGATGCCGGCGGACAGCGAGTAGTACACGTCCGAGAGGGCCGAGCCGACGAGGTGCGTCGTGTGGGCGCTGACGTTCCCGCCCTCGTGGTCGGCGTGGATCGTCAGGTAGAGCCGCATCAGCTCCTTGAACTCGGGGTTCTCGACCCCCATCATGTGCGCGAGGTTCCCGCCCCAGTCGAGGTTCTTGTCGGCGGGCGGGATGTGCTTCCCGCCGTGGTACGAGCGGCGATAGACGTACGCCGCCAGCACAGGGAGCCTGGCAAGGAGGTTCATCGCGTCTTCGAGGGTCGGGTCCCAGTACTCGGTCTTCTTCATCCCCTTCTGGTAGGCCTTGACGAAGACCGACTCGTTCTGCATCGCCAGGATGCCCAGCGAGAATTGCGTCATCGGGTGCGTGGTCGTCGGCATCGCGTCGAGCATCTTCGTGACGTACGGCGGGAGCGTCTCGTGGGCGCGCCAGGCCTTCGAGATCGCGGCCGCGTCGTCGTTCGTCGGGAGCTCGCCCGTCAGCACGAGGTAGAAGAGCCCCTCCGGCAGCGGCTGCTCCCCGCCCTTCGCCCGCGGCAGCTTCTCCTGCAGCTCGGGAATGCTGTAGCCGCGGAACCGGATCCCTTCCATCGGATCGAGGGCGGAGGTCTCGGTGACCATGCACTTGACGCCACGGGCGCCGCCGTAGGCCTGCTCGATCGTGACCTCGGAGATCTTCTTCTGCCCGTGGTCCTTGATGATCCCCTTCACCTCGTCTCGCATCGCGGCGACCTTGGCGTCCAGTTTCTTCTTCAACGCGGCGACGGACTCGTGGCAACTCATCGGAACCCTCCTCCACACCCGGTTCGGGCGGAACGTCGCGGAATGACCGGTTTCGACCTTCGTGCCAGGGATTCGCCAGGTTAAGGCGATCCGGAGGCGAATGTCAAGCGTCCCGTGCGCGGGGGCGTCCCGCTCAGAAGGACAGCTGCAGCTGCAGCCGGAATTGCCGGTCCGTGTACTCGTCCTGCGCGACGAGGCGCGCGTTGTCGCCGGACACGGCGGAGTTGTTCCGCTCGTACGTGACCTGCCCGGCGTCGGCGAGAAGCTTGTAGCCGTGATCCTTGAAGAACCAGGTCGCGCCGATCCGCGCCTCGGTCGCCCTGTCCTCGTCCGCGTCGCGGTCCGGGTCGACGACCGCGTACCGGATCGCCACGTCGAGCTTTCGCGGGACCGCCAGGACCCCCCCCTGAACGTGGAAACCGTCCGAGTCCCGGTCGGCCGAGGCGGGAGGCGGGTTCTTCCGCTCCTCCGTCATCCGGAAGTACTCGCCCGTCGCGAAGAAGCGGGCGCTCTTGAAGACGAGCTCCAGGTTGCAGGCGGTCTGGTCGTCGGGGCCCTCGAAGATCGTGACGGAATCCTCCTCCCCCTCCGGCGTGAACGTGTCCCCCGCCTTCATCTTCTCCCCCGTGCGGAACCCGAGGCCGACGTGGACGACCGGCTTCTCCGGCCCGTCCACCGCCGTCTCGCCCGGCTTGTACTCGCCCAGGGGATCGGCCCAGATCCGCCCGACGAACATGTGGGAGTCGTCTTCCTGGGAATTCCCCTCGCCGCTTCCGTTGAAGACGCCCAGGGAGTAGCCGAGGAGCTTCTTCGCGGTCGCGCCGAAGAGCATCACCCCGAGATCGCGCCCCGGCACGAACTGGGTGTTCGTGATCGCCCGGTCCGTGAACTCCTGCTTCGAGTCGGACGTCAGCTCCTGGACGCTGAACGGGACCTTGAACTGCCCGATGCGCACGGAGAACATCGGGAATTTCTCGACCTCCACGTAGGCGTCCTTGATCTTGTTGCTGCCGCTCCCGCCCGACGTGCGCCCGAGCTCGTACTCGATCTTGTACCTCAGCCACGGCCTGTACATGCCGCCGCCCATCAGGATCCGGACCCTCGGGATGCTGAAGCCGCTCGCCGCTCCGTCCTCTCGAAGGTAGCCTTCCGAGGTCTCGGGATCCGCGTCGTACTGCTCCCTGTCGTCGAGCGACCAGCGGAACTGGGCGTAGGCGCCGAGCGTCAGGCTGTTGTCGCCGGATCGGAACGTGACCCCTCCCTTCGAGGCATCCACCGTCGTCTCGCCGGACGCCGCCGCCGGCAACACGGCGCACATCGCCGCCAGGAGCGCCATGCCCACCTTCCACGCTGCACTCATCTCTCCTCCTTCTCGCCGCCTCCGTCCACAGGAAAGCATCCGGAACGGTCGCGAACGCGAACGGCGCGTGAGCTCCTCGTGAACCTCGGCTCAGCCCTCCCGGGCCGCTCCGCCCGCGGAGAGCGCCTTCCGCAGGAATCTCCCCGTGTGCGATCCCTCGACGCGCGCCACCATCTCGGGGGGGCCTTCCGCGACGAGACGCCCGCCGGCGTCTCCCCCCTCGGGCCCGAGATCCAGGATCCAGTCGGCGGTCTTGATGACGTCGAGGTTGTGCTCGATGACGACGACCGTGTTCCCCTGGTCCACCAGGCGGTTGAGGACCGCCAGGAGCTTCCGGATGTCGTCGAAGTGGAGGCCGGTGGTCGGCTCGTCGAGGAGGTAGAGGGTCCTCCCGGTGGCCCGCCGGGAGAGCTCCTTCGCGAGCTTGATCCGCTGCGCCTCGCCGCCCGAGAGCGTGGTCGCCGCCTGGCCGAGCCGGAGATAGCCGAGCCCGACGTCGTCGAGCGTCGCGAGTTTTCCCCGGATCTGGGGGACCGCCTCGAAGAACCCGAGGGCCTCGCGGACCGTCATCTCGAGGACCTCCGAGACGTTCCTGCCCTTGAAGAGGACCTCGAGGGTCTCGCGGTTGTACCTCTTCCCGCGGCAGGCCTCGCAGGTCACGTAGACGTCGGGCAGGAAGTGCATCTCGATCCGGATGACGCCGTCCCCCTCGCACGCCTCGCAGCGCCCCCCTCGCACGTTGAAGGAGAACCGCCCCGGGGCATAGCCGCGCACCCTCGCCTCGGGGACGAGCGAGAACAGCTCGCGGATCGGCGTGAACAGGCCCACGTAGGTGGCGGGGTTCGAGCGTGGCGTCCTCCCGATCGGCGACTGGTCGACGTCGACGACCTTGTCGATCCGCTCGACTCCGAGCAGCCGGTCGTGCGCCCCGGGCTCTCCCTCCGCGCCGTGGAGCGCGCGGGCCAGGGCCCGGTGCAGAATCTCGTTGACCAGCGTGCTCTTCCCGGACCCCGAGACGCCGGTGACGCACGTGAAGAGGCCGAGGGGGAAACGCACCGTCAGGCTCTTCAGGTTGTGCTCCCTCGCACCCACGACGGCGATCGCGCCGCCCGCCGGCTCCCTTCGCCCCGCCGGCACCTCGATCCGCTCGCGGCCGGAGAGATACGCGCCGGTGAGGGACTCGGGATGCGCGGCGATCGCCGACGGCGGGCCCGAAACGACGACGCGCCCGCCCATCTCCCCCGCACCGGGGCCGAGGTCCACGACGTGGTCCGCGGTGCGGATCGTCTCCTCGTCGTGCTCGACGACGACGACCGTGTTGCCCAGGTCCCGCATGGCGAGCAGCGTGTCGAGCAGGCGCCGGTTGTCGCGCTGGTGGAGGCCGATCGAGGGCTCATCGAGGATGTAGAGCACTCCGGTCAGCCGGGAGCCGATCTGCGTCGCCAGGCGGATCCGCTGCCCTTCGCCGCCCGAGAGCGTCGCTGAGGCCCGGTCGAGCGTAAGGTAGCCGAGCCCGACGTCCCGCAGGAAGCCGAGGCGCTCCCGGATCTCCTTGAGGATCGGCGCGGCGACCGCCGCCTCGCGGGGACCCAGCGACAGGCTCCCGTAGAACTCCACGGCCTCCTCGACGGAGCGTGCCACGTGCTCCGCGATGTTCCTTCCCGCGACGCGGACGGCGAGGCTCTCCGGCCGGAGGCGGGCCCCGCGGCAGTCGGGGCAGGGGTGGGAGGACATGAGCTTCTCGAGCTCCTCCCTGCGGGACTCCGACTCCGTCTCGCGGTACCGCCGCTCGAGATCGGGGAGGATCCCGTCCCAGGTCCGCTTCCACTCGAACGCGCTCCTGCGCCCCTGCCAGCGGAAGCGGAACTCCCGGTCCCCGGCCCCCTCCCAGAGAACCTTCCGGAAGGCGGCGGGGAGCTTCCGGTAGGGCGTGTCGGGGCTCACGCGGTAGGCCCGGAAGAGGCTCGACTCGAGCACCTGGAGCCTGCCGCCGTCCCCCCAGGCCAGCGCGCCGTCGCGGAGGCTCTTGGACTCGTCGAGGAGGATCAGGTCGGGGTCGAAGGAGCGCTTCGCGCCGAGCCCGTCGCACCCGGTGCAGGCGCCGTATGGGGAATTGAACGAGAACATCCGAGGCGCCAGCTCGGGAACGGACACACCGCAGTCGGGACAGGACAGATGTCGAGAGAACAGCAGGTCCCGCTTCCCCTCGACGTCGACGACGACGAGCCCGTCCGCCGCCTCGAGCGCCGTTTCCACCGAGTCCGTCAGGCGCCCCCTCGCCTCCTCGCGGACGACGAGACGGTCCGCGACGATCTCGATGGAGTGCTTTCGCTGCCGGTCGAGGTCGATCTCCTCGGAAAGCTCGCGCACGGCACCGTCCACGCGGGCCCGGACGAACCCCTTCCGGGCGGCCTCCCGGAGCTCCTTCTTGTAGATCCCCTTCCGCCCGCGCACGATCGGCGCGAGCACCTGGATGCGCGTCCCGGCCGGGAGCCGGAGAACGGCGTCCACGATCTGCTGGACGGTCTGCGAGGCGATCGGCTTCCCGCATCGGTGGCAGTGCGGCGTCCCGGCCCGCGCGAACAGCAGGCGGAGGTAGTCGTAGATCTCGGTGACCGTGGCGACGGTGGACCGCGGGTTGCGCGAGGTCGTCCTCTGCTCGATCGAGATCGCCGGCGACAGCCCCTCGATCGACTCGACTTCCGGCTTCTCCATCTGCTCGAGGAACTGGCGGGCGTAGGCCGAGAGAGACTCGACGTACCGCCGCTGCCCCTCGGCGTAGAGGGTGTCGAAGGCGAGCGAGGACTTCCCCGAGCCCGAGACCCCGGTGATCACGATCAATCGATTCCGGGGAAGCGTCAGGTCGATCCGCTTGAGGTTGTGCTCCGCCGCGCCGCGGATGACGATCTCGGTCGCCGCCATGGCCGTCCCGTCCGAAGACCGGGCATTGTAGATCCGCGGCCTCGGGAGGTCGATCCTCGGGCCCTCCCATGCCGGTGCTATTCTTGCGCCCGTGACGATCCTGCGAACTCCGCCGCGGGGGCGGCGCGCTGCCCTCGCCGTCGCCGTCGTCCTCGCCGTCGGGGGGGCGCGGGGCGGGGATCCGGGAGCCCGCTTCGTCCCCGACGGGAAGGCCCGCGGAGATCGCCCGTCCCGCGAGGGCGTCTACGAGGCCGAGAGGGCCGGCTGCTCGATCGATCTCGTCCTCCTCGGCGACGCGGAGCGGGCCGCCTTCCTGAAGAGGGCGGGCGTGGCCCGCGACCCGTTCGCCCCCGCTCCGGGATTCCCCTCCGGCTTCGTGGTGTTCCGGGTGCGGGTCGCGAATCGGGGAAACGGGGATGTCGTCTTCCAGCCGCAGGCCGCCCGGCTCGAGTTCGGGAAGCACGACGTCCGCTCTCCGGTCGCGTGGACCGACGTCGTCGAGGCGTACGGGGTCCTGGGCGCAGAGCCCCCGCCGGAGTACGTCGCCGCCCGGTCCGCGATCTTCGACGGCGAGGTCGTGCTCCCCCCGGGAGCCCGGGCGGAGGGGCTCCTCCCGTTCCGGAGGCTTCCGGCCGAGACCAGGCGCTTCCGGGCGGCCGTGGGGGCGACGACGGGAAGCGGCGAGAGCGTCGCGGTCGAGGCGGCGTACCGCCGCGCCGACGGCAGGCCGTGAGGAGGAAGGCGTGAGCCAGGGCGGAGCCAAGAAGCTCGACGGGAAGGAGACGGCCCGGGAGATCCGCGAGGAGTTGGCTGCCGGATGCGCCGACCTTCTCGACCGCCACGGGATCGCGCCGGGCTTGAGCGTCGTCCTCGTCGGAGACCATCCCGCCTCCCAGGTCTACGTCCGCGGCAAGGAGAAGGCGGCGACCGAGACGGGCATGCGATCCGCCGTCGTGCGCATGCCGGCCTCGGCTTCCGAGGAGGAGATCCTGCTCGCGGTCCGGCGGCTGAACGGCGACCCCGCCGTCCACGGCGTCCTCGTGCAGCTTCCCCTCCCCGAGGGCGTGGACGCGAACCGCGTGCTGGAGGCGATCGACCCGGACAAGGACGTCGACGGCTTCCATCCGGTGAACGCCGGGCGCCTCCTGATCGGTCTCCCGGGCTTCGTGCCGTGCACGCCGGCGGGGATCGTCGAGCTCCTCAAGCGCCACGGCATCCCGCTCGCAGGGCGCCGCGCGGTCGTCCTCGGGCGGAGCAACATCGTCGGGAAGCCGCTCGCGATCCTCCTGCTCCGCGAGCACTGCACGGTGACCGTCTGCCACTCCCGCACACGGGACCTCGCGGCCGTGGCGGCGGAGGCGGACATCCTGGTGGCGGCGATCGGCAGGCCCGCGATGGTGACCGGCGAGTTCGTCCGGCCCGGCGCGGTCGTCGTCGACGTCGGGATCCACACGATCACGGACGAAGCGGAGTGCCGGCGGATCTTCGGCGACGATGCGGACCGGCTCCGGGCGGTGCGCGAGCGCGGCTCCACCCTCGCGGGCGACGTGCACCCCGTCGAGGCCGGCGCCCGCGCCTCCTGGCTCTCGCCGGTGCCCGGGGGCGTCGGGCCCCTGACGATCGCCATGCTGCTCAAGAACACGCTCGAGGCGGCGCGTCTGGCCGTCGCCCGGCGCGGATGAGCGGCGGGGCGGCGCGCCCGTGCTCCGGGTCGGCCTCACGGGAGGGATCGCCTCGGGAAAGAGCGCGGTTTCCGCTCTCCTCGAGGAGATGGGCGCGCTCGTCCTGGACGCCGACCGGATCGCCCGCGAGGTCCTGGAGCCGGGGCGGCCGGCGTTCGAAGCGGCCGTCGCCCGCTTCGGCCCGGGCATCCTCGGGACGTCGGGGGAGATCGACCGGCGGGCGCTGGCGGCCGTCGTCTTCGCCGACGCCGGGGCCCGCCGCGACCTCGAGGCGATCGTCCACCCGGCGGTCATCGCGGAGATCGAGAGGCGCATCGCGGCCGCCGAGAGCGAGGGCCGCGCGCCGGTGGCCGTCGTGGACGCGGCGCTGCTCGTGGAGAGCGGCTACCACCGCCGGCTCGAAAGGCTGATCGTGCTCCGCTGCCGGATCGAGACGCAGGTCGCGAGGCTCCGGAAGCGCGGCCTCGCGCTCGAGGAAGCCCTCGAGCGGATCCGCGCGCAAGCCCTGCTCGAGTCGAAGCTCGCCGCCGCCGACCACGTCGTCGACACCGACGTCCCGATGGAAGAAACGCGCGCGCAGGTCGAGGCGGTGTGGAAGGCCCTCCTCGAGGAGGCCCGAGGCGGCGCCGCGGGGCCCCGCCGCGTATAATCCGGCTTTCGCGTCCGCCGCCGGAGGAACCCGTGATCCCCGACGACCTCGCCCGCGCGGTCCTCGAGCGTCTCCTGCGCCGCGGGGGGGACTTCGCGGAGATCTACTGCGAGTCGCTGCGGGGCGTCGCGCTCGCGTTCGAGGACCGATCCCTCGAGGAAGCGTCGGCAGGGGTCGACCGGGGAGTCGGCCTCCGGATCGTGAGGAACGGCGTCACCGCGTTCGCGAACGGGAACGATCTCGCCCCCGAAGCGCTGCTGTCGATGGCGTCGGACCTGGCCTCGACGGAGCCGGGCGGCTCCGCGCGGGCCGTGCCTCTCCTCGCGAGGCGTCCGGTCGCCTCGCCGGCGGCGCTCGGGATCGATCCCTCCGCCGTCCCGACGGAGGAGAAGGTCCGGGCCCTCGTGCGGGCCGACGAGGCCGCGCGCGCCCACGATTCCCGAGTCGTGCAGGTCCAGGCGCGGTACCGCGACAGCGAGCGCTCGATCCTGGTCGCGAGCTCCGAGGGGCTCCTCGCCGAGGACCGGCTCGTGTACACGTCCATGTCCGTGACGGCGGTCGCCCGCGAGAACCGGCTGATCAAGTCGGCCACGAAGTCCGCCTCGGGCACGGTGGGCTTCGAGATCTTGGACGCCCAGCCGCCGGAGCGCCTCGCCCGCGAGGCGGCGCGCGTCGCCTGCCTGCAGCTGACGGCGGATCCCGCCCCTGCGGGAACGTTCACGGTCGTCCTCTCCGCCGAGGCGGGAGGCACGATGGTGCACGAGGCGTGCGGGCACGGGCTCGAGGGGGACTTCGTGCTCAAGGGGCTCTCCGTGTACGCGGGGTGCGTGGGGCGGAAGGTGGCGTCGGACGTCGTGACGGTGATCGACGACGGGATGCTCGCGGGACGCAGGGGCTCGTTCGGCATCGACGACGAGGGAACCCCGTCGCGCCGGAACGTCCTGATCGAGAGCGGCGTCCTCCGGGGGTTCCTGCACTCGAGGCGCACCGCCGCGCTGACCGGGGCCGAGCCGACAGGCAACGGGCGGCGAGAGTCGTACCGCCACCTTCCGATCCCCCGGATGACCAACACGATGATCGCCCCGGGGCGGGACGACCCCGGCGAGATCGTCGCCTCCGTCCCCGACGGGATCTTCGTCACCGACATGGGCGGCGGCGAGGTGGACATCGTCTCCGGGAACTTCGTCTTCCACTGCACCGAGGCGTACCGGATCCGCGACGGCCGGATCATGGAGCCGCTGCGGGACGCGATCCTGACGGGGAACGGCCCCGACGTCCTCGCGCGCATCGACCGCGTGGGAAACGATCTCGGCTTCCAGGTCGGCACGTGCGGGAAGGACGGGCAGGGAGTGCCGGTCTCGGACGCGCAGCCGACCCTCAGGATCCCCGGGATCGTCGTCGGAGGGCAGGCCCGATGAGCGGGAGGGAGACGGCGGCCGGACTGGCTCTCGAGACGCTCGGCGGTCTCGGGCTCGACGGCGAGGTGTACGCGGAGGACGGCGTGCGGGTGCGGGTCGCCGTCAGCGAGGGGAAGGTCGAGAGCGTCGAGGAGCGGAGCGACCGGGGAATCGGCATCCGCGCGTTCCGCGACGGGAAGGTCGGGTTCGCGTTCACGACGGATCTCTCGAGCGGGGCCGTCCGACAGGCTGCCGCCCTCGCGGCGGAGCTCTCCCGCCACGGCGGACGCGACGAGGCCTGGCGCCTGCCCAGGCCCGGCGCGGCCGATCCGCTCCCGTTCCCCAACGAGGACCCGGAGGCGGAGACGGTCCCGATCTCCCGGCGGATCGACGCGGCCCGGGCGATCGAGTCCGCGGCGCTCTCGTTCGATCCGAAAGTCCGCGCGACGCGGCGCTCGATCGTGACCGACTACCGAGGCACGGTCTCCCTCGCCACCTCGGCTGGGGCGACGGCCGGATACGGGCTGGGCCGGGCGCTGGCCTGGGTGGACGCGATCGCCTCGGAGAACGGGTCGTCCCAGACGGGCCACTTCGTCGAGCACGCCCTCGGTCCCGGGGGGATCGACCCGGTGAGCGTCGGCCGCGAGGCGGCGGCCCGCGCGGTCGGCAAGCTCGGCAGCGCGCCCGCCCGGACGGGGCGCTTTCCCGTGGTCCTGGACAGGGAGGTGGTCTCCGGCCTGCTCGACGCGCTGGCCCCGGCGTTCTCGGCCCGCCGCGTCCTCAAGGGCACGTCGCCGCTCGCCGGCCGCCTCGGGATGCTCGTCGCCTCCCCCGCAGTGACTCTCGCCGACGACCCGCGGCTGCCGGGCGCCTACGGCTCCTGCCCGGTCGACGGAGAGGGGTTCCCGACGCGCCGGACCGTCCTGATCGAGGGCGGGAGGCTCGCCGGGTTCCTCCACGACGCGTACTCCGCCGCGAAGACCGGCGCGGGCACGCCGGGGAACACCGTTCGCGAGGGGTGCGCGTCGCCGCCGAAGATCGCCCCGATGAACCTGGTCCTCGAGCCCGGGTACATGGACGCGGGAACGCTCGTGGAGCGGGCGGGGGAAGGTCTCTGGATCTCCGAGGTGATGGGCCTCCACACCGCGGACCCGATTTCGGGAGACTTCTCGCTCGGGGGCTCGGGACGCCTCATCGAGCGGGGCCGCCTCGGGCCGCCGGTCGACCGGCTCGCGTTCGCCGGGAACCTGCTGGAGCTCCTCGCCTCGGTCGAGGCGGTCGGGTCCGACCTCAGGCTCTTTCCCGAAGGGGGCGGGGCGCCGTCGCTGCTCCTGCGCGAGCTGAGCATCGCCGGGAGCGAGTGACGCCGGGCGTCACGCGCGCACGCGCACCCCAGGCCTCTCGTGGTCCTTGGTCGCCGCGATGCGGTTCGCCGCGTCGACGAGCACGACCTTCGGACGGTGCGCGCGGGCCCTCGCTTCGTCCATCGACGCGTAGCAGGCCAGGATCAGCTTGTGGCCTTCCTCGACGAGCCGCGCCGCCGCGCCGTTCACGCAGCAGGCGCCTCCGCCGCGCTCCCCCTCGATCAGGTACGTCGCGAATCGGTTCCCGTTGTCGACGTCGTAGACCTCGACGCGCTCGTAGGGAAGCATGCCGCATGCCTCCATCAGCCCGGCATCGAGGGTCAGGCTCCCCTCGTACTCGACGTTCCGCTCCGTGACCGTGATCCGGTGGACCTTGGCTCGAAGCATCTCTCGGGTCATCTCGGGATCTTCCTCCCTCGGGTCGCCCGCCCCGGGGCTGGGCTCCCGGCATGTACCAGTCTAGCAGGCGCGGCCGGAGGGCGCCCCGGGGAGGAACCCGCTCGCTTCCCGGGTGCGGGGCCTCAGACCGTGATCACCGTGTTGTCGATGAGGCGCGTCCTCCCGGCGAAGACGGCCACCGACAGGAGCCTCTCCCCTTCCATCGAGGCCGCGGGCTGGAGGGTCTCGGTGTCCACGAGATCCACGTAGTCGACGCGGAGGAGCGACTCGGCCTCGAGCACCGCTCTCGCCGCCTCGATCACCTTGGCGGGCTCGCGCTCGCCGGTCTCGATCGCCGCCTCCGCCGCCCGCAGCGCCCGGGGGATCGCCGCAGCAGCCCTCCTTTCCTCGGCCGACAGGCGCACGTTGCGGCTCGACAGCGCGACGCCGTCCTCCCCGCGCACGATCGGGAGCACCACGATCTCCACGTCCAGCAGCAGGTCCCGCGCCATCCGCTGGAGGAGGATCGCCTGCTGGGCGTCCTTCTGGCCGAAGGCGGCGACGTGCGGCTGCACCGCATTCAGGAGCTTGAGCACGATCGTCGCGACGCCCCGGAAGTGACCGGGGCGGCTCGCCCCCTCGAGCCGGGACGACAGGCCCTCGACTTCGACCCAGGTGCAGGCCCCCTCGGCATACAGGTCCCCCTCCTCGGGCGCGAAGAGCACGTCCACGGCCAGGGAGGCGCAGAGGTCGGCGTCGCGCGGGAGATCGCGCGGGTACGCCTCGAAGTCCTCGCCCGGACCGAACTGGCTCGGGTTCACGAACACCGACACGACGACGAAGTCCGCCATCTCCTTCATGCGCCGGATGAGGCTCAGGTGGCCCTCGTGGAGGGCGCCCATCGTCGGCACGAGGCCGATCCTGCGGCCCTTCGCCCGGACCTGTCGCGAGGTCTCCTTCATCGAGTGCACGCGGCGAACGATGTCCATGAGGTCCTCCTACGGGCGCTCCGCCGGATCCCACGCCGTCACTCGTACGACTCCTCGTCGGACGGGAAGCTCCCGTCGCGGACGTCCGAGGCCCACCGCCGGATCGCCTCCACCTGGGACGCGTGGATGTCGGCGTAACGGCGGACGAACTTCGGCACGGGGCCCGGCAGCGCCCCGAGAAGGTCGTGGGCCACCAGGACCTGCCCGTCGCACGCGCGCCCCGCGCCGATCCCGATCGTGGGGACCGGGATCTCGCGCGTCACGCCGGCGGCGACCCGCGAGGGAACGCCCTCCAGGACCACCGAGAAGACGCCGGCGGACGCGAGCGCCTTCGCCCCTTCGAGGAGCGCCTCCGCCGCGGCGGCGTCGCGGGCCTGCACCCGGTATCCGCCGAAGTGGAGGACCGACTGGGGCGTCAGACCGAGGTGGCCCATCACGGGAATGCCGGCGCCGAGGAGCGCCCGGACTACCTCGATCCGCTCCGCGCCCCCCTCGATCTTGACCGCGTCGGCGCCGGCCTCGCGGACGAAGCGCGCGGCGTTGCGGACGGCGTCCGCCGGGCCGAGGTGGTAGGAGAGCCAGGGCATGTCGGCGATCAGGAGCGCGCGCCGCCTCGCCCGGCCGACGGCACGGGCGTGATGGAGCATCTCGTCCATCGTCACCCTGAGCGTGCTCTCGTATCCGAGGACGACCATCCCGAGCGAGTCGCCGACGAGGAGGGCGTCCACGCCGGCCTCCTCGGCGGCCATCGCTCCGCCCGCGTCGTAGGCGGTCAGCACGACGAGGGGCTCCCCCCTCCCCTTCCGGGCGCGGAACGCGGGCACGGTCATCCGGGACGGTTGCGTCTTGTCTGGATTCACGCGGCCTCCTCTTCTCCCCGCCGTCCGGAGACGGTCGAGGGACCTCGGCCGGAAGGGCGGCTCAGCCCGGGGACCCCAGGGGACGGTAGTACTGGACGCCCCGGTCCATCTTGCGCAGCTGCTCCACGAGCTCGTCGAGGTGGGCCTCGTGGTGCACGAAGTCGATCTCCGTCGTGTCGATCACGAGCAGGGGCGTCTGGCTGTAATGGAAGAAGAAGTAGTTGTACGCCTTGTTGACCTCGTTGACGTACGCCTCGCTGATCTCCGCCTCGTAGTCGCGCCGCCGGCGCTTGATCCGCTCGATCAGCTTCGCTGTCGAGGCCTGCAGGACGATCACGAGGTCGGGCTTGGGCACCTGCGGCTCCAGCATCGCGTACAGCTTGTCGTAGATCAGGAGCTCGCTGTCGTCGAGGTTCAGGTAGGCGAAGATCTTGTCCTTCGGGAAGATGTAGTCGCACAGCGTGACCTGGTGGAACAGGTCCCGCTGCCCGAGCTCCAGGAGCTGGCGGTGGCGGGACAGGAGGAAGAAGAGCTGCGCCTGGAACGCGGAGCCCTGCTTGTCCCGGTAGAAATCCCGCAGGAAAGGGTTGTCGACCTTCTCGAGGACGCTGTGCGCGTGGATCTTCTTCGCCAGGAGCTCGACGAACGAGGTCTTCCCCACACCGATGGGACCTTCCACCGCGATCGACCGGAATTTCATCGTGCTCCCGCCGAAGGGGCGCGATTATACGGGTCCGCCGATCGGGAAGGCAAGCTCGCCGCGGCGCCGCACCTCGTGCCGGTCCCGAAGCTCCTCGAGCTCCCGCTCGATCGTCCTGCCGGTGCGGGGGTTCCGGAGGCCGGGCGCCAGCTCCGCCAGCGGGGCGAGCACGAACCTCCGCTCCCACATCCTGGGATGAGGCAGGGTGAGGAGCGGCCCCTTCTTCCGGAGCGCCCCGAGCGTCAGGAGATCGAGGTCGAGCTCGCGCGGCGCGTTCCGCCCGCGGCGGACGCGCCCCGCCTCCGCCTCGACCGCGAGAAGGGCCCGCAACACGTCCAGGGGGCGGAGCTGCGTGCGCACCCTCGCGGCCATGTTGAGGAACCAGAGCGGATCGTCCGTGCCGACGGGCTCGGTCTCCCAGACGGAGGAGAGCGACACGGGCAGCACGCCGCGGCGCGCCATGCCCAGGAGGCCGCGCCGCAGGTGCCCTTCGCGGTCCCCGAGATTGCTGCCGAGCGCCACGTAACCTTCCACCGCCGCCCTCCGCCCGCGCCGCCCGGGAGCCCCCCGGGCCCGGCCGCGGTTGAATCCCCACCCCCGGGCCGCTATGATGGCGCATTCGTCCCAGGTGCGGCACGCCGCGAGGTCCCCGGCCGTCGGGACGCCCCGCTCGCGTCCCGCCGGGGAGGAGGAAACGATCCGCATGACCAGCAAGAAGAAGACGCCGGAACCGAAGGCGGCGGCACCGAAGCGCGCGAAGGCCGAAGCGGCCCCGAGGCCGCATCACTCCGCGGCCTACGAGGAGGCCGTCCGGGACTTCGGGGCGGGAGTCGGCCTCCTCCGGGCCGGCGCGTACGCGGAGGCGCTCGAGAAGTTCCGCGCCCTCCGGGTGGCGAACCCGCGCGAGCCGGAGCTCCTCGAGCGGGCGCGGACGTACGAGACGATCTGCGAGCGGAAGCTCGCTCCGGAAACGCGAGAGCCGGAAGCGCCGGCGGAGTGCTACCTCCAGGGGGTGGTCCACGCGAACGCCGGAAGGCTCGACGAGGCGATCCGCCTCCTCGACCGCGCGGTCGCGGCCGATCCCGGCTCCGCGGCCTACGCGTACGCGAGGGCCGCGGCCCGGGCGCTCCAGGGAAACGCGACGGCGGCCGCGTCGGATCTCCGGACGGCGATCCGCCTCGACGCCTCCTGCCGGCACCAGGCGGCGAACGATTCCGATTTCGAGCGGATCCGCGACGAGGCGGTCTTCATCGACGTCATGGACCCGGCCGGCGAGTGACCGGGGGAGAAGGCCCGTGCGGCGCGTCGACGTGCTGATTCTCGCGGCCGGCCTCGGCAAGAGGATGCGGTCCCGGCGGATCAAGCTCCTCCATCAGGTCGCGGGCCGTCCGATGGTCGCCCACGTCGCCGAGGCCGCCCGGGCCCTCCGACCCGCGCGGCTCGTCGCGGTCGTCGGGCACCAGGCGGACGAGGTTCGCGAGGCACTCGCGGGGCTCTGCGACCTCTTCGCGCTCCAGTCGGAGCAGCGGGGCACCGGGCACGCCGTCGTGACGGCCGCCCCTCTCCTCCGCCGGGGCGGGAGCTCCACCCTCGTGATCCTGAGCGGCGACGTCCCCGCGGTTCGGGTTTCGACCCTGCGCGCCCTCGTCGCCCGGCACCGGCGGAGCGGGGCGGCTCTCACCTTCGTGAGCACGCGGGTGCCGGACCCGTCGGGCTACGGGCGCGTCGTGCGAGACCGCGACGGCCGCGTCGCGCGGATCGTCGAGGAGCGCGACGCCGCGCCCGAGGAGCGGGAGATCCGCGAGATCAACGCCGGGATCTACTGCGCCGAGCGCGCCTCCCTCCTGGCCGCCCTGCGATCCGCGCGGCCCGACAACGCGCAGGGGGAGTACTACCTCACCGACGCCGTGCACCGGCTGCTCTCGCGGGGGAAGCGGGTCGCCGCCGTCCTCCACCCGGAGGCCGAGGAGGTCCTCGGCGTCAACACGCGCGCGGAGCTCGCCCGCGCGAACGCCGCGCTGTACGCCCGCGCCGCCGAGGCGCTCCAGGAGCGCGGCGTCACGCTCCTCGACCCGGCCCGCTCGTGGATCGACCCGCGCGCGCGCGTGGGGCGCGACTCGATCATCTGGCCGGACGTCGTGATCGAGGGGCCCTGCGTGCTCGGGGAGGACACGGTCGTGCGCCCGGGATGCCGGCTGCGGAACGTGGCGGCGGGGCGCGGCGTCGAGATCCGGGATCACTGCGTCCTCGACGATGCGAGGCTCGGCGACGGGGCCGTCGTGGGTCCGTTCGCCCACCTCAGGCCGGGAACCGTCCTGGAGACCGGCTCCAGGGTCGGGAACTTCGTTGAGGTCAAGAAGTCCCGCCTGGGGCGCGGCACGAAGGCGATGCACCTGACGTATCTCGGCGACGCGACGATCGGCCCGGGCTGCAACATCGGAGCCGGGACGATCACGTGCAACTACGACGGCGTCCGCAAGAACCCGACGACGCTCGACGCGGGCGTCTTCATCGGCAGCGACACGCAGCTGATCGCTCCGGTCCGGGTCGGCAAGGGCGCCTACGTCGCGGCCGGCTCCACCGTGACCGACGACGTGCCCCCGGGCGCCCTGGCGATCGGGCGCGGGAAGCAGAGGAACATCGAAGGCTGGGTCGCGCGCCGCCCGCGAAAGCGCTGACCCGCCGCCTGCCGGCGGGAACCGCCGCCCCTCCGGGCGGCGGGCCTCTTCCGCGATTCCGCACTATATTCTTTTCCCGCGCGCCCGCGCGGAACCGGGGGGTGGGGGTATGTGCGGCATCGTCGGCTACATCGGCCCGAAGAACCCGGTGGAGGTGCTCGTCGAGGGGCTGAGGCGCCTCGAGTACCGCGGATACGACTCCGCCGGGATCGCCGTCGTGGACGAGGACGGTAACGTCGCGATCCGGCGCGCCGCGGGCAAGCTCCGCGACCTCGAGAAGGTGATCGCCGACCGCCCGCTGCGGGGGGAGTACGGGATCGGCCACACCCGCTGGGCCACGCACGGCCGCCCCACCGAGGAGAACGCGCACCCGCACCGCGACTGCACGGGCCGCCTCGTCGTGATCCACAACGGGATCATCGAGAACTATCTCGAGCTCAAGCACGAGCTGGAAGCGCTCGGCCACCGCTTCGTCACCGAGACCGACACGGAGATCGTCGCCCACGCCCTCGAGCAGCGGATGAAGGAGACGGGCGAGGGGCTGGCGGAGGCCTTCCGGGCGGTCCTCCCCCGCCTGCGCGGGATCTACGCCCTCGTGGCGCTCTCGGCCGACGCGCCCCGCACGCTCGTGGCCGGGAGGCTGGGCCCCCCGCTCGTCGTGGGGCTGGGCCGGGGGGAATGGTTCGTCGCCTCGGACATCCCGGCGGTGCTGAGCCACACGAAGGACGTCGTCTTCCTCGACGATCACGAGACCGTCGTGATCACGCCCGAGGGCCCCGAGTTCTTCCGGACCGACGGCACGCCGGTGCCGAGGACGCCGACGAGGATCCCGTGGGATCCGATCATGGCGGAGAAGGGCGGATACCGGCACTTCATGCTGAAGGAGATCCACGAGCAGGCGCGCGCCGTGCGCGACACGCTGCTCAATCGCGTGTCGGTCGAGTCGGCGGAGGTGCTCCTCCCGGATCTCCGGGTCCAGGAGGAGTCCCTGCGGCGCGCCGAGCGCGCCGTCATCGTGGCCTGCGGAACGTCCTGGCACGCAGGGCACGTCGGCAAGTTCCTCCTCGAGCACCTCGCGCGCATCCCGGTCAGCGTCGACTACGCGTCGGAGTACCGGTACCGGAAGCCGATCGTCGGCGACCGGGTGCTCCCGATCTTCATCAGCCAGTCGGGCGAGACCGCCGACACGCTCGCGGCGCAGCGCTACGCGAGGTCCGAGGGAGCGCAAACGCTCGCCATCTGCAACGTCCGCGGCTCGATGCTGACCCGCGAGGCCACCGGCACGATCTATACGCTCGCCGGCCCCGAGATCGGAGTCGCCTCGACGAAGGCGTTCACGAGCCAGATCGTCGCCCTGTGCCTGCTGGCGCTGAAGCTCGGCCGCGTCCGGGGCACGCTCGACGAGGCCGAGGCTCGCGACTTCGTCCGGCACCTCTACCACGTCCCGGTCCAGATGGAGCGTTACCTCGTCTCCGACGGGCTCGTCCGGGAGATCGCGAAGACCTTCTGCGAGCACCGCGACTTCCTCTACCTCGGACGCGGAGTGAACTACCCGATCGCGCTCGAGGGAGCGCTCAAGCTGAAGGAGATCTCGTACATCCACGCCGAGGGGTATCCGGCGGGCGAGATGAAGCACGGGCCGATCGCGCTCATCGACGAGTCGATGCCGGTGGTGGCGCTCGCCCCGCACGATGCGGTGTACGAGAAGATGCTCGCCAACATCGAGGAGGTGAAGGCGCGCTCCGGCGTCGTCATCGCGGTGACGGACGAGGAGGACGAGGACCTGGCGCGGCGCGCCGACTTCGTGATCCTCGTGCCGAAGACGCACCCGATGCTCGCGCCTCTCCTCCTCGTGCTGCCGCTCCAGCTCCTCGCGTACCACATCGCGCTCCTCCGGGGTTGCGACGTGGACCAGCCCCGGAACCTGGCGAAGAGCGTCACGGTCGAGTGAGCCTCGGGCCCGGGACGGGCCGCCTCGCGCGGGCGTTGCTACAATGCCGGGGACTTGCGCGGGAGAGAGCCTTGAGTCCACCGGAGCCGCACGAGATGGCTGGAAGTCCGGGGGAGGAGTGCGCCCGGCCGGACCAGGTCCTCGACGGGCTGAACCCGGCCCAGCGCGACGCCGTCACGCACGGCGACGGTCCTCTCCTCGTCCTCGCCGGCGCCGGCTCCGGCAAGACCCGCGTCATCGCCCACCGGATCGCCTCGCTCGTCCTCCACCGGGGGGAGGATCCGTCCCGCATCGTCGCGGTCACGTTCACCAACAAAGCGGCGCGGGAGATGCGCTCGCGCGCCGAGAGGCTGCTCGGGAAGGCGGGGCTCGGGGCGTGGATCGGCACGTTCCACGCCTTCTGCCTGAGGATCCTGCGGAGCGAGGGGCGCGCCGCCGGCCTCGAGCCCGGCTTCGACGTCTACGACACGGACGACCAGCTCGCAGCGGTGCGCAGGATCCTCCGGGGCGAGTGCCAGGACGACGCGCTCCCCGGGGCCCGGCTCGCGCTCGCCCGCATCAGCCGCGCCAAGAACGCCATGCGGAGCGTCGAGGACGTCGAGGCGGCGGCGTTCGGCCCGGAGTCCAGGATCCAGGCCCGCATCCACCGGCTCTACGAGGAGGCGCTCCGCCGGGCGAACGCGCTGGACTTCGACGACCTGCTTCTCCGCCTCCTTCTCCTGTTCCGATCGGACCCGGAGGCGTCGGCCCGCCACGCGCGGCGCTGCCGGCACCTCCTGGTGGACGAGTATCAGGACACGAACCGGCCGCAGTACGAGATCGTGCGGGCGCTGTCGGCCGTTCACGGAAACGTGTGCGTCGTCGGGGACGAGGACCAGGCGATCTACCGGTTTCGCGGCGCCGACATCCGCAACATCCTCGAGTTCGAGGCCGACCACCCCGGGACGCGGGTGATCCGGCTGGAGCAGAACTACCGCTCGACCGGCACGATCCTGCGCGCCGCGGGGGGCGTGGTCGCGAAGAACGCGAAGCGCAAGGGGAAGACGCTCTGGACCGCGAACCCGGACGGGGACGCGATCGAGGTCCTCGCCGCCCCGGACGACAGGGCCGAGGCGCGCTGGATCGCGGAGCGGGTGGAGGAGATGTCCGCCTCGCGCCCCCCCGAAGACTTCGCGGTCCTGTACCGGACCAACGCACAGTCCCGGCTGCTCGAGGAGGCGTTCCGGGCGCACGGGATCCCCCATCAGGTCGTCGGGTCGGTCCGGTTCTACGAGCGGAAGGAGGTCAAGGACCTCCTCGCCTACCTGAAGCTGGCGGCGAACCCCGCCGACGACGTCTCGTTCCGGAGGATCGTCAACACGCCGCCGCGCGGGATCGGCGAGGCGACGCTCCGGCTGGTGGAGGAGACGGCGCGCGCCCGGGGGATCCCGCTCGGGAGCGCCGCCGCCCTCTCGCTCGAGGAGGGGCTCGTGTCGCCGCGCTCCGCACGGCCGCTCCGGGGGTTCCTCGATCTCGCCGGAGATCTCGCCCGCCGGGCCGCGAGCGAGCCGGCGGTCCTCCTGCTCGAGGACCTCGTGCGGAGCCTCGACTACGCCGCGCACCTTGCGCGCGCGAACCCGGGAGAGGGCGCCGACCGGATGGACAACGTGAGGGCGTTGGTCTCGGCCGCGGCGGAGTACCAGGACGAGTCCGGCGACGGCTCGCTCGTGGGGTTCCTCGACCGCTCGGCCCTGGTCTCCGACGCCGACGACGTCGGGTCGCGCCCGGGCGCGTCGCTGATGACCGTGCACTGCGCGAAGGGACTCGAGTACCCGGTGGTGTTCCTGGCGGGCCTCGAGGAGAACCTCTTCCCGCACGTCCGCTCGCGGGGCTCGAACGACGATCTCGAGGAGGAGCGCCGCCTCTGCTACGTCGCGATGACGCGCGCAAAGGAGAGGCTCCTGCTGACGTGGGCGCGGGTGCGGCGGACGCAGGGCGAGCCCGGCGCCTGCTCCGCTTCCCGGTTCCTCTCGGAGATCCCCGAGGACCTCCTCCGTCCGGTCGCGGCCCCCCTGCACTGGGACCGCCTGGGGGAGCCGGTGCTCGCGCTCCCGTACGGACGGAGCGCTCCGGTCGGCTCCTCCGCGGCCCGCGCCGCGGCCCGCGCCGCGACGGCCCGCGCGGCCGCTCCCCTCCCGACGGCCGGCGGCCCCCCTCCGGCGGACGGCTACGCCGTCGGCGCGACCGTCGTCCATCCCCACTTCGGGAGCGGGCGGATCGTGGGCCGGGAGGGAGAGGGGAAGGCCCTCAAGCTGACGATCCGCTTCGCGGGAAAGGACCAGAAGAAGATCCTGCCCGCCTACACCCAACTTCAGATCCTGGCCTCGAGCCGGGACGAGGGCAGAAGATGAAGGCGACCGAGATCCGCAAGGGGAACATCCTCCGAGTCAACAACGATCCGCACCGCGTGCTCTCCATGCAGCACATCACGCCGGGGAACTGGCGGGGCATGGTGCAGACGAAGCTCCGCAACGTGAGGACCGGCGCGAGCGTAGAGGTCCGCTTCCGCTCCGAAGACGAGGTCGAGAAGATGGCCCTCGACACGAAGCAGATGCAGTACCTCTACCACGACCAGCACGGCTACCACTTCATGGACACCGAGACGTACGAGCAGGTCGCGCTCGACGAGGACGTGCTGGGCGACGCGATGTCCTATGTCGTCCCGGAAGCGATGATCACGATGGACTGGATCGAGGGGAGGCCCGCGGGCGTCGAGCTCCCCTCCGCCGTGGACCTCAAGGTGGTCGAGACCTCGCCGGGAATCAAGGGCGCGACCGCATCCGCCCAGCGCAAGCCCGCGAAGCTCGAGACGGGACTCGTCGTCCAGGTCCCTCCGTTCATCGAGGAGGGGGAGTCGGTCCGCGTGAGCACGGCCGACGGGAGCTACCTGGAGAGGGCGAAGTAGCCGGAAGCCGATAGCGGCGCGCGCGGTGTCAGAGCGTGTGCGATCCGCCGGGCTTCACGACGACCGCCTTCCGCCCCTTCGCCTCGACCTTCCGGACGAACTCGGCTGGGTCGGCCTCGATGACGTCGAACGTCCCGTAGTGCATCGGGATCGCCACGCGCGCGCCGAGCATCTCGGCCGCCCGCACCGCGTCGTCCACGCCCATCGTGAAGTTGTCGCCGATCGGAAGGAGCGCCGCGTCGAGCGGCCCCCACTGCTCCCCGATCAGCGTCATATCGAGGAAGAGGCCGGTGTCCCCCGCGTGGTACACCTTCTTCCCGCCCATCGTCACGACGAAGCCGACCGGGTTGCCGAGCGGCTCCCCGTCCGGCCCGGTCGATCCGTGGTGCGCGATCGTCAGCTTGACGTGCCCGAACGGGAAGGAGCGGCCGCCCCCGATGTGCATCGGGTGGCCCTTGCACCCCTTCGCGCCGAACCAGTTGACGATCTCGAAGTTCGACACGACGAGGGCGCCGGTCCTCTTCGCGATCGCGACGGCGTCCCCGATGTGGTCGCCGTGGCCGTGGGTGATCAGGATCGCGTCGAGCTTCCCGAACGACGCCGGCCCCACGTCCGCGCGCGGGTTCCCTGTGAGGAACGGGTCGACGAGGACGCGGTGCTTCCCGTCGTCGAGCTCGAAGCAGTCGTGGCCGTGGTAGGTGAGCTTCAGCATCGGGACACCTCCTCTCGACTCAGGGCCCCCCGGCGCCCTGCCGGGCCTCCGTTCCGCACCGCTCGTCGCCGAAGAGCGGTCGCTGCTCGAGGCGCCACTCCGGTCCCGGCCGGTAGTGCCCCCTCGCCCGCGCCTCCTCGAGGATCCGGAAGTAGAGGTCCCGGAACTCCGGCGAGTGGTCGAAGTGCCGCAGGTGCGCCAGCTCGTGGCAGAGCGTGTCGACGAGGCTCGACTCCTTGAGAAGCCGCCCGGTCACGGCGTGCCGCAGCCGGATGCGGATCGTGCCGTCCTCGAAGCAGGCGCCGTAGTGTCCGTTCACGCCCTCGCGCTCCGCCTCGACGACGGCGGCGCGAAGCCCGAACTCCCGGCCGAGCTCCGCGGCGATCCGCCGCATCCGCTCCATGGCGAGATCGGCCTCCTCGGCGCGCGCGGCGCGAGCGCGGGCGCGCGCCTTCGCCGGAACCGAGGAGCGGGAGGCCGCGACCGGTCGCCGCGAGTACAGGTCGAACAGCGCCACCGGAGGCCGCCGGACCGCGGAAGCCACGGCGCCTCCTACTCCTCGGGCTCGAAGAAGAAGAACTCCGCGCAGGGCTGGCTGCAAAACGCGCGGCCGCTCATGTGGTGGGCGTGCTCGTCGCAGAAGTACCTGAAGCAGATCGGGCACTTGTGCAGCGCCGTCTCGTCCTCGGTCTTCTTGCACGTCACGCATTCGAGCGCCGGCATGGCGACCTCGCGCTCCCCCTCGCCTGCGGCGGGGGCCGAGCCGGGGCGGATTATAGCCGAACTTTAATTACTTGGATCCCGCCGCCCGCGCCTTGACGCTCTCCGGGCCGAGCGGCTACATTACGGCGCGCTTTTCGAGAAATGCCAGCGTAGCTCAGCGGCTAGAGCGAGGGTCTCATAATCCCTAGGTCGGTGGTTCGATTCCACCCGCTGGCACCAAGACCCGAGACTCCGCCCTGCCCGGGTTGACGCAGCGTTGTTCACGGGGCGTAGAATCCCGATAGAAGCGCCCATGCACAGGTGAGGATCGCATGGAGTGCCCCACGTGCCACGCCGAGAACAGGGACGACTCGAAGTTCTGCGGCAACTGCGCTGCGCCGCTGGGATCGGGAGCGGGTGCCCGCGCTGACGGCGATTCCGTCACCAGGACCCTGGAGACTCCTCTGCTGGTCCCGAAGGCCGGAACGCTCATCGCCGGGAAATACAGGATCCTCGAGGAGATCGGCCACGGGGGGATGGGGGTCGTCCACAGGGCCGAGGATGTCAAGCTCAAGCGGAGTGTCGCGCTGAAGTTCCTCCCGCCGCACCTCACGGACGCGCCGGAGCCGAAGGAGCGGTTCCTCGTCGAGGCCCAGGCGGCCGCGGCCCTGTCGCATCCGAACATCTGCGTCATCCACGAGGTCGGGGAGAGCGAGGGCCGGCCCTACATCGCCATGGAATACGTGGAGGGCGAGACGCTCAGGGACAGGGTCAGGAGAGGGCCGCTGAGCGCCGAAGAGACCGTGGAGATTGTCCGCCAGGTCGCGGCCGGGCTGGCGGAAGCCCACGGCAAGGGCATCATCCACCGGGACGTCAAGAGCGCCAACATCATGGTCACGGACAAGGGCCGGGCCAAGGTCATGGACTTCGGGCTGGCCAAGCTCCGCGGCGGATCGTCGCTGACGAAGAGCCGGACGACGCTCGGCACGGTGGCCTACATGTCCCCGGAGCAGGCCCGGGGCGAAGAGCTCGACCACCGCACCGACGTCTGGTCGCTCGGGGTGGTCCTCTACGAGATGCTCACGGGCGAGCTTCCCTTCACGGGCGACCACGACCAGACGGTCCTCCATTCCATCCTTCACAAGGCGCCCAGGCCGCCGTCCACGGTTCGACCAGGTCTGCCTTCCGGAATGGACGAGATCGTCCTCACGGCCCTCGTCAAGGACGCGAGGAACCGTTACCAGAGCATGGAGGAGGTCTGCGGCGATCTCGCGGCCGTGGCCGAAGGGCTCAGGCCGCTCAAGGCGAAGCGACGGACCGGGAGAAGGATCTTCGGATGGAATGCGACCTCTCTTCTCGCCTCCGCCCTGGGCATCCTCCTCATCGTTCTCTTCGGTCTCAACGTCGGAGGGGTCCGGGACCGGCTTCTCGGGCGCAGGCCCTCGCCTCCTTCGGCCGTCCGGATGGCCGTGCTGCCGTTCGCCAACCTCACCGGCGACGCGGAACAGGAGTACCTCAACGACAGCTTCACACGGGAAATGATCACCCAGCTCGGACGCCTCAATCCGTCGGGCTTGAACGTCATCGCGTACTCGTCGGTCCTGCGCTACAAGAAGGGCGATACGCCGATCGACCAGATCGGCCGCGAGCTGGGGGTCGCCTATGTCCTGGAGGGCAGCGCCGAACGCCGGTCCGACCGCGTCCGCATCGCCGCCGAACTGATCAAGGTGGATGACCAGACGCAGGTCTGGGCCGACACCTTCGAACAAGATCTCTCGGGCCTCAGGGGGGTGCAAGGCGAGGTCGCACAGGGCGTGGCCGAGGAGCTCGCGCTCGAGCTGCTCCCTTCCGAGCGGACGCGTCTAGCCCCCGGCAAGACCGTCAATCCCGACGTCTACGACGCATATCTCAAAGGGATGTTCTACGTGTCGCAGAACAACCCGGAGAGCTTCGAGAAGGGCATGCGGTTTCTCCATCAGGCCGTGGAGATCGACCCTGCGGAGCCCCTGGCCTACGCCGGCCTGGCCGAAGGATATATCACCCTCGGCCACGGCGGCGCCGAAAGCGCCGAAGTCTACCCCCGGGCCAGAGCCGCGGCCGAAAAAGCACTCAAGCTCGATCCCGATATGGCCGAGGCCGCGGGCGCGCTGGCGGAGGCCGCCCTCTACTACGAATGGGACTGGGAGAAAGCGGAGCGGCTCTTCAAGCGCGCCCTGGAGCTCAACCCCAGTCTGGCCATGACCCACTACCATTATGCGTGGTACCTGGCCCTCTTCGACCGCCTGGACGAGGCGATCGCCGAACACAAGCTGGCCCGTGACCTCGACCCGCTTCGGGCGCTCAACACCGGCTGGCTCGGCGGCCTCTACAACTATGCCGGCCGGTACGATGAGGCGATCGTCGAAGCCAGAAGAGCGCTTGAGCTGGACCCGGATTTCCGGCCGAGCTATTGCGTCCTGCGGCGCGCGTATTCCGAGAAGGGAATGCACAAGGACGCCACGGACGCGGCCCGGCGACTCGCCGAGATGGATCCCGCGCTCGGCAATATGGAGTTGATCGCGGCCTATGTCGCCGCCGGACAACGGGATCAGGCGTTGGCGATCGCGCCCATGCTCGACAAGAACTCTCCGACTGCCCTACTCGCGGCCAAGGCCTATCTGGCTCTTGGGGACAGGGACACGGCTCTGCAAGTTCTGGAGGCCGCCCACAATGCCCACCAGGGTACGGTGCCCTGGCTTCGCGTGCGCGGCCTGGGCCTGGATGCCCTCTTCGACGAGCCTCGTTTTCAGGATCTCGTGCGCCGGATGAACCTCCCGCCGGCGGGCGGCGAGGAATCGGAGCAAGGGTCGTGAGATGCCGCCGTCACAATCGCCCGGGAAACGCCCTTCACGACCGGCCCCCCGGAAACCCCGGCCGCGGTCACGGCCCGGAGGACTGCTTCGCCTTCTCCTCCTCGACCAGCACGCGGCGGAGGTACTTCCCGATCATCGTCTTCGGAAGCTCGGCCCGGAACTCGACGAGGCGCGGCACCTTGAACGCCGCGAGGTGGAGCCGGCAGAAATCGAGGATCTCCTCGGCGGTCGCCTGCTGCCCCTCCTTGAGCACGAGGTACGCCTTGACCGTCTCGCCGCGGTAGGGGTCGGGGACGCCGGCGACGACGGCTTCCCGGACCTTCGGGTGCATGAGCAGCACCTCCTCGACCTCGCGGGGGAGGATCTTGAACCCGGAGGCGGCGATCATGTCCTTCTTCCGGTCCACGATGAAGAAGTAGCCGTCCTCGTCCATGCGCGCGACGTCGCCCGTCAGGAGCCAGCCGTCCACGATCGTCTGGGCGGTCTCCTCGGGGCGGCCCCAATAGCCCTTCATGACCTGCGGCCCGCGGACCGCCAGCTCCCCCTCCCCGCCGGGCGGGAGCGGCTCTCGCGTCTCGAGATCAAGGATGCGGGCGTCCACGCCCGGGACCGGGATGCCGATGCTCCCGGCCTTCCGCTTCCCGTAGAGAGGATTGATGTGCGTGACGGGCGAAGCCTCGGTCAGGCCGTACCCCTCGGTCAGCTTCCCCCCCGTCAGCCGCTCGAAGGTCGCCTGGACCTCGCCCGGCAGGGAGGCGGCGCCGCTGACGCAGATCCGGACGCTGTGGAGCTCGAAATCCTTCACCTTCGGGTGGTCGTTGATCGCCGAGTACAGCGTCGGGACGCCGGGGAACACGGTCGCCTTCCGCTTCTGGATCACCTGCATCACGGTGTCCACCGGCCTCGGACGCGGGACCATCGCGACCTCGGCGCCGATGCTCTCCGCGAAGAGGAGGCACGTCGTCATCCCGTACACGTGGAAGAACGGGATGGCGGCCATGAACACCTCGCCGCCCTCCTTCATGTCCCGGAACAGCGCGCGCATCTGAAAGGCGTTCGCGACCAGGTTGCGGTGGGTCAGCATCGCCGCCTTCGGGGTCCCGGTCGTCCCGCCGGTGTACTGGAAGAGGGCCGTGTCGTCCGGGCGGAGGGAGGCCCCCGGCGGAGTGGGGGGATACTTGGCGAGGAGGTGCGCGAAGCGGTAGATGTCGGACTGCCGGTGGACCTTCACGTACTCGCCGTGCCTGCGCTGCACGAGGTGGACGATCGCCCGGGCGTGCCAGCGGAGCGTCGCGGCGACGTCGGTCACGATGACGCGCCGGATCCTCGTCGCCGCCTGGATCTCGCGGAGCTTCGGGAAGAACTGGTCGAGCAGGACGACGGTCTCGCACCCCGAGTCCTCGAACTGCTCGCGCATCTCCCGGGAGACGTAGAGCGGATTCGTGTTGACGACGATCGCGCCCAGGCGCAGCGCGCCGAAGAAGGCGACGCCGAACTGCGGGCAGTTCGGGAGCATGATCGCGACCCGGTCCCCCTTCCGGACGCCGAGCTGGAACAGCGCGGTCGCGAACCGGAGCGTCAGGTCGCGGAACTGCCGGTACGTCATCATCGAGGGAGGCAGCTTCGGGTCCACATAGAAGGTCATCGCGGTGCGGTCGGCGTAGCGGTCCGCCGCGCGGTCCAGGAGATCCGGGAGCGAGCATTCGGGATACTCGAGCGAGTGCGGCACACCTTCGTCGTAGGACGGGAACCAAGGAGCGGTCATCGGTGATCCCTCCGGTGCCGCGATCCTACACGCTCCCCCGCCCGGGCGGAAGGGACTTCGCGGCGTGGATCCTGTAAGCTTCCCGAGGAGGGTCACCCCATGCGCGCCCCGCTCGTGGTCCTCGCCGTCGCCGTGGTCGCCTGCTCCGGATGCCGGGCCCCCGGCCGAGGCTCGGATCCCCTCGACGCGGTCGCCGACGAGTACGTCCGTCTCGTACTCGCCGTCGGCCGCCACGACCCCGGCTACGTGGACGCGTACTACGGCCCGCCGGAGTGGAAGGAGGAGGCGGCCCGCGGGGAGCCGAGACCGGTCGCGGACCTCCTCCGGGCGGCGACGGAACTCCGCGCGCGCGCCGAGGCGGCGCCGCCGTCGGACCGGCGGGAATTCCTCGTCAAGCAGCTCGCCGCGGTCGAGGCCTTCGTGCGGCGCCTCGGTGGCGAGAGGATCCCTCTCGAGCGCGAGGCCCGGGATCTCTACGACATCGAGATCCCGCGGCACGGCATCGAGGAGTTCGAGGCGGCCAGGCGCGAGCTCGAGGCGATCCTGCCGGGCGAGGGCGACCTGGCCGCTCGCGCGCAGGAGTTCCAGAAGCGATTCGAGATCCCGCCCGACCGGCTCCGCGCCGTAGTCGACGCCTGCCTCGGGGAGGCGCGGAGGCGGACCGCGGCCCTGTGCGAGCTCCCGGCCGGCGAGTCGTTCCGCGTCTCGATCGTCCGGGACAAGCCCTGGGGGGCCTACAACTGGTACGAGGGGGGGCTGTCGAGCCTGATCGAGGTCAACACGGACCTCCCTCTCTCCCTGGCGCGCGTCTTCGGGCTGCTCGTCCACGAGGGATACCCGGGGCACCACACGATGAACATCCTCCTCGAGGACCGGCTGGTGCGCGGCCGCGGGTGGCGGGAGTTCTCGGTATACCCGCTCTACTCCCCCACCTCGGTGATCGCGGAGGGGACGGCGAACGTCGGCGAGGAGATCGTGGCGACGCGCGCGGAGCGCGTCGCGTTCGCGCGCGACGTCCTCGCTCCCCTCGCCGGGCTCGAGGGGCTGGACTTCGAGACGATGGAGAAGGCCCGGGATGCGTGGCGGGTACTGGGACACGCGCGCGGCGAGGCGGCGAGGATGCTCCTCGACGAGGGGGAGCCGGAGGACGAGGTCGTGGCGTTCCTGATGCGCCACGGGCTCCTCGAGGAGCCCCGCGCCCGGAAGGCGGTGGAGTTCATGAGGGCGTACGGCGCTTACGAGTTCGCCTACACGGTGGGCGAGGACCTCGTCCGCGCCCACATCGGCAACGGGCCGGACCGGGTGGAACGGTTCTTCGCCCTCCTGGATCGCCCCGTGACGCCGTCGATGCTGCGCCGCTCCGGCGAGGCGGAAGGGCCCGCCGGTCCGGCATCTCGCTCCGATCGTCGCGACCCGTGAGCCTCCGGCCTGGAGGGCCCGTGTCGACGTGGCGACGGCTTCTCCCTATCGGCCGCGGGGCGGTCGACAGACCGTTCCAGTACGGGACGGCCCCCGATCTGGAGCGTCGGATCGCGCGGCTCGAGAGGAGCCAGTGGCGGTCTCCGGGCGAGATCGAGCGCCGCCAGGTGCGCCTCCGGACGAAGGCGGTCCTCCGGGCCTGGGACCGCATCCCTTTCTATCGCAAGCTGTGGAGCGGCGCGGGCCTGAAACGGCGCGACCTGGCGGACCCGGCGGGCTTCGCGAGCCTTCCCCCGGTGACGAAGGAGGACCTGCAGCGAAGCCTCTCCGAGATGACGGATCCCCGCGCGGATCTCGGGCGCGCGGATCTCGTGACCACCGGCGGCACCACGGGCCAGCCGGTCGGCCTGTGGCAAGACCGCGAGGTCCTCTGGTGGGAGGAGGCGTTCGTCTGGCGGCACTGGCGCTGGTTCGGCGTGGCCTTCGGCGACCGCGCGGCGGTCTGCCGCGGGATCCGCCCTCCGAACGGGGGCGCGATCGGCCTCGACCCGCGCTTAGGCCTCGTGCTCTCCGGCTTCGACCTCTCGTGGAGGAGCGCCGCCGGCTACCTCGAGGCCCTCGCGCGGCACCGGCCGGCGTTCCTGCGCGGCTATCCCTCGACGCTCCTCCTCCTGGCGCGCCGCGCGCTGGCGGACGGCGTCGCGTTCGAGGGGATCAAGGCGGTGTTCACCTCCTCCGAGCTGCTGGTCCCCTCGGCGCGGGAGACGATCGGGCGCGCGTTCCGGGCCCCGGTGTCGGACCTGTACGGCCACGCGGAGCGGGCCGTCGCCGCCGGGGAGTGCCCCGCCGGCCGGCTCCACGTCTTCCCCGAGTACGGGTTCCTCGAGATCGACGCGGGGGGGGCCGGACGGCAGGGCGAGATCCTCGCCACCTCGTTCCGGAACCGCGCGACGGTCCTGGTGCGGTACCGCACCGGGGACGCCGGGCGCCTCACCGGCGAGGAGTGCCCGTGCGGGAGGGCCATGCCGGTCCTCGCGATCGAGCAGGGCCGGGCGCAGGACTTCCTCGTCACGCCCGAGGGAAGGCTCGTGTCCGCGACGGCGATCAACTTCCACTCGCGCGTCTTCGACGGCATCGAGCGGTTCCGGTTCGTGCAGGACGATCCCCGGTCGGTCGTCTTCGAGTACGCGCCGCTCCCGGGCGCCCCTCCCCCGGACGAGCCCGCCATCGAAGCCGACCTGCGCGCGAAGCTCGGGACCTCGCTCGCGCTCCGCTTCGAGCGGCGCGACGCGATCCCCCCCGCCTCCTCGGGCAAGCACCGGTTTATCATCTCGTCCCTGGATCCCGACCGGCTCGGCGAGGAGGAGGGGGATCGGAGTTGACGCGCACGGTCGTCGTCAGGAGGCGGGGGGCCTCCTACCCGGCCCCTGCGTTCCACCCCCCCGAGGTCTACCCGGAAATCCGGCGGCTCGGCGCCACGGAGACCGATCCCGGCAACGCCGTCTACCCGATGGTCCGCCGGGCGCTCGCGCTCCTGGGGCTCGATCGCGCCCGCGAGGGCTCGCCCGACTGGAATCCGATGGGCGACCTGATCGACGCCGGCTCCCGGGTGGTGGTCAAGCCGAACTTCGTCCAGCATTACGAGCACGCCGGCTCCCTCGTGCAGCTCGTCACGCACCCCGCGGTGCTGCGGCCGATCCTCGACTACCTCCTCCTCGCGCAGGGTTCGCTCGAGAACGTGTCGGTCCTCGACGCGCCCGAGATCGACTGCGATTTCGAGATCCTCCTCGCCCGGCTCGGCTGGCACGAGCTTCGAGCCCACTACGAGCGCCTCGGCCACGCCCTGCGCGTCACGGACATCCGGCCCGAGCGCGCCGACTACGCCGGGGGCGGCGCGATCGTCTCGCGCCGGGCGCTTCCCGGCGATCCCCGCGGGTTCGTCTCGGTGGATCTCGGGGCCTCGAGCGCCCTCGCGCCGGTCGCGGGGCGAGGCCGGTTCTACGGCGCGGACTATGACCGGAAGCGGACCAACGAGAGCCACACCGCCGAGGTCAACCGCTACGAGATCAGCCGGACCTTCCTCGAGGCCGATCTCGTCGTGTCGGTGCCGAAGCTCAAGACGCACAAGAAGGCGGGGATCACCGGAGCCGTGAAGAACCTGGTCGGTGTCGCGGGGGACAAGAACCTGCTCCCGCACTACTCGATCGGCCACGCCGCCGGGGGGGGTTGCGAGTACTCCGCCCCCGCCGCCTCCTCCCTGCTCGCCCTCTCGCGCCGCGCCGACAGGCTCTACCGGGATCTCGTGCTGTCTCGCCGGTCCCGCCTCGCGGGCCGCCTCTACAACGACGTCCTGGATCCGCTGCGGGAGCGGTGGGTCGGGCCGCTCGGCGGCGAGGGGCAGACCCGGGGCGACTGGTGGGGCAACGACGTCCTCTGGCGAACGATCCTCGACCTGAACCGCATCCTCCTGTGCGCGGGCCCGGACGGCAGCCTCGTCGAGCGCCCGCGAAGACGGCAGCTCGCGATCGTGGATGCCGTCGTGGCCGGAGAGGGGGAGGGACCCCACCGCGCGACGCCGCGGGCCCTCGGGGCCGTCCTCGCCGGGACGGACGGGTTCGCCGTGGACCGCGCCGCGGCGGCGATCCTCGGCTTCGACCCCGCCCGGATTCCGCAACTGGCCGAGGCCGCGCGCTTTCTGGAGCGCGCGGGGGCCGCGGCGGGCCCCGAGCGCGCCGTGCTCGACGACGACGGCGACGTGAGGGAGGTCGCCTCCGAGTCGCTGCCGGTCCTCGACGGCACGTTCCTGGCGCCCCCTGGCTGGCGCGGCCACGTCGAGAAGACGGCGGCCACGACGCCGACGGGGCGCGCGTGAGATCCCCGGCGCGTCCTTTCTCCGCGCGGGGCCGCCCGCGGCTCGTCCTCCTCCGGCCCGGCCGGATCGGCAGCGCATTCCTGGAGTGGAGGCGGAGGAGCATCGGCTCGCTCCCCGGTCTCGGCGACGGGCCTCCCCCCTCGTGGGTCCCGCCCTGGAATCCCGCGGCGGCGGGGGAGCCGTACTGGCCGGAGACGGGATGGGAGGTCCTCGCGTTCGGGCGCACGTGGCCGCTCCCCCGCAGCGGCGACGGCTCGCCGGAATGGGCGCGAGATCCGATCCACGGCGTCCCGTGGCCGGCCGGGCGGGCCTCGGGCCGGATCGACTTCCGCGGGCCCTCGAGACCCGGGGACCCGAAGTGCGTCTGGGAGCCGTCCCGCTTCGGCCACCTCTTCGACCTCGCCCGGAGGCCCGCGGGCGCGGGGGAAGCCGCGCGCCACGTCTCGAGCTGGATCGAGCAGAATCGCTGGCTCCTCGGGCCCCACTGGGACAACGGGCTCGAGGCTTCCCTCCGGGCCGTCGCGTGGGCGTGGGCGGACGGCGTCCTGGCCCCCGGAGGAGACGCCGCCTGGACCGCGGTGCGAGCCCCGCTGCGGGCGGCGCTGTGGCATCACGCGGCGTTCGTCGAGAGCCGTCTCGACCGCGGCGCGCTCAATCACCTCGTCGGCGACGGCGCGGGTCTCGCGGTGATCGGGGCGAGCTATCCCGATCTTCCCGGCGCCGCGCGCTTCCGGGACGCCGGGATCGAGATCCTGCGGGGGGAGATCGGGAGGCAGATCCTCCCCGACGGGTCCCACGTCGAGCGGGCCCCCGCGTACGCGAGGCTCGTCGCCGATCTCTATCTCGTGGCGGGGCTCGCGCTCCGGCCCGGCGCGCCCGGCGCTGCGGCGGATTTCGTTCGTGCGGCCGAGCGGCTGCTGGAGTGCTTGCTCCTCCAGACGGCGCCCGCCTCGGACCTGCCCGGCTACGGCGACGACGACGGCGCCACGGTCCTCTGGACCTCGCGGGCGGAGCACCGTCTCGGCGTCTCCCTCGGTCTCGCGGCGGCCATGACCGGGCGCACGGATTTCAAGGGGGGCGCGCTCGCATCGGGCGCCCTCCCGCGGGCCCGCGACGTGCTCCGGGCGGTCGCGGGAGGCGAGGATCTCGCAAGGCTCGACGCTCTCGAGGCCGGGGACCCGCCCGCGGCGGGGACGGTCTCCCTCGCGGACGGCGGGGTCGTGGTCCATCGCGCGGCCGGACGCCACTGCGCCGACTGGCTGCTCTTCCGCTGCGGCCCGTCTGGGACCGGAAAGGGAGCCCACGCGCACATGGACCAGCTCCAGGTGCTGTGGTCCCCCGCGGCGGGGGTCCGGCTGGTCGATCCCGGGACGCCGACCTACGGGGGGGACGACGCGGCGCGCTACGAGAGCACCGCGACCCCCGCCCACAACACGGTGTCCGTGGATGGCGCGTCCCAGGCCGAGCGCAGGGGCCGCTTCGAGTGGTCCGATCTCCCCCGCGGGGAGATCCTCGAGATGCTGGGAGACGCTTCTTCTCTTCGCGTCGCGGGGCGCGTGCGCTACCGGACGGCCGGGCGTCCGGTCGAGCACCGGAGGACGGTCGAGAGGAGCGGCGGCAGGCTTCGCATCCTCGACGAGGTGACGAGCCCGGGCGCCCTCCGGGCGACCGCGACGCTGCTGTTCCAAGGCGAGATGAGGTGGGACGCCGCCGGACGCACGCTCCGCTCGAGAGAGGGCCCAAGCGTGGCGCTCGCGTGGCAAGGATGGACGGACTTCTCGATCGGACCCGCTTCCTTCCACCCCGTGTACGGGGAGGCGCGGCGGGCGACGCGCGTCGTGCTCGGCGCCCTCCTCAGGGACCCGCTGTCCGCCTCGATCGAGCTGGAGATGTGCGGTGCCTGATCCCACGGTCTCCGTGCTGCACTACGTCAGCCACTCTCTCCCCGAGGAGCAAGGCTACGTCGTGCGAACCGACGCGATCGCGAGGGCCCTCGCCGATCGCGGCCATCGCGTGCTCGTCGCAAGCGCGCGCCGGGAGCCGGAGGGCCGGGCCGCGGCCGGGGCGGTCGCACGCCTCTCCATGCCGGAGGAGTCCTCGCTCTCGCGGCTCCTCCGGAGGGCCGCCGGGCGAGGCGTCCGGGGGGCCGAGCGCCTCCGGCGCGCGCTCGCGATGGCCCGCTACCGCGACCGCATCCGGGCGTCCTGGGGCCGGCCGCAGGTGGTCCACGTCCACACGCCTCCCGCCCTCGTGGAGGAGGCGAGGCTTCTCGGGCGATGGTTCGGGGCCCCTCTCGTCTACGAGGTCCGCGGGCTGTGGGAGCTGTCCGCCGCCTCCGAGGAGGGATCCCCCGCCGATCCGGCGGAGGCGGCCCTCGCCGACGCCCGCGCCTCCCGTCACGCCCGGCGCGTCGTCGCCATCTGCCGGGGGATCGAGGCCGCGCTCGTCTCGGCGGGCGTGCCCCGGGAGAAGCTCGCCATCGTTCCGAACGGGGTGGACACGAGCCGCCACCGGCCGCGCCCGCGAGACGCTTCGCTCGCCGCCGAGCTCGGGGTCTCCTGCGGTCCCGTCTTCGGCTGCGCGACGCACGTGCGAAGGCTCGAAGGGCTCGACGTGATCGCGGACGCGTGGCCTCGCGTCGTCGAGGCGCTTCCCGGGGCGACGTTCCTGCTCCTCGGCGACGGCCCGCATCGCGAGGCTCTCTCCCGGAGGATCGGGGATCTCGGCCTCGGTGCGTCCTTCCGCCTGCTGGGCTGCGTCCCCCGGTCCGACGTTCCGCGCTTCTACTCGATCCTCGACGCCTTCGTCGTTCCGAGGCTCCCCGAGCCGGTCTGCGAGACGGTCACGCCGCTCAAGCCGCTCGAGGCAATGGCCTCCGGCGTGCCCGTCGTCGCGAGCGACGTCGGGGGACTTCGCGAGACGATCGCGGACGGCGAGACGGGGATCCTGTTCCGCGCCGGCGACCCCGCCGCCGCCGCCGAGGCCTGCGTCCGGATCGGCCGCGACGCCGGGCTCCGCGAGCGCTTGTCCGGCCGCGCGCGCACCTTCGTGGAGGAGAGCCGCGAGTGGGGGCAGGTCACCCGCGCCTACGACTCGATCTACGCCGACTGCCTCGGCGGGAGCCGGTCACGATGAGCGGGGCGCCTCCCCCCGCCCCAGGCACGCTGACCCGGCGCGTCTTCGCCGGGGGCGCCTGGGGCCTCGTGGGAACGCTGGGCCAGGCGGGAGCGGGGGTCGCGGCGGCCCTGGTGACGGCGCGGCTCCTCTCCCCCGAGGACTTCGCGGTCGCCGCCATCGCCGGCGTCCTCGCCGACCTCGCGGGCCGGCTCGGGCACGTAGGACTCGTCGAGTCGCTGATCAAGGAGCGGGAGGAGATCGAGACGCTCGCCCAGAGCGCCTTCGTCGCGCTCGCCGGCCTCGGCGCGCTCCTGGCCTCGGCCCTCGTCGCGGCGATTCCCCTGCTGACGCGCTTCTACGACGAGCCGCGCCTCGCGGGCGCCGTCCTCGTCGTCGCGCTCTCGCTCTTCCTGGGCCTCGCGAACGGGGTCCCGCGCGCCCTGCTGCAGCGCTCGCTGCGCCTCAAGGAGATCAACGTCCTCCAGACCGCCCAGCGCTTCGTCGCGGCCGCGTTCGCGATCGCCCTCGCGCTCTCGGGGGCCGGGTTCTGGGCGCTCGTCCTCCCGGGGACGCTGGCCCAGCTCCTCGCCACCCCGGTGCTCTTCCGCCTCGCGAGGTTCCGGCCGCGTCTCCGCTTCGCGTGGGAGCGCGTCCGGCGAACGCTGCCTTTCGGAGCCGGCGTCTTCGGCTCGCGCCTCCTGAGCTTTCTCGGCGACGACCTCGACTACGTCGTCCTGGGGCGCTACCTCCCGCGCGACGTGTTCGGCCAGTACTACTTCGCGTTCACGCGCGCCCGGGTCCCCTACGCGTTCCTCGGAGCGGCGGCGCAGGACCCCCTGTTCGCCGCGTTCTCGGAGGTCGGCGCCGACAGGCCGCGCCTCGTACGGGCCGTCTCCCGCGTCGCCTCGGTCCACTTCGCGATCTTCGGGCCGCTCTTCTTCTTCCTGTTCCTCCTCGCCGACCCGCTGATCCCGTTCCTGTTCGGCCCCCAGTGGTCCCCGTCGGTCCCGCTCTGCCGCGCGTTCGCGCTCATGAACCTCCTGCCGGCGGCGGGCGGGTTCACCGGAAGCGTCCTGTTCGCGCTCGGGCGCTCCTGGCTGATGTTCGGGCTCAACGTCCTCCGGGTGGCCGCGGTGGCGGCCGTCCTCGCCTGGGGCGTGACCTCGGGCCGGTCCGCCTTCGAGATCGGCGTCGCGCTCGCGGCGGTCACGGCCCTCGTCCTCTCGGTCCACCTCGTGTGGCTCTTCCGGATCCTCGGGGCGGGCGTGGGCGATGCCCGGCGGATGTACGGGCCGACGCTCCTCGCGGCGGGGATCGCCACGGCCGCCTTCGCGGCTCTCCGCCTCCTCGGCTGGAGCCCCTCCTCCCTGCCGGCGCCTGCGTACCTCCTGGGCGCGGGAGCCGTCCTCGGGCTCGCGTACCTCGTCGCGGCGCGGTTTCTCAACCGGCCGGTCGCCGACGAGGTGCTCCCGTGGCTCAAGGAAAGGATCGGTCGGTGAGCCGGCCGCGGATCAGCGTCCTCATTCCCGCCTGGAACTCCCGGGCGACGCTCGACGAGGCCCTCGAGAGCCTCGCCCGCCAGTCGTTCCGCGACTGGGAGGCGGTCCTGGCCGACGACGGCTCGACCGATGGAACGCTCGAGCTGGCGCGGGAGTGGGAGCGACGCGACTCGCGCGTGCGCGCCGTCACGCACGAGGGCGGCGAGCACCGCGGGACCCCGGCGACGCGCAACCGAACGGTCCGGGAGGCCGGAGGTCAGATCGCGGTGTTCCTCGACTCCGACGACGTCCTCGAGCCGGGCGCCCTGGAGCGCTACCGCGGCGCCTTCTCCCGCTTCCCCGAGGCCGGCGCCGTGTACGGGAGGGCCGAGGTCCCGGGCGCGGAAGGGGCGATCTCGACGGTCGGGCGAGGGATTCCGCTCCGGCCCGTCCGCGCCTTCGCGCAGCTCGCCCGCTTCAACGTCCTCGTCACCTCGGCGACGGCCGTGCGGCTCGAGGCGCTCGGAGCCGACCCGTTCCCGGGAGACATGCCGCTGAGCCAGGACTGGGCCGCGTGGCTCGGCGTGGCGCGACGGCGGCCCTTCGTCTTTCTGCCCGAGGTCCTGGCCCGCTACCGCGTCCACGAGGGAAGCGCGACGGTGAGGATGGAGCGCGGCGGCAAGCAGGTCGAGTACGAGGTCGCGCAGGCGCGCCATCTGCGCTCGCTCTTCGGGCGGCTGGACACGGGCGAGCGCCGCGCGGCCGACGATGGGCTCGAGTATCGGGCGACGCTCGCCTTCCTCCAGGCGCTCTCGGCGCTCGGCCGCGGGGAGCCCCGGCTCGCCGCGAGGTGGGCGCGGGCCGCGGCCTCGATGCCGAGCTCGCCTGCCGGGGTGGCGCGAGCCCTCGCGAGGACGGTCCCGGAACGGCTCCGGATCCGGGCGGGAGAAGATCCGCCTCTCAGCCTGGAGCCGACCGGCGAGACGCCCTGAGCCGTCTCCCCGCGCGAGGAAGCGGGGCCTTCCGGGTCACGAGGAGGAGATCACCTGCCCGCCTGCCCCGCCGTCGCCTCGTAGCGGATCTTCCCGCGCGCGAAGATCTCCCGCTCGATCGCGGAGTCGAACCCCTCGTAGCGGAGCGCGCCGAAGCGCTCGCCGGCCCCCTCGATCGTCCAGGCGATCTCGCCCGGAGCATCGATCCACTCGACCCAGAGCCGGCCTCCCTCCGCGTGGATCTCCGGCCGGACGGGGCCCTCGTTCGAGGTCGTCGCGACGGTCTCGGCCACGAAGCCTCCCGGGGTGAGGCGCGCCACGACGATCCTCTTCGGCGCGCTTCCGAAGCCGAAGTCGTCGACCTCGTAGACGGCGTGCAGGATCCCGCCGTGGAACACCGCGCGCGCGCCGGCGGCCGGTTCCTTCGGCCCCGAAACCGCGACCGGATCGCTCCACGAGGACAGGTCGGGCGGCGCCTGCCGGTGGTAGACGCGGGGGGGCTCACCCGCCACCGAGTAGAGAACGTGCACGGTCCCGTCGGGGGCGACCGCGAGGGCGGGGTCGCGCTCGTCGGCCGAGGTGCCGGCGACCACGACGGGCTCGCTCCACGAGCCCGCCTCGAAGCGGCTCAGGACCACGTCGTAACCGTTGCCCGCCGCCCGGGGCCACGCGACCAGCGTGCGTCCCGAATCCTGCCGCTGCACGGCGATCGACAGCAGATCCCCGCCGGAATCGTAGAGGACCTCGCGGCGGCCGTCCTGCAGCGTCGTCCTGACCCACGGGACCGGATCGGGATCCTCGGGAGGCCAGGCGAGATAGACGGCCTCGAGCGCGTTGCTCTCCGTGCTCTCCGTCGGCAAGTTCGTCGTGGGCTGGGGTTGCGCGAGCGCCGGAAGAGCGAGCGCCAGACCGATCGCCAGCGTCGCCGCGAGCTTCGTGATGCGGGGGCTCATGCTTCACCTCCCGACGAGAACGCGCGAAAAGCTTCTACTTCCGGCATCTGCTCCTCGATGCGGCCGACGTACGCGCGCAGCGTCCTCTCGTTCGCCCGGACCGCCGCCTCGTCGCGCCTCGCCCGCGCGATCTTCCACAGGTAATAGCAGTTGCGGAACACGATGGAAAGGTACTCCCTCGGCCGCGCGACCGTGTTCGATCGGAGCGCGTACGCTTCCGCCGCGGCCTGGTCGCCCGCCTCGAACGCGGCCGCCGCCAGCGCGCTGAGCGCGGAGGAGCGCAGCTTGTCGTAGCCCGCCGCCTCCGCCTCGGCGAGCGCCTGTTCGAGCGCGCGCGACGCCTCCTCCCTCTCGCCGGAGGCGGCCAGCGCCGACCCGATGTTGATCCGGATCCGGCAGGCCTCGAACGGATGCGGGATCGCCTCGTAGAGCCCGAGGGCGCGCCGGTATGCCGAGAGCGCCTCCTCCGTGCGCCCGGACGCGGTCAGGACGTTGCCGCGGATCGCCTCGAGGTCGGCCGCCGTCTTCGGGGGGGCTTCGGACTTCTCGAGATCGCGGAACGCCTGTTCGAGAGCCATGATCGCGACGGTGTAGCGCCCGAGGCGGTAGCACGAGATCACGAACGCCTCGAGCGTCATCAGCCGCCGCGAAGGAGCGACCCCCGGCTGGCCCAGGAGCTCCTCGGCCTCAGCCTTGGCGCACTCGTACCGTCCGAGGTGCAGCAGGCAGTCCACGTACCAGAGACGGAGATCGACCAGCGTCTCGGCCTCGCCGGGCTCCACCGCCCTCGCGCGGCGCTCGTCGAGCACGGCGGACAGCAGCGCGAGCGCCTCCGCATGGCGGCCCGAGGTGACCAGCTTCCGCGCGTCCTCGAGCGCCTCAAGCGGCGTCCTCACCCGCAGATCGAGGGGGGTCATCTCGCGCTGCAGCGCCAGGTCGAACCGCTCCGCCATGGACGCGATCGGAACCCCGTAGATTCGGCTCAGCGCGAACAGACGCGTGAACGTCGGGTACGCGAGCCCGTTCTCGATGCGGGACAGGTGCGACTTGGTGACGCGTTCGGGGAACCCCTGCGACATCTCCTCGACCGCATCGAGCGAGAGGCGCCGACCCTCGCGAACGGCCCGGAGATACGCCCCGAACGTCTTGCTCCCGGGGATCTCTCCCTGTGGTTCCACATCCCCCCCCAACCGAGGCCCGTGGTCTCGACGTTCGTCGCGAGTGTCCATCGGCCTCCCCCGCCGCCGCGGCTCCCTCTGCACTGGTCAACCCCTTTGCGAACGATGAAGGCCCGTTCTCCCGGGACCGCCAGTGAGATCAATACACTTCGAAAAGATGACAGGCGCTATGAAAAGGATAGAAGGGGGTTGCGTATGTGCAACCCAGGTAACACCCCAAATGCATCGGGACGATTTCCCCGGGAGATCGGGGCGAGAAGGGGTGCTTCCACAGGCCGCCCCTTGACATTCTGTATACTTTGAAGTATACAATCGGATCGATGAGCGACCTGTCGATCCGGCTGGAATCGGGGCAAGGCGACACCGTGTACGAGCAGATCGCACGCCAGATCCGGTCCCGGATCGTGAGCGGCGACCTCCCCCCCGGCTTCCCACTCCCTCCGGTCCGGACCCTGGCGTCCGACCTCGGCGTCAACTTGAACACCGTCGCCCGAGCGTACCGGCTCCTCGAGGACGAGGGATTCGTCCGGATCCGGGACCGCTCCGGCGCGGAGGTCGCGGCCCCTCGGGAGGAGACGAGCGCGGACGCCGGGGAGCGTTTCCGCGAGGAGCTGCGGTCCGTCCTCGCGCGGATGCGACAGGCCGGCATGCGGCCCGAAGAGATCCGGAGGGCGGCCGAGGCGGAGATCGCGGCGCTCGCCGGGGCGCGCGGAAGGGAGGGGAGCCGGGGATGAGCCGCATCGCAGCATTCCTCGTGGCCGCGATCGAGACGGTCCTCCTGGGCGGGATCTTCCTCCTGTACCCGAGGATCGCCCGGAAGGGGCTGCTGTTCGGCGTGTACGTCGGCGAGGAGCGCGCCGCGGGCGACGACGCGAAGGCGCTGACCCGGAGATGGTATCGCGGCATGGCCGCCCTCCTCCTCGCCGGACTCGCGGCGAGCGCCTTCCTGGCAGCCGCGAGCCCCGAGCCCGCCGCGGCGCTCGTGCCTCCGCCGCTTCTCCTCTCCCTGGGGGTCCTCTGCCTGTACCTCCTCGCCTACCGGCAGGCGCGCGCCCTGGCGCCCCCGGGGCCCCCGCCGCCGGCGGTCGCCCCGCTCGCGTCGGGTCCGAGGACCCCGACGGCGCTCGCCTCCCTCGCTCTCGCGCTCGGCGCGGCCTGCGGTCTCGCGGCGGTCGCCTTCTCCGCGTTCCGCTACGACGCCCTCCCCGGCCGGGTGCCCACCCACTTCGGGCCGTCGGGAGCGCCGGACGCGTGGCGGGAGAAATCGTTCTTCACGGTGATGCTCCTGCCGATTCTCGCTCTCGCTTTGGGCATCGGCCTCGGAGGGATCGCGTGGCTGACCGCCCACGCGAAGCGGGCGCTCCGGCGCGCCGACGAGGGAGCGTCGCTCGAGGCGCAGGTGCGGTTCCGCACGGCGATGACCCGGTTCCTGTCGGTCACGTCCCTGCTCGTGACCGGCATGCTGACCGCGATCTCCTTCGGGACGATCCGCGTCGGCCTGGGGGAGAGCGAGGGGCTCGGGGCGACCCCGATGGTCCTCGGAGGGGCGCTGGTCGCCTGGGCGCTCGGCGGGACGATCTACCTCGCCGTCCGTTACGGCCAGGGAGGCTCGCGCCTCGAGCGCGCCGGACCGGACAACCCCTTGACGGACGGCCTCGCGGACAACCGGCACTGGTGGCTCGGGATGTTCTACGCGAACCGGGACGACCCGTCGATCCTGGTCGAGCACCGCTTCGGCCTCGGCTACACGATCAACTTCGGGAATCCGAAGGCGGTGGCGCTCCTGGCCGGATTCCTCGCCGTCGTGTTCGGACTCGTGATCGCCGCCGTCCTCACCCAGTGACGAGGCCGAGCAGGGCGGGCAGCTCCGAGAGGC
>CALMJU010000099.1 GCA_937864465.1 uncultured Acidobacteriota bacterium
CCGCGGTCTCTTGCGAATGGCGTTTCTCCTCCTCCGCCTGTCTCGCTCGCGCCCGATAGGCGGAGTGCATCAGGTAGACGAAGGGCGCTGCGAACAGGAGGCTCACCAGATGTTCGTGCTGCACGAGGAGGGCCAGGAGCACGGCGAGCGATGCGCTCGCCAGGAACGACGGAACCGACCAGACGAAGTTCGCCCGGAGCGACGGTACCGCCACCCCCGGCCCCGACAGGCGGATCGCCAGCGAGACGAGGCTGATGTTGAGGACCGAGAATGCGGCCGATGCGGCCAAGATCGTCGCGGAGTGTCGGACCGGATCGATCTCTCCGATCGGTCCTCCGAGAGCCAGGTACAGGACACCGGACAGCCCAGAGGCCAGCGCGACGCACCCAGCATTGAAGGCAGCCTGATGCAGGGAGACGCGGAATTGGCCGGACGCACGTGCCGTGCTCGCGATCACTGCCGAGGCCACGCTGGCGATTACGGAGGCTCCCAACCCGAAGCACATCAGCGTTGCGAGAACGAAGGCATAGGCCGGAGAGAGCGTACCTCCGACAGGGACGGGCACCCGCACGAGTCCGGCTAGGATCGCCAATACGATGAACAGCGAGGCGGCGCCCTGGGCCGGCGGGGGCGCGAGGGTCACCGCCGCGGCGAGGGCCGCTCCGCCCACGCAGACGACGGCGAGGACGTACACCCTCGCGCGCCGCGGCAGCTCGTGAAAAGGGGTCACCGTCGTCCGTCTCCGGCCGTCCGCCCCCAGGTCCGCCACCTGGCGAACCCCTTGGCCCACGAACGAGCCGGGGTCTCCCGTGGCGGCAAAACATAGGTTTTTGTAGGCCATGCGGCAATGTCTGGACTTCGAAAGGCATATAAGTATTCTGGACCATCTATTGCCAATTCCTTTCGGCCATCGCGAAGATCGGCAGGAATTCTTGGCGGTGATTGGGGGCCGGGTTCGCCAGCTTACAGAGTCGGCACCTTCGGCCTTGAGCGACGCTATGTCTGAACGTATACTCAGCCTATTCGAAAGACACTTCAAACCACGTGTGGGGATGAGGGATGTATAGAACGAACGCCGAGATTGCGAGAAAGGTTTACCGGGCGCTGAAGACCCCGTCGGACAACAATCCGCGGACGGATCCGATCCTCGCTTTTTACTTCAAGGGCAAGGAAGACTACATCATGATGCGATGCAACAAGGAGCCCGAGATCTCCATCAAGGGGAAGGAGCAGATCGCAGGCGAGGTGAAGTTCTTCGCGTACAGCGACTTTTCCGACTACCAGGAAGGCGACGTCCTGTTCCGCCTCAAGGACGACGTGACGCTGATCGAGCTCTACCGGAAGGGGGCGATCGAGGCGAAGTCGTTCAAATCCTGGGACGAGTTCTCGCGCTGGCTCGACACGCTCGACGAGAACGGCGTCCAGATCTCGCTGAAGCTTCCGTGCCTCGTGTACGCCGCCGTCCGGAGCCAGGAGCCGTCGATGCAGAACTTCATCGTCGAGGCGATCAAGAAGACGCTCAAGGCGGGACTGGACTGAAACCGGCCCCGGGGCCCGCGCGCCGGCAGGATCCGCAGGCCTCTAGGACCGTCCCCGAAGCCCGGAGCGGGCCGTCAGGCGCGAGAGACCCTCGCGCAGCGCGTCTCCCTCGATCGCGGCGGACGGATCCCTGAGCCGCCGCTCGAGTCGTTCCCTCAGGCGCCGCCATGCCTCGTGGGCCGGGATGCGACCGAACCTCTCCCCCTCGGGCCCGATGATGTCCACCGCCCCCGACCCGAGGAGCTCGACGCCCTCGTCGGATTCCGGATCGACCAGCCGGACCAGCCTGCGGCCGATCCTCTCCTCGATCGGCCCCGGGCGACCGTCCCCCGCGAGGGTCGCGCGGAGAGTGCCGGAGCGCCTGCCGGGTTGCGTGTCTCGCCCCATGTTCGATTCCCCGGGGAATCGTACCACGGAGCGCTTCTCGTCCGCGCGGGTGGGATCGGCGACGGTGGGCCGCCGGCTCGGGGTCAGCGCCCCTGCCCGAGGATGGAGTCCAGTCGGCGGGCGACCTCGTCCGATTTCGCCATCTCGTCGGGATCGTCTCCGATCTCGAACGTCTTGTGGAGAAACACACGGTTCTTGCCCGCGGCCTTCGCCTTGTAGAGCGAGCGGTCGGCGCAGCCGATCAGGTCGGTGCTGTTGGTCCCGTCCTGAGGGAACACCGAGACGCCGCCGCTGATCGTGAGCATCCCGCCGGGCTGCGTCTCTCGGTGCGGGAAGCGGCACGACGCGATCGCCTCGCGGATCCGCTCGGCGGCCCGGAGGGCCTGCTCTCCGTCGGCGAGCGGCATCGCGACGATGAACTCCTCGCCGCCGTAGCGTCCCGCCAGGTCCTGGGGTCTCAGGTTCCTGCGGAGAACCTCCGCCACGCCGCGCAGGACCGCGTCCCCCGCCTGATGGCCGTTGGAGTCGTTGTAGTGCTTGAAGTGGTCGATGTCGAACATGAAGATCGCGAGCGGCTGGGCCTTGCGCTCGGAGGCGAAGATCATCTGTCCGAGCTGCTCCATGAACCGGGGCTTGTTGAACAGGCCGGTCAGGCCGTCGTGATGGGCCTGCTTCTGGAGAGCGCGCACGTTCTGGACGTTCCGGTAGGCGATCGCGCCGAGGTTCGTGATCATCTGAAAGACGAGCTTCTCGTCCTTCGGCCGGGCCGCCGGCTCGCCGACGCAGAGGACGCCGAGGAGGTGGTCCTCCTTGCCGTGGTGGACGATCGGCCCGATCAGGCTCAGGTGGAAGGCGGGGTGGTTGTCCTCGAGCGTGCGCCCCTCGGTCCGGGACAGGTTGAGCCAGTCGTCGTCCGCCATCTCGACCTTGTTCTCGGCGACCCAGCCGATCTTCCCCTCGCCGAACCGCACGCGGGTGGCCGTCGCGGGAATCTCTCCGAGGCCGCGGTGGTCGCGCAGGAACAGCTCCTTCCCCTCTTTCCCCTCCTGCCCCTCCTCGCCGGGAGAGCGGACGAGGAAGAGGAGCATCTGGGCGGGCTCGAAGATGCTCCCGGCGAGGTCGAGGATCTGACGGGGGATGTCCTGGAACTCGACGGTCTCGCGGTTCAGCTCCCGGACGAGGCGCGGCAGGGAGATCGAAAGGTTCTTCAGGAATTGCTGCTCGCTCCGCAGCTTGGCCGCGATGCGGCTCTGCTCTCGGATCTGCTGGTCGGTCCGGGCCAGATCTTCGCGCAGCGCGGCCGCCTCGCGCATGGCCCGTTCTCGTCCTCCCCGGCCCGTCAGGATTCCGGCGACCAGGCCCGCGGCGGCGGCCAGCGCGACCGTGAGGATCCCCTGCATGTCCAGCAGGCCCGGCACGACGTCTCCCTCGTCCCGCGCGGACCGGAACCCCTCGCGGGTCCGAGCGCGCGGGCGCCCTCCGTGCTGCAACGTTGGTTCCTTGGAGGCCGGTTCGCAACCGCGCAAGGCAAGGCCTTGTCCGTCAGCAGGATACGCGCGGCAGCCCGGCTGCGGGAGCGGAGGGCGCCGCCGTCCGCAGACGTCACGCGGCGCATCCCGGTGACGGCGGGCGTCACCTGCCGTCCGAAGCCGCGGGCGTCCCCGGAGTGTGTAGAATGCCTCGGTGCTTCAGGTCAGCGAGATCTTCCACTCGATCCAGGGGGAATCGACCCACGCGGGAAGGCCGTGCGTGATCGTGCGACTCGCCGGGTGCAACCTCCGATGCGTCTGGTGCGACACGGCGCACGCGTTCCGCGACGGGCGCGCGATGTCCGTGGACGAGGTCCTGGAGGGAGTGGCCTGCTACGGGTGCGACCTCGTGGAGGTGACCGGCGGAGAGCCGCTCCTTCAGCCGGACGCCTTGCCTCTCCTCCGCGCGCTCCTCGGGCGGGGCTACGGCGTGCTTCTCGAGACGAGCGGGAGCCTTTCGATCGAAGAGGTCCCGGAAGGGATCGTTCGCATCATCGACGTCAAGTGCCCCGGGAGCGGCGAGACCCGGGGGAACCGGTGGGAGAACCTCGACCATCTCCGGGAGCGCGACGAGCTGAAGTTCGTGATCGCGGACCGTCGGGACTACCTGTGGGCGGCGGACGAGGTTCGGGAGCGCAAGCTGGCGTCGCGCTGCACGATCCTGTTCTCGCCCGTGCACGGGGCCCTCGACCCCGCGCGGCTCGCGGAGTGGATCCTCGAGGACCGCCTTCCGGTGAGGCTCCAGATCCAGGTGCACAGGGTCCTCTGGCCCGGCAGGAGCCGGGGGGTGTGAGGGAGCGCCGCGCCGGTGCGCGGCGGGGAGGCGGTGTTCCGGTGCGCAGGGCGGTCGTGCTGCTCTCGGGCGGCCTCGACTCCGCGACGGTTCTCGCGGGCGCGGTCCGGGACGGGTTCGAAGCGCACGCGCTGACCGTTCGCTACGGGCAGCGGCACGCGGTCGAGGTCGAGCGGGCCGCGGAGCTCGCCGGCTCTCTCGGCGCGGCGTCGCATCGCGTCGTGCTCGTGGATCTGGCGTTTCCGGGTGGCTCCGCGCTCACCGACCCCTCGATCCCGGTTCCGGTGCCGGATCGGGAGCGGGCGATCGGGAGCGCGGTCCCCGTGACGTACGTTCCGGCGCGGAACACCGTCCTGCTCGCGGTCGCGCTCGCGTGGGCCGAGACGATCGGCGCGCGGGACCTGTTCCTCGGCGTCAACGCCGTGGACTACAGCGGCTACCCCGATTGCCGTCCCGCTTTCCTCGATGCGTTCGAGGCCCTCGCCGCCTCGGCCACGAGGGCCGGCGCCGCGGGCGAGAGGTTTCGCGTCCACGCTCCGCTGCTCCGGATGAGCAAGAAGGAGATCGTGCTGCGCGCGACGGATCTCGGCGTTCCGGTCGGACGCACGATCTCCTGCTACGATCCCGGCCCCGGGGGCCTTCCGTGCCGGCGATGCGAGGCGTGCGTCCTTCGCGCGCGAGGCTTTCGCGAGGCGGGGCTCGCCGACCCCGCGGTGATGGAGGCGGCTCCGTGAGCTCCGGGGCGATCGCTTGGCTCCTGCTGCCGCTCGCGGCGATGGTCGCGGGTTTCCTGCTCGCCGTGCGGGTCGTCGTGCGCTCGGCGAGCCGGCCGGTCGACGGCCACACGGAGGCGGGCCGGCCCGCGCTTCGCGCCGAGGCCAAGGTCCGCCTCGTGGAGGTTCTCGGCGCGCCGTCCGTCGGGGGGAGGGGCTCCCTGCTCCTCACCGATCGCGACCTCCGGTTCGAGCGGTTCTTCCCGCGGCGCGAGTTCCGGATCGAGCTCGATCGGATCGGGAACGTGTCCGAGGAGAGCCCTGGGGCGGGGGACGGGCTGCTGCGCGTCGAATGGGCCGAGGACGGCGAGCCCGCCGGCATCCGGCTGCGCCTGCCCGGCGCGGCGGCGTGGGCTACGGCGATCCGGAGAGCGCGCGCTTCGCTCGAGCCATCTCCAGGATCTCCTCCCGGATCGCCGCCCCCTCCGGCGAGGTGAGCGAGCCTGCGCGCGCGGAGATCGCCTCGAGGCGCTCGGCCTCGTCGCGAGTCCGCTGCGCGAGCGAGCCGGCCAGACGGTTGACGGCCTCCCCGATCTCCTTGAGGTTGTCTCCGCGTCGCAGGCGCACGCGCGCGCGGCAGTCTCCGCCGGCGAGCTCCTCGATCCCTCGGCAGATGCTGAACGCGGCGCCGGCGGTGCGATGCGTCTCGAGGATGCTCAGCAGGAAGACTCCCGCAAGGAACGCCGCGGAGCCGAGGAGGATGAGCGCGAGCTGGAACCGGTCCTGGGCCTCGAAGTAGGATCGCAGCTCGGGCGCCACCTCGAGGGCCGCGGACGTGCTCCTGTGGTTGGAGGCGAGAAGGCTGAGGTTCAGGAGGAGGAGCAGCAGCAGGGTGGTCCCGACCACCAGGAGCGTCACCCGGAGCTGGTAGCGACGGTGGACGAGGAACCGCCGTCGCCGGAAGAGGACCTGCGTCGGGATCGGCTCCCCGCTTGCGGCTCGTGCGGGCGCGGACGGGCACGTGGTTTCCATCGCTCCGGCCCTCCTGTCCAGAACATAGGTGGGGGTCCGGGGCGGGTCAAGATCCGGCGGCGCCGAGGAGGGGGGTCGGCGCCCGTCGAAGGGCTCCACGCGTTTGCCCCCGGGGGGGCGGCCAGGGTACGATGCGCCGGACGCGGAGACATCCGGCGCGGAGGGTGGGCATGGAGAACAAGATCGTCGTCCACATGAAGGACGGCAGCGTTCACAAGGGGGTCACCCAGGATTTTCAGCCCGGCTCGGGGAGCTTCCACGTGCTCCCGGCGGAGGGCGGAGGGGTTCCCCGCCGCGTGTCGGTGGAGGCGATGAAGGCCCTCTTCTACGTGAAGGACTACGTGGGAAACAGGGATTTCGTGGCCCGGCAGCAGTTCGACGAGGCGCATCGATCCGGGCGGAAGGCGATCCTCACGTTCCTGGACGGCGAGACGATGTGGGGTATGCTCGGGGAGGGGGGGGATGCCGACCCGGGCTTCTACTTCTTCCCGCTCGACGAGCAGGACAACAACATCCGGATCTTCGTCGTCCGCTCGTCGCTTCAGGAGATGCGGCTGGTGCCCTGAAGAGGAGGACACCGTGAACAAAGCGGAGTTGACGGACAAGCTCGCCGAGAGGACGGGCCTGGCGGTTTCGAAGGCCCGGGAATGCATCGACGCCATCTTCGATTCGGATCCGGCGGTCGGCCTCATCGCGGCGGAGCTCCTCGCCGGAGGGAAGGTGGCCATCAGCGGCTTCGGGACCTTCGAGGCGAGGGCGCGAAAGGCGCGAGCCGGGCGCAACCCCCACACGGGGGAAGTCCTCGATCTCCCCGCGATGCGCGCCCCGGCGTTCAAGGCGGGGAAGCCCCTGAAGGAGACGATGCGAGGAACGCACCCCGCCTGACCGGGGGTTCTCCGTCGTGAGCCCGGGGGATCTCCCCGCGGGAGATGCCGCGAGGGCGTGCGCACATGGACAGAGGCCTTGGCCGCCCGCGCGACGTGCCGAAGAGTTCCCGCAAGGGGCGGCGGAGGGGCGGGCGCCCCGGCCGGGGGCGTCTCCTCGCGACGGCGGCGATCGTCCTGGCGGTCCTGCTCGGCACGGCCTCTCTTCATCTCTACGTTGCGATCACGACCCGCTTCGAGGGAAGGCTGTGGGACCTTCCCTCGCGGGTCTACTCGGACCGCCTGCTGCTGAGGCCCGGCGCCTTCGCGAGCGCCCCGGCGGTGGCCCGCCGTCTGGCGCGCGCGGGGTACGTGTCCATCGAGGGAGCGCCGGCGAGGCCGGGAGAGTTCCGGCGCCGCGGCGAGACGATCGACGTGCACCTCAGGTCGTCCGAGGGGCCGTGGGGCCGCTCGGCGGCCGGCCGCGTCCGTCTCGGATTCTCGGAGAACCGGCTCCGCGCGCTTTCCGGTGACGGGGGGCGCCCGGTCGCGTCGGTCACGATCGAGCCGGAGCTCCTCGCCCTGCTGGCGGGCCCGCGCCAGGAGGAGCGCGACGTCGTTGCGCTCTCGGCGGTTCCCGACCGGCTCGTGCGCGCCGTGCTCGCAGCCGAGGATGCGAGGTTCTACGCGCATCCCGGGATCGATCCGCTCGCGGTCGCGCGGGCCGCGGCGGCGGACGTGCGGCGGGCGAAGATCGTCCAGGGCGGCAGCACGATCACACAGCAAACGGTCAAGAACCTGTTCCTGGGCACGGAGCGCACCTGGTGGAGGAAGTTCCGCGAAGCGCTGATGGCAGTGATCCTGGACCTCCGGTACTCGAAGGAGCGGATCCTCGAGGTGTACCTGAACGAGGTGTACCTCGGGCAGCGCGGACCGGTATCCGTCTGCGGCGTCGCCGCCGCCGCCCGCTTCTACTTCGGGAGGAACCTCTCCGACCTGTCGCTCGGGGAGGCGGCCCTCCTCGCCGGCCTCATCCGGAACCCGGGGGGGTACAACCCGTTCGTCCACCCCGAGTCCGCGCTCGCTCGTCGGGGCCAGGTCCTCGGCTCGATGGTCGAGCTGGGATGGATCGCAGAGGATGACGCGCGGGCGGCCTCCAGGGAACCCCTGCGGCTCGCCGGCGAGAAGGTCGGCCACTCCCGCGCTCCCTGGGTCGCGGACCTGGTCCGGACGCAGCTGACCGAGCTGTACGGGGCCGACGTGCTCTCCCGCGAGGGGCTTCGGATCTACACGTCCGTGGATCCGCTCCTCCAGGAGGTCGCCCAGGAGGCGATCGCCGCGGGGCTCTCGCGTCTCGAGGAGAGGCGCGCGAGCCGGAGGGGCGGCGGGGGGGCGCTCCAGGCGGCGCTGGTCGCGCTCGATCCCTCGACCGGGGCGATCCTCGCGCTCGTCGGGGGGCGGGATTACCGCCGGAGCCAGTTCAACCGAGTCGTCCAGGCCCGACGGCAGCCCGGTTCCTGCTTCAAGCCGTTCGTCTACCTCGCCGGGTTCGAGGCGGGTGTCCTCGGCAGGAGCGGAGCGCTGACCCCGGCGAGCCTGCTCGAGGACGAGCCTCTCGAGATCGACGCGGGCCGGAGCACCTACCGCCCGTCGAACTACGACGGCCTCTTCCGCGGCCCCGTCACGGCGCGGCGGGCGCTCGAGGAGTCGCTCAACGTCGTCGCCGTCCGCGCCGCCCAGCACGCGGGGCTTCGAGAGGTCGCGCGCACGGCCGAGCGTTGCGGCCTTCCGCGCTTCGAGCCCTATCCCTCGCTCGCGCTGGGCGCCTGCGAGGTGACGCCGCTCGACCTTGCGAGCGCCTACTGCGTGTTCGCGAACGGGGGGCTGAGGACATCGGCGGAGATCGTCCGGGAGGTGACGACGCGCGACGGGGAGAGGATCGAGCGGCAGGAGCCGAGGCGGCGGCGGGCGGTCAGCGCGGAGGCCGCCTACCTTCTGACCGACGTGCTCCGGGGAGTGCTGGACCGGGGGACGGCGGCGTCGAGCCGGGAGCTGGGCCTGGAAGGGAACGCAGCCGGCAAGACCGGGACGACGGACGACACGCGCGACTCCTGGTTCGTCGGGTACACGCCCGGATTCCTCGCTCTCGTGTGGGTCGGCCGGGACGACAACCGCCCGACGGGGCTGACGGGAGCCTCCGGCGCGCTGCCGATCTGGGTCGACTTCATGCGCCGGGCGAGGCGGATGACCGACGCTCCGTTTCCCGAGCCCGAGGGGATCGAGCGCGTCACGATCGATCCGGCGACCGGGCTCCTGGCCGTCGCGGGGTGCCCGGACCGCGTCGAGGAGGTCTTCGCGAGCGGGACGGCCCCCGAGGACGAGTGCGAGATGCACCGGCGCGGCGTGGCCGGCTGGTTCGAGAGGCTCTTCCGGAGGGGAGGGGACCGGACTCCTCGGGAGCCTGGACGCTCGGGCCGTACCGACCGTACCTACTGATCGAGGAGGCGCGATTTCCCGTGTGGCGCACCGAGGGGCCGGAGATCGGAGGAGCCCGCAGGCAGCGGGGCATGACCTTCATCGAGGTCGTGGCCACGGTCGCGATCGTGGCCATCCTCGCGACGGCCATCATTCCCCTGGCGCGGTGGAACGAGAAGCGGCGGAGGGAAGCCCACCTGCGCGGCACGCTGGAGATCCTTCGAGGGGCGGTCGATCTCTACCACAAGTACGCGGAGAACGGCCTGATCGAGCAGACCGACGTCGAGCAGATGTTCTACCCCCGAGACCTCGAGGAGCTCGTCGAGGGGGTCGAGGTGGGCGACCCGCAGTCGCCCATCTCGCAGAAGATCGTGTTCCTCCCCCGCGTTCCGGTGGATCCGATGACCGGGGAGGCGGAGTGGGGACTGCGATCCTACCAGGACGACTGGGACAGCGACTCCTGGGGAGGCGAGAACGTCTATGACGTGTACAGCCTCTCGACGGGGGAGGCCCTGGACGGGACCCGCTACAGCGAGTGGTGACGGCGCAGCAGGCGGGACCGACTTTGCAGATCTCACTGCAGGCTCCTATCATCGTGCTCCGGCTGGGGGGATGGGTTCGGAGTCGGGGGCTCTCCCCGAGGCTCCGGAGGAGGAGGCCTTATGGCCCGGCGCGGTTCGCGTGGGAAGAGGGGAGGCCGTCCGGCGACGGCGGGAGCGGCCCTCAAGCAGATGATCGAGGCGATCGCGGAGCGGGTGCTCGAGCGCGTCCGACGCGAGATCCCCGACCGCGAGAGCTTGCGACGGATCGAGCGGCAGATCCGCCGCATGAATCGCCGCATCGAGGCCGGTGGGAAGCGGGTGGGAATCCGGCGGGTCGGCCGCCCGCGGTCCGACCGGAGGTGCACGGTCCGCGGCTGCGGGCGCAGGCACGTCGCCCACGGCCTGTGCTCGCTGCATTACCAGGCGAGACGGCGCGGGAAGCTCCGGGCGTCCCGGCGCGCCAAGCGCGCCTCGTCCTCCTGAGACGCCGCGCGCGCCCTGAGGGCGCGCGCCTGACCTTCCACGAGCTTGGTGCCGAAGGGGGGATTCGAACCCCCACGCCTCGCGGCGCCACCCCCTCAAGATGGTGTGTCTACCAATTCCACCACTTCGGCGACCGGGCCCGCGGCGCCGCGCCGGGGCGCGGAGCCGGAGGGGCGTCCGAGGATCACTTGTTGTCCGGAGACGCCGGTGCCGTCGGAGCCGGTGTCTCCTCCAGCACCGAGCCCGTCGCGTGCTCGGCGCTCGTCGACATCAGGGACAGGGCCAGGGACGTCAGCATGAAGACGACGGCCGCGATCGTCGTCGCCTTCGAGAGCACCGTCGCCGCACCCCTCGTCCCGAACGCCGTCTGGCTTCCCCCTCCGCCGAACGCTCCCGCGAGATCGGCGCGCTTGCCGGTCTGGAGGAGCACGACGAGGATCAGGATCACCGAAACGACGACGTGGATGAAATACAGGAGGATCGACATGTCTCGTGCCCTCTGGGCGCTTCCCGGATCCCGAACCCGCGCAGTCTAGCAGCGGACAGGGGGCGCCGCAAGATTCCCGCGGGGAGGCGCCTCCTCGCCCGCACGACCCGCCGGCCCGCTCAGCGCGCCGCCGCGACGATCCCGGCGAACGCCTCGGCGTCGAGCGAGGCCCCTCCGACCAGGGCGCCGTCGATCTCCGGGAGGCTCAGCAGCGCCGGAGCACTCGCCGGGGTGACGGAGCCGCCGTAGAGGATGCGGGTCGTCCCGGCAAGCCGCGGGGAGAACATCGACGCCAGCTGCTCCCGGATCATCCGGTGCACCTCCTGCGCCTGGGCGGGGGTGGCGCTCCGGCCGGTCCCGATCGCCCAGACCGGCTCGTAGGCGACGACGATCTCGGCGCCGTCCGCCGGACGGATCTCCGAGAGGCCGATCCGGAGCTGGCGCTCGACGACGTCGAGCGTCCGTCCCGCGTCCCGCTCGCCCTCCTGCTCTCCCACGCAGAGGACCGGCACCATCGCGTGGCGGCGGACCGCCGCCACCTTGCGCGCGACGCGCTCGTCGGTCTCCCCGAAGATGTTCCGGCGCTCGGAGTGCCCCAGGATGACGAAGCCGACCCCCAGCTCGGCGAGCATGCGCGGAGAGACCTCGCCCGTGAAGGCTCCCTTGTCCTCCCAGTGCGCGTTCTGCGCCCCGAGCTGCACCGGGGTTCCCGCGATCCGGTCGGCGGCGGCTCGCAGGCAGGGGAACGCCGGCGCCACACCCACGTCGACCTCCGGGGCCCCGGCGATCGCGGGGAGCAGGTCGTCCAGCAAGGCGACCGCCCACCGCTCGCTCAGGTTCATCTTCCAGTTGCCGATGACGAACGGGGTCCTTGAGGCCGGGATCATGGCGCGTCGTCCAGAGCCTCGACGCCCGGGAGCGGCAGGCCGGAGAGGAACTCGAGCGAGGCGCCGCCTCCCGTCGACACGTGGGTCATCCTCGAGGCGAGACCGAATTTCTTCACCGCCGAGGCGGTGTCGCCCCCTCCGACCACGGAGACCGCGGGCGACGTCGCGAGAGCTTCGGCCACTCTCCGGGTCCCTCCCGAGAACGCCTCGACCTCGAACCTTCCGAGCGGCCCGTTCCACAGCACCGTCCGCGCCTGGCTCACCCTTGCCGAGAACTGGTCTGCCGTCTTCGGCCCGATGTCGACCCCTGCCTCGTCCCCCACGATGTCCACACCCTCCGTGGTCCTGTGGGCGTCGTCCCGGCCGCCCGAGATCACGACGTGGTCGACCGGGAACAGGAAGTCCTTCCCCGAGGCGCGCGCCTTCTGGACGAGCGTCTTGGCGAGCGCGAGCCGGTCCTCCTCGACGAGGGACTTCCCGACCGGCTTCGCGAACGCCTTCAGGAACGTGTAGGCCATCGCCCCCCCGACGAGGAACAGATCCACGCGCGGGAGGAGGTTCTCGATCAGCTCGATCTTGTCCGAGACCTTGGCGCCGCCCAGGATCGCGACGAACGGGGAGTCGGGGTTCTCGAGGAGCCTTCCCAGATGCTCGATCTCCGCTTCCATCAGGAGACCCGCGGCGGCGGGCCTGAGGACCCCCGGGACGCCCGCCGTGGAAGCGTGTGCGCGGTGGGCCGTGCCGAACGCGTCGTTGACGTAGGCGTCGCCGAGCCGCGCGAGGGCCTTCGAGAACTCGGCGTCGTTCGCCTCCTCCTCCTTGTGGAAACGGAGGTTCTCCACGACCAGGAAGCTCCCCGGCTCGAGGTCGCGCGACCTCCTCTCCGCTTCCTCTCCAACGCAGTCCTCGACGAAGACGACCGGCTTGCCGAGGAGCGTCGCGAGGTGCTCGGCGACGGGCTTCAGGGAGAACTCCGGCGAGGGCTTCCCCTTCGGACGTCCGAGGTGGGACGCGAGAACCGTGCGGGCCCCCTTCTCCGCCAGCAGCCGCAAGGTCGGCAGGGAGGCGACGATCCGGGTGTCGTCTTCGACGCGGCCGTTCCGGACCGGGACGTTGTAGTCCACGCGGCAGAAGACCCTCTTCCCGCTCCCGATCTCGAGCTTCCGGACGTTGAGCTTCCTCGGCATCGTCGGACCTCCCTACCGGCAAGCGCCGGCCCGTCTGCCCTCCGCGCGACGGCGCGGGCGGGACTGCGGGAAGATCGACTCGACGGCTCGGCGCTGCCTTCCGCTCATCGACCGGAAGATCGCGTCGCGCCTGCGGATGCGTTCCCTTCTCATGATCGCGCGGACCGCCTCCCCGATTCGCTGGCGGAGGAAGCGGTCCTCCCTCGAGTACGCAAGCAGCAGCCCGGGGATCTCGTCGCGGGCGCCGATCAGCTCGAGCGCCGCGGGGATCTCGCTCTCGAGACGGCGGCCCGGGTCGGAGAGGATCCGGTGGAGGTCGTCGACGGCAACCCGGCTCCCGATCCGGGCGAGCTCGAGGTGCGCCATCGCGCGGACCCGTTGCAGCGGATCGAACCCGTTCCGGTCGTCGCCCCCCCCCGCGTCCGCCGAGATCCGGGCGATGACGTCGCGGAGACGGTAGACGAGCGCTTTGTCGCCGAGCGCCCCGATGATCTCGACCAGCACCTTCAGGGGCACCGGTTCTCGCACCCGGTCGAGCGCCGCGGCGATCGCGCGGACGGCGCGCGGGCCGATCGCCTTCAGGACTACGCCTGCGCGGGCGCAGTACTCGGGATCGTGCGCTCGGCGGCGCATCTCGGCGAGGAGCGGCTCCACGGAGGCCGCGCCGCCGGCGGCGAGACGGTGGAGCGCCTCGCTCCAGGCGGCGTGGTCGTCGCCCGCAAGGCTCCGCGCGAGGCGGCGCACGGCGGTCGCCCCCCTCGCACGCGGCCGGTCGGGCTGCGACTCCAGCTCCCGCACCCGCCGCACCACCGCCGGGGCCGGATCGCGACGTAGCCGCCCGAGGATCCCCCGGCGGGATTGCGGCCGGAGCATCGGCACGAGCGCGGTGGCGGCGACGCGGACCCTCTCGTCCTCGGACGGATCGAACAGGAGCCCGAGGACGCCCCCGAGCGCGCCTTCCTGGCCCGAGGCGTACTGCTCGAGCATCGCCTGGACCGCCGCGATCCGCACCTCGGGGCTCCGCTCGCGGCGGACGAGCACCTCGAGCGCGGCCACGGCCTGCGTCGAGGGGAACCAGGCGAGCGCCCTCGCGGCCAGCTCACGAAGGCGGGGATCCCGATCGAGCAGCATGGCGGCGATCGGCTCGCGCCCGCGGGGGTCCTGGATCAGGCCGAGAACCGGGATGGCCTGGGCTCGAATCCTCGGGCTCCCCCCCTCGATCGCCTCGATGAGAGGGCCGACGGCTCGCGGACCCTGGGCGCAGAGCCTGACCCGGGACGCCTCCACGACCGAGTCGCGGCGGCTCCCGAGCTGCCTCACGAGTCGCCGGATCTCGGTTGCCCTCGACATCACGCTCATCTAGAGTGAGCCTGCCGCCCGGATCGCGAGCGCGCCCCCGAAGACCGGGTGTCAGGACGTGCGGTGCGCGCCGGGGAGGGGCCGGATTATGGTTCGGAGGGTAGCGAGTGTCAACGGCCCGATCGGGACGGCGATGCTCGTCCTTGCGCTCGCGGCGTCGCTAGCCGCGTGCGGCTGCTCCGAGCAGAAGGCGGATCGTCTCTACCGGCAGGCGGCGGAGCGCGTCGAGCGGGACGACCTGGCCGGGGCGGTGGATCTCTACCAGAGGATCGTGAGCGAGCATCCCGGGACGCGGGCCGCCGACAGGGCCCGAGCGGACCTGGTGCTGTACCGGGGCCTGCTCGAGGCGTCGCAGCGGTTCCCCGTGAGGCGCGCGGCGGATCTCGTCGTGCAGGTCGCGCGGGCGGTCGAGCGGTGCCGGCAGGAGAGGGGCGCCGTCCCGCGGTCGCTGGCGGCGCTGGTGCCCGTCTACCTCTCCGCGGAGCCGCAGGACCCGTGGGGCCGCACGCTTTCCTACCGAGCGATCCCGGGCGGGGGCTACGTCCTGTCCTGCTTCGGCTCGGACGGCGTCCCGGGAGGGGAAGGGCCGGCGGGAGATCTCGTCGTCGCCGACGGCCAGTTCGTCCGGGGGGGGGCGGAGGTCGGCCGGTGACCGGACGGCTCGTCGCGGCCGCGGCGCTGGCCGCCGTTCTCGGGGGCGCGGCGGCGGGCGCGGAGGTCCGTCGGCCGTCCTGGGCGGTGGTCGTCTTCCCCTCCGGGGCGGAATTCACCGTCGAGATCGCCTCCGACCCGGCCGCCCGGGCGAAGGGCTACATGGATCGGCCGTCGATCGGACCCAAGGAGGGGATGCTCTTCGTGTTCGAGCGGGCCGACCGGCACGGGTTCTGGATGAAGAACTGCCTGGTGTCCCTCGACCTGATCTGGCTCGACGAGGCGCTGCGGGTCGTCGATGTCGCCCGCTCGCTCGCGCCGTGCCCCGCCGAGGGGGAGTGCCCCGAGACGCTCCCGGCCGCGCCGGCTCGCTACGTTCTGGAGGTCGCCGGGGGGACCGTGGAGAAGGCCGGGCTCCGGCCGGGGGACCGGATCGCCGTTCTTTCGGAGCGGCCGTTCCCGTGAGGTGCGTCCGACCTGCGCGCGATGGTCGGATGCGATGGATCGTCCTCGCCGCCGGCGTCGTTTCCCTCCTCGGCGCCGGGCCGCCCCCCGCATCGGATCCTCCCGCGGAGGAGTGGCAGGCGCTGGCGGAGAGGGCTCGGAGCGTGGCGGAAGGCGTGGAGCGCGTTCGCGGCGTGCGCCTCCACGCGGTTCCGGATCTGGGCCGCGGGGGAGACGAGGAGCGCAGCCTCGCGGCCTCGCGTCGCGCGGCCGCGGCCCTGACGGCCGAGCGCCTCTCGGCCAGGGGTCGCGCCTGGTCCGACATCGGGCTGGGCGATTCCGACTCCCCCCGGCTGCTGTACGAGAGGCTCGCGGCCGATCTCGGGGGGCTGGCCTACGATCCGCTGAGCAGGCGGGTGCTCGTGGCCCCCGGTCGCCTCGCCGACGGGGACCTCGCCCCGGAGGGCGCGGATGCTGACGTCGATTCCCTTCTCCTGGCGACCGGCGTGAGGCCGGACGAGCCGGTTCTCGCGCACGCGCTCGTCCACGTGCTGGACCGGGAGCGGGCCGGCCGGGACTACCTCCGGGAGTCCACCGACGCGACGCTCGCCGCGGCCGCCTGGCTCGAGGGCGAGGCGAACCTCGTGGCTCTCCTCTACCTTTTCGAGGGGCTCGGCGTGGGAAGGCAGGTCGTGGAGGGGAAGCTCGACCCCGGCTCTGTGCTCGGCGGCGCCTTGGTTCCCCCCGCGATCGACCGCGTGCCGGGCGCGGTCGGCTCCTTTCTCGACTTCGTGTACCGCGAAGGATTCGCGCAAGCGTCGGCGGCGTACTCGGGGGGAGGGTGGGCCGCGATCGACCGCGCGGCGGCGTCCCGCGGGACGACGCGGGATGTTCTGCACCCCCCGGCCGGGAGCCCCGTGTCGTTCTCGATCGCCCCCCGGGAGGGGCTTCCGGGGTTCCTCCTCGCGGATTCGGACTCGGTGGGGGAGCAGGGGATCCTCACGCTCGTCTCGACGAGGACGGGCAAGGACAACCTGGGGCTGATGGCCGGCGACGGCTGGATCGCGGACCTCTTGTGCCGCTTCGAGCCGGCCGAAGGCGCCTCCACGGAGGGGTACACGGATTGGGCGGTCCGGCTTCGGAGCGAGCAGGACGCCGAGGAGCTGGAGTACGGCCTGCGCCGAGCGCTGGAGTCGCGATTCCCCGAGCGCGGGATCTCCTTGTCATCTCCTCGTGTCGCGAGGCTCGCAGGGGACGGCAGGGTCTTCACGATGGAACGGGAGGGGAGCGACGTTCGCTTCCGGATCGTTCCCGAGTGGCTCGATCGCCGCGCGATGTTCCAGGGGGGGACTTCTCCCCCGAAAAAGTCGAACACGAGACAAAAGTAGAGGTATTATAAGCTAACGGCTTCCGCCGACGTTGACAGGTCCGGGGGGCCCCCGTACCCTGAGGCCATGCGAACCGCGGTCCGCATCCTGGCCGGCTCGACGGTGGCGGGGACGATCGTGCTCCTGTCGCTGGCCGCCCCGGTCGTCTACGCCCCGAGGGCGGAGAATCCCCAGGCGGTGACGGGAGACCGGCTGCCGGGCCCCCCCCCTGGGGCGGCATGGATCGATGGGGTCCGCCCCAGGCTCGAGAGCATGCGTCTCCCGACCCGGGGCCCGGATCTCGACGCACTGCTCCGCACGGTGGACCGGGCTTCCTCCAGGTTCTCGCTCGACCCGGTGGCGGTTCTCGCCGTCATCCTCGTCGAGAGCCGGTTCGACTCCGACGCGGTGTCCCCCCAGGGGGCGATGGGCCTCATGCAGCTCCAGGCGGAGACGGCCCGCGAGCTCGCGGAGGACCTCGGCATCCCGTGGACGTCGGACCAGCTCCTCCACGACCCGGAGACCAACGTGCTGCTGGGGACGTACTACCTCAGCCGCCTCGTCCACCGCTTCGGGGACCTGGACCTGGCGCTCGCCGCGTTCAACGCAGGACCCGGGCGGGTGCAGGCGGTGGCGGGCGCGGCTCCGTGCGGGTACGCCAACCGCGTGTGGGACGCCGTGATCCGGCTTCGTCTCCGGCCCCTGGCCTGACCCGAGACCCGGCTCGACGGCCCCCGCCTTCCGAAGCTCTCAATACTTCTTGAACGGCGGGGGGCCCTATGCTAAGTTTCCCGCCCTTCGCGCGCGGCGCTCTTCTATGAGGTGCCATGTCGATGACGTCGGTGGGCTACCTCCCGATCCTTATCTTCATTCTTATCGCGTTGGCGTTCCCCTTCATCGCGTTCTTCCTCGCCTGGTTCATCCGGCCGAACCGCCCGGAGGCCGTGAAGCTCGAGCGCTACGAGTGCGGGATCGAGAGCTCCGGTGAGGTCTGGGGACGCTATTCCGTCCAGTACTACGTGATCGCCGTGCTCTTCCTGATCTTCGACGTCGAGACGGTGTTCCTGTTCCCGTGGGCGGTGCGCTACGACGCGCTGGGGCTGTTCGGCTTGATCGAGATGGGCATCTTCATCCTCATCCTGGTCGTGGCGTACGCCTATGCCTGGAAGAAAGGAGCGCTCGAGTGGGCCTGATCGAGGGGAGGCTCGCGCCGGGAATCCTCACCACGACGGTGGACACGGTCTTCGGGTGGGCCAGGAAGAACTCCCTGTGGCCGGTGACCTTCGGGCTGGCCTGCTGCGCGATCGAGATGATGGCTACGGGGGCCTCGCGGTTCGACATCGCTCGGTTCGGTGCCGAGGTCTTCCGGCCCTCGCCCAGGCAGTCCGATCTGATGATCGTGGCAGGGTCGGTCACCGAGAAGATGGCGCCGATCGTGAGGCGGATCTACGACCAGATGCCCGAGCCCAAGTGGGTGATCTCAATGGGGATCTGCGCGACGGCGGGGGGGCCGTTCCCGACGTACAGTCACGTCCAGGGCGTGGACCGGGTGATCCCGGTGGACGTCTACATTCCGGGGTGTCCTCCGAGGCCGGAAGCCCTCCTGTACGGCCTCATGGTCCTCCAGGACAAGATCGACCGGATGACGATCGCGAAGAAGCGGACGGCTTGAGCCCATGGACGACGTCGACAACAAGACCCCGATCCCACCCCCGAAGAAGGCGGACCCGGTCGAGGAAGCGCTCCGGGCCCCTGCTCCTTCCCGGGCCCTCGACCGGCTGGGGGAGGCGCTCGGGGACGCGATCGAGGACGTCGCGTACCACTGCGGCGTTCCGATCGTCCGGGTCGGCAGGGACCGGATCGTCGAGGTGGCCCGGTTCCTCAAGGAGGACTCGGGCTCGCGGATGCTGCTTCTGGCCGACCTCTGCGGCGTGGACATGATCGGCCTGCGCGGCGCCCCGCGCTTCGACGTGGTCTACCACCTGACGGGACCCGACACGCGCGAGCGAATCACCCTCAAGGTGGCCGTAGAGGAGGGGGGGGAAGTTCCGAGCGTGACCCCGGTCTGGCGGGGCGCCAACTGGCACGAGCGCGAGGCCTTCGACATGTTCGGGATCCGGTTCGCCGGCCACCCCGACCTGCGGAGGATCCTCATGCCCGAGGAGTTCGACGCGCACCCCCTGCGGAAGGATTTCCCGCTCGAGGGGCGGGAGAAGGACCACGGTTTCTGGCGGCGCCCGGAGGACGAGACCCGGAACACGTACCGGGACTGAAGCGATCGCCGGCGCTCCCTCGGGCCGAAGGCCGGAAGGGCGCACTGGAGGCCTCGAGGCGATGTTCGGCACGACCGAGATGCAGATCAACATGGGGCCGCAGCACCCCTCCACGCACGGGGTGCTGAGACTCGAGCTCAAGCTGGACGGTGAGCGGATCGTCGACACGCGCCCGGTCATCGGCTACCTCCATCGGGGCTGCGAGAAGCTCGGGGAGGACCGGACGTACGCGCAGGCCATCGTTTACACCGACCGAATGGACTACTGCGCGGCGTTCGCGGAGAACCTCGTCTACGCGGAGGCCGTCGAGCGGCTTCTCGGGGTGGAGGTGCCTCCCCGTGCGCAGTACATGAGGGTCGTCCTCGCCGAGCTGCAGCGGATCGCGAGCCATCTGATCTGGCTCGGCACGCACGCCATGGACATCGGCGCGCTCACGGTCTTCGTGTATGGGATGCGGGAGCGGGAGTTCATCCTCGATCTCTTCGAGTCGTACTGCGGCGCGCGGCTGACCTACAACGCGGTCCGGGTCGGCGGGATGCCGGAGGAGTTCCCGGAAGGGTGGGTCGAGGAGGCCCGCCGGTTCTGCGACGTCCTGCCGTCCCGCCTGGACGAGTACCACCAGCTCCTGACCGCCAACCGCATCTGGCTGGCCCGGACGCGGGGCGTCGGCACGATCGACGGGAAGACCGCGCTGGACTGGGGGATGACGGGGCCGTGCCTGCGCGGTTCGGGCGTCGCCTACGACGTCCGGAAGGCGATCCCCTACGAGGCGTACGCCGATCTCGATTTCGACGTCCCCATCGGCGAGGCGGGGGACACCTACGACCGCTACCTGTGCCGGATGGAGGAGATCCGGCAGAGCCGCCGCATCGTCCTGCAGGCGCTCGACAAGCTTCCCGGCGGCGAGATCCGCGGGAAGGTGCCGCGGCGGATCAAGCCCCCGAAGGGGGAGGTGTACCACGTCAACGAGGGGCCGCGCGGCGAGCTCGGCGTCTACCTCGTCAGCGACGGCTCGGAGCATGCGTACCGCTGCCGCTTCCGCTCGCCGAACTTCGTCAACCTTCAGGCCCTTCCCGACATGGTGCGCGGCCACCTGGTCGCCGACGTCGTGGCCGTGATCGGGACCCTGGACATCGTTCTCGGATGCGTGGACCGCTGACATGAGCGAGACGCTTCTTCGGTTCGTGGTCGTGCCGGTGGCCCAGATCGCCGTCGTGATCGCGGCGCTCCTGCTGATCGTCGTCTACCTGGTCCTCCTCGAGCGGAAGATCAACGCGTTCATGCAGGTGCGCCTGGGCCCGCGGCGCGTGGGCTGGCATGGTCTCCTCCAGACGGTTGCCGACGTCATCAAGCTGTTCACCAAGGAGGACATCACGCCGCGGCACGTCGACCGCCTCGTGTTCCTCCTGGCCCCGGTCGTCATCATCCTTCCCGCCCTCGCGGCGTTCGCGGTGATCCCGTTCTCCGGGGGGAGCTTCCGCGTCGGGAGCGTCGGGGTCCGGGCCTGGATCTCCGACGTCAACGTCGGGCTCCTGTATCTGCTCGCGATCACGAGCCTAGGGGTCTTCGGCGTCGTGATGGCCGGGTGGTCCTCGAACTCGAAGTACCCGATGCTCGGAGGGCTCCGGTCCGCCGCGCAGATGGTGTCGTACGAGGTTCCGCTCGGCCTGTCGGTCGTGTCGATCCTCATGCTGGCGGGCACCGCCTCTCTCGTCGGAATCGTGCAGGCCCAGGAGTCGGCGGGCCGCTGGTTCCTCTTCTGGACGCCTTACCCGCAGATCCTCGGGCTCTTTCTCTACTTCGTGTCCGGGGTCGCGGAGACGAACCGGCTCCCCTTCGACCTCCCCGAGGCGGAGAACGAGCTGGTCGCCGGGTTCCACACCGAGTACTCGGGGATGAAGTTCGCGTTCTTCTTCCTGGCCGAGTACATCAACATGGTCCTGGTCGGGTGCCTCGTCGCCGTCCTCTTCTTCGGAGGATGGCTGCCCGTGACGTTCGGCATCCCCGGTCTCAGGGAGCCGCTCTCGAACTTCTTCCCGTTCTGGGGAGGGGCCGGCGCGATGCTGACCGGCTTCTTCTGGTTCGGACTGAAGGTGTTCCTCGTCCTGTTCCTGTACCTCTGGATGCGGGCCACGTACCCCCGCTACCGGTACGACCAGCTCATGCGGCTCGGCTGGAAGGTGTTCATCCCGCTGGGCCTCGGTCACGTCATGGTGACCGCGCTCGCGATCCTGGTTCGCCGGGGCTGAGAGCCGGCGTTCGGGGGCCTCCGGGCCCCGTTCGAGGTGGGAGTCGATGTCCAAGATCGTGAGGCCCGAGGACAGCGTTCTCAGGAGGTTTCTCCTGCTCGAGCTGTTCGCGGGTCTCTGGGTGACGCTCAAGCACCAGTTCCGGCCCCATGTGACGCAGGAGTACCCGAGGGAGCGGCCGGAGCTGAGACCGCGGTTCCGCGGGGTTCCCCGGCTCCGGGACCACCCCGGCGCCGAGGGGCCGTTGTGCGTGGCGTGCAACCAGTGCGCCCTGGCCTGCCCCGACCATTGCATCACCGTCGTCGCCGAGGACCGCAAGGGCGGGAAGGGCAAGCAGCCGAAGAGCTTCCACATCGATTACGAGAGGTGCTGCCACTGCGGGCTCTGCGTGGACGCGTGCCCGACGAAGCCGATCACCGCGATCTACATGTCGCACGACTACGAGATGGCGCAGTACGCCCGCGACGACTTCATGACGGACCTGCGGGGCCTCTACGAAGGGCACGTGCCGAGGGAATACAAGAGGTGACGGGGGTCCGACCCCGAGCCTTGGAGCCGGAATGGAAGCGCAGTTCCTGATGTTCCTCGCGCTGGCGGCGGTGGCGCTCGCCGCCTCGGTGATGGTGATCACCCGCCGCAACCTCGTGCACAGCGCCCTCTACCTGATCGTCACGTTCTTCGCGGTCGCTGCGATCTACGTGCTGCTCCATGCCGAGTTCCTCGGTGTGGTCCAGCTCCTGGTCTACGCCGGCGGGATCATGGTGCTGTTCCTGTTCGTGATCCTCCTGGTGGAGCGGCCGGGAACCGGGCCCGCCGGGAAACCGATGCGGTGGCACGCGGCGGCGTCGGGCGTCCTGACGCTTCTCGTGGCGGCGATCCTCGGGGCCCACTTCCTCCGGAGCGGGATGGCGCCCCCCGGGGGGACCGCGGTGCTGGGCGCCTCCGGGGGGAACCTGGAGACGGTCTCCCTGGCGCTCTTCCGGAACTACCTGCTCCCGTTCGAGGTCGTGTCGGTCCTGTTGCTGGTCGCGCTCGTCGGCGCCATCGTCCTGGCCCGGCCCAGGGCGTGAGGGGGAGGCCGCGGTGATGCTCGAGCCCCTCCACGTCATGATCCTGTCGCTCGCGATGTTCAGCGTCGGCGTGCTCGGTGTCCTCCTGCGCCGGAACGCGATCCTGATCCTGATGAGCATCGAGCTGATGCTGAACGCCGCCAATCTCAACTTCATCGCGTTCGCCTGGGCGCACCCGGACGTCGCGGGCCAGGTCTTCGCGCTGTTCGTGATCGCCACGGCGGCCGGCGAAACCGCCGTCGGACTCGCGATTCTCATCGCCGTCTTCCGGAACCGAAGCAGCATCCGGGTCGACGAGATCGATCTCCTGAAGGGGTAGGGCGGCCATGCTGAAGCTGATCGGCCTGATTCCGGTTCTGCCTCTCGTCGGGGTGGCCGTGAACGGTCTCCTCGGGCACCGGATGTCGAGGCGCGCGGTGGGGACGGTTGCGTGCGCGGTGGTCGCTGCGTCGTTCCTGCTGGCTGTGGGCGCCGCGGTCGAGCTGGCCGGACTCCCCGAGCACGAGCGCTACTTCCGGACCGAGGTCGCCACCTGGCTCCCGCTCGGGCCCGTCGGTCCCGAGGGTGAGGCGCTCCGGATCGCGTGGGGGTTCGCCCTCGATCCGCTCTCCGCCGTTCTGATGCTCGTCGTGACGGCGGTCGGGTTCCTCATCCACGTCTACGCGACGGGGTACATGGCGCACGAGGAGGGGTTCGCTCGGTTCTTCTCGTACATGAACCTCTTCATGGCGATGATGCTCACGCTGACCCTCGGGTCGAACATGCTCGTCATGTTCGTCGGATGGGAGGGCGTGGGGCTCTGCTCGTACCTGCTGATCGGCTTCTTCTACGATCGTCCCTTCGACGCCCGGACCGGGGTGTCGTGCGCGGACGCTGGCCGCAAGGCCTTCCTGACCAACCGGATCGGCGACTTCGCCTTCCTGATCGGGATGTTCTACCTGGCGACCACCTTCGGGACGCTCGACTTCCGGGAGGTGTCCGAAGGGATCGCCGGGGGAGGGATGGGCCACGCCCTCCTCGCGGCCGTCGGGATCCTCCTCTTCTTCGGCGCCTGCGGAAAATCGGCGCAGGTGCCCCTCTACGTCTGGCTCCCCGACGCGATGGCGGGCCCGACGCCCGTGTCGGCGCTGATCCACGCCGCGACGATGGTGACGGCCGGCGTCTACATGGTGTGCCGGATGAACGTCCTGTACGCGCACGCGCCCGAGGCCATGGCGGTCGTCGCGGGCGTCGGGGCGCTGACGGCGATCTTCGCTGCCTCGATGGGCCTTGCCGCGACGGACATCAAGAAGGTCCTCGCCTACTCCACGGTGAGCCAGCTCGGGTACATGTTCGCCGGGGCGGGCGTGGGCGCGTTCGCGGGCTCGATGTTCCATCTGACGACCCACGCGTTCTTCAAGGCTCTGCTGTTCCTGGGGGCGGGGAGCGTCATCCACGGGATGTCCGGGGAGCAGGACATCCGGAGGATGGGCGGGCTCCGGTCGAAGATGCCGACGACCTACCGGACGTTCCTCGTCGCCACGCTCGCCATCGCGGGGATCCCGGGGTTCGCGGGCTTCTTCTCGAAGGACGAGATCCTGTGGGGAGCGTGGGCCTCGGGCCACCGCGTCGTCTGGGCGGTGCTGGCCGCCGCCGCGGGGCTCACGGCCTTCTACATGTTCCGGCTGGTGTACCTCGTGTTCTTCGGAGGCTTCCGCGGCACGCACGAGCAGGAGCACCACCTCCACGAGTCGCCGCGCTCGATGACCGTGCCGCTGGCGCTTCTCGCGGTCCTCTCGGTCGTCGGGGGATGGATCGGGATCCCGAAGGCGCTCTCGCTCGGCGCCGACGTCAACGTGTTCGGCCGCTGGCTCGAGCCGGTGTTCGCCGCCCACGGGGGCGAGCACGGCTCCGGGCACGGCGTGGCGCAGGAGCTGGGGTTCATGGCGCTGGCCGTGGCGGTGGCCCTCGCGGGGATCTGGATCGCAACCGAGATCTACCGGCGGCGCGAGGGGCTCGCCGAGCGGCTGAGCGCCGCGCTCGGCCCGCTGTACCGCATGGTCCGGAACCTCTACTGGGTGGACGAGCTGTACGATGCGGTGTTGATCCGTCCGTTCTACGCGCTCTGCCACGCATCCAGGGGGTTCGACGCGCGGATCGTGGACGGCGCGGTCAACGGCGTGCGTCACGTGACGATCGGTCTCTCTCACGCCTCGAACGCGCACGACCGCTGGATCGTGGACGGGGCGGTGAATCTCGTGGGTCACGCCGTCCGCGGGGCCTCGTGGACGTTCCGCCGCGTGCAGACGGGACTGGTCCAGAGCTACGCGGCCGCGATGGTGTTCGGTGTGTTCGTGTTGCTGGTCCTCTACACGCTGGCCCGGTAGCGTGAACGCGATGAGGAGTCAGGGGCTATGAATCCATTCGGCAATCAGCTGCTCAACGTCATCACCTACTTGCCGCTCGTCGGCGCGCTCGGCGTGATGATGTTCCCGAAGGAGCGGTCGGTCCTAATCAGCCGCTTCGCGACGGCGGTGGCGGGGCTCGGATTCCTGGTGAGCCTGCCGCTCTGGTTCGCGTGGGAGTCGGCCCCGAAGGACGCGTTCGGCTTCCGCTTCGTGCAGGAGACGGGCTGGATCGACTCCATCGGCGCGAAGTACATCGTCGGCGTCGACGGGATCTCGATGCTGCTCGTGCTGCTCACGACCCTTCTCGGGTTCATCGCGATCCTCTCGTCCTGGACCGCGATCCGGGAGCGCGTGAAGGAATATTACGTCTTCATGCTCCTGCTCCAGACCGGGATGCTCGGCGTGTTCGTGAGCCTCGACTTCTTCCTGTTCTACGTCTTCTGGGAGGTGATGCTCGTCCCGATGTACTTCCTGATCGGGATCTGGGGCGGGCCGCGCAAGCTCTACGCCGCGATCAAGTTCTTCCTCTACACGCTCCTCGGGTCCGTCCTGATGCTCCTCGGGATCCTGGCCCTGTACTTCTACCACGGGAGCCTGACGGGCACCCACACCTTCGACGTCCGCGTGCTCCAGGCCATGGGCTCCTGGGCAGACTGGTTCGATCTCCAGTACTGGGTCTGGCTCGCGTTCTTCGTCGGGTTCGCGATCAAGGTGCCGATGTTCCCGTTCCACACCTGGCTCCCGGACGCGCACGTCGAGGCGCCGACCGCTGGCTCCGTCATCCTCGCGGGGGTCCTCCTGAAGATGGGGACCTACGGGTTCGTTCGCTTCAGCCTGCCGATCATGCCCGACGCGACGCGGTACTTCCTCCCGTGGGCGCTGGGGCTGTGCATCGTCGGGATCATCTACGGCGCGATGGTCGCCATGGTGCAGAAGGACTGGAAGAAGCTGGTGGCCTACTCCTCCGTGAGCCACCTGGGCTTCTGCATGCTGGGGGTGTTCGCCCTCAACTACCAGGGGATCACAGGGGGCGTCCTCCAGATGCTGAACCACGGCCTCTCGACCGGCGCGCTGTTCCTCATCGTGGGCCTGGTCTACGAGCGGCGGCACACGCGGATGATCTCGGACTACGGCGGCGTGTCGAAGGCGATGCCGGTCTTCGCCGTCTTCTTCATGATCATGACGCTCTCCTCGATCGGCATGCCCGGGATCCCGGGCAACGGGTTCGTCGGGGAGTTCACGGTGCTGCTCGGAGCGTTCCTCCTGTCGCAGAAGGTCTGGGCCGTCCTGGCGGCGACGGGGATCGTGCTCGGCGCGGCGTACATGCTCTGGCTGTACCAGAGGACGATGTTCGGAAAGCTCGACAACCCGGAGAATCAGAAGCTCGTGGACCTCGATTTCCGCGAGGTCATGACGCTCCTGCCGCTCACCGTGCTGGCGTTCTGGATCGGGCTGTACCCGGCGCCCTTCTTCCGGATCCTCGATGAGCCGGTCGTGCGGATCGTCGAGCAGGTGGAGAAGACGCACGTCTACCCGCAGGGCGTGGCGGGGCTCTTCCCCGAGCCCTCGGCGGAGCTGGCCCGGGTGACCGGGGACGGCGTCGGCGCCGAGCGTGCGGCCGAGGCCCGATGATGCAGGGCTTCGACGCCTCCGTCTTCCTGCGGAGCCTCGTCTGGCTGAAGCCGGAGCTGTTCCTGGCGCTGCTCGGGTTCGTGCTCCTCGGTCTCTCGGCGGCGCTTCCGGAGGGGAAGCGGCGGTACGTCGGGCTCGTCGCCCTGATCGGGCTCGCGATCGCCGCGGTCGTCGTGTCGTCGTACGCGCCCGGCTTCCCGCTCGGCGGCCCGAAGATCGCGCCGGGCACGGCGCAGGGAGGCTTCCCGGACGGGGCGGGGCATCCGGGCTTCCTCGCGGACGGGTTCGCGATCGTCCTCAAGCTCGTCTTCCTCCTGGGCGCGGCGCTGTGCGTGCTGATGGCCGTGCGCTTCCTCGACGTCGAGAAGGCGCAGAGGGGCGAGTTCTACGCGATGGTCGTCTTCGCGGTCCTCGGCATGTCCATCCTGGCGTCCGGCAACGATTTCGTGACGCTCTACCTCGGGCTCGAGACGATGGCCCTCGCGGTCTACACGCTGGTCGGCTTCCTGAGGGCGAGCCGCAGGTCGACCGAGGCGGCCCTCAAGTATTTCCTCCTCGGGGCCTTCGCGTCGGGGATCCTGCTGTACGGGATGTCGCTGGTCTACGGAGCGACGGGCTCCTACAACCTGGAGGGGATCGCGGCCGCGATCGCGTCGGGGACGGCAGGGCCGCGCCCTCTCCTGCACGTCGGGGCGGTCCTTGTTCTCGTGGGCATGGCGTTCAAGATCGCCGCGGTCCCGTTCCACATGTGGGCGCCCGACGCCTACGAGGGCGCGCCGACGCCGGTCACCGGCTTCATCTCGACGGCGGCCAAGGCGGCCGGCTTCGCCATGCTCCTCCGCATCTTCTTCCGGGGGTTCTGGGGACTCGCGGCGGATTGGACGCTCCTCCTCGCGGTCCTGTCCGCGGCCTCGATGACGTTCGGGAACGTCGTCGCGGTTCTCCAGGACAACGTGAAGCGCATGCTCGCGTACTCCTCGATCGGGCACGCCGGCTACATGCTCCTAGGCCTGATCGCGGTCGGCTCGTCGGGCGGCGACCCGCTGACGCAGCGGTACGGGATGACCGCGGTGGTGCTGTACCTGCTCGTCTACACGTTCGCGAACATGGGAGCGTTCGGCACCATCGTTCTCCTGCGGCGCGGAAGCGTCCCCGGCGACCGCGTGGAGGACTTCCGCGGCCTGGCGGGGACATATCCGGTCGCGGCCGCGGCGATGACGGTGTTCCTCCTCTCGCTCGCGGGGATCCCCAGCACGGCGGGGTTCATCGGCAAGTGGTGGCTGTTCGGCGCCGCGATCAAGGCCGATCAGGCCTGGCTCGCCGTCGTCGCGGTGCTCAACAGCGCGATCTCGCTGTACTACTACGCGCGGATCGTGGCGGCGATGTACATGACCGCTCCGGAGGAGACGCGGCCCGAGCCGGCGCCGGCCGGTCTCCGGGCCGCCCTGGCGATCTCGCTTGTGTTCACGGTCTGGATCGGGATCTACCCGCAGCCGTTCATTCGCTTCGCGCAGTACGCCCTCTGGCCGATCGGCCGGTAGGGCGGCGGGACGACGGCGGGGCGGAGGCGGCCGACGGCGCGTCGGCTTCGAGGGGGCTCCGGTGGCGGGACCGGAGAGCAAGGAGCCGGGAGCGGGCGGGCCGTCGCCCTGGTCGCACGTGGGGCTGGGGTTCGAGATCGCGGTTCCCGTCCTCCTCGGCGCGCTGGCGGGGGAGCGGCTCGACCGCTGGCTGGGGACGAAGCCCTGGCTCCTGGTCGCGGGCGCGCTGCTGGGGATCGCCGTGGGGTTCTACGGATTCTTCCGGTCGGTTCTGCCGAGGCGGGAGGGCCGATGATGCGCGCGGGACCGGGTTGGGACCGGGCGCGGACCTACGCGCGCGGCGCGGTAGCCGTGGGGCTCTTGGCAGGAGGGGTCACCGCGCTCGGCATCCTCGCGTGGGGGAGAGGGACGGGGCCGCTCCCCTGGGCGGCGCTCGGCTGGGCCCCGATGGTCGCCGTCGGAATCGGCTCGGGGACGTGGATGGCGGCCTCCTACGGGCGGCCGAGCGCGGGCTTTCTCGCGGGGATGGTCGCGGGTATCCTGGGCCGGCTGCTCCTGGCCGCGGTGGGGGCGGCAGCGGTCGTGATGGCGGGCGGCTCGCAGCTGTGGCCCTTCCTCGCGGGATGGGCGGGAGGTTTCGTGCCGCTGCAGGCGTACGAGATCGTGTTCTTCCACCGGGCGGCCCGCGCCGGTCGGGGGGCGTGACGGGGAAATGACCGGAGCCGAGCCGGAGGTGGCGGGGCACGCGGCCGAGCAGACCGGCGCGTCGTTCGACGCGGGCGGCATGATCATGCACCACATCCTCGATGCCCGGGAGATCGAGATCCCTTTCACGGGGGTCGTGGTCCACCTTCCGAAGATCGAGATCGCGGGATACGACCTCTCCATCACCCGTGCGGTCGTGATGATGTGGATCGCCTGCCTGATCCTCGTCTTCCTGCTGGGGCTCGCCGCGCGGAGGGCCAAGGAGGAGGTTCCGCGGGGGCTCCGCTCCGCCCTGGAGATCCTGATCCTCTTCGTTCGGGACGAGATCGGCAGGAAGTCGATCGGGCCGAAGGCGGACGGCGTCGTCGGCTACCTCCTGACGACGTTCTTCTTCATCCTGGCCTGCAACCTCCTGGGGCTCGTCCCGGGGATGTCGACGGCCACGGGGAACATCTCGGTGACGGCCGGTCTCGCGGTCGTCGCGTTCGTCATGATCCATACGGGCGGCATCCGGGAGTACGGGGTCTTCGGGCACTTCCGGAACCTGGTCCCGCACGGCGTGCCGCTCTGGCTCGTGCCGATCATGCTCCTCGTGGAGCTGCTCAGCATGGTCATCAAGCCGTTCGCGCTCTGCATCCGTCTCTTCGCCAACATGATGGCGGGACACGTGGTCATCCTGGCGCTGATCTCGCTCGTCTTCATCCTGAAGATCGTCTGGGTGGCCCCGCTCTCGGTGCTGTTCGCTCTGTTCATCAATCTGCTGGAGATCCTGGTGGCCTTCATCCAGGCGTACATCTTCACGATGCTCACGGCGCAGTTCATCGGCATGGCCGTGCACCCGGCGCACTGACCGGAGGCGCGGCCCGCGTCTGCGGGAAAGCGGTTCCGAAAGGCGGAACAGGAGGAACGTGCTCATGGAGAAGCTGAACCTGGCCCTGGCCTTCTTCGCTGCCGGCATCGGGGCGGGGCTCGCCATCATCGGCGGCGGTGCGGGGATCGGGCGACTCGCGGCGAGCGCCATGGACGGCATCGCGCGACAGCCCCAGGCGGCCGCGAACATCCAGACGGCGATGCTGATCGCGGCGGCGCTGATCGAAGGCGTGACGTTCCTCGCGCTCGTCATCTGCTTCCTCCTGGCCATCAAGGCTTAGGCGGGACGGCCGATGGTCCGAAGGCAGGCGACCCTGTTCGCGGCTCTCGCCGGCGCGATCGCCCAGGCGGCGGCCTCCGAGGGTGGGGGAGGCGGCCAGGCGCTGATCACGCCGCAGTTCGGCCTGATCTTCTGGACGCTCGTCACCTTCGTCGCCCTGGTCCTGTTCCTTCGATGGTTCGCCTGGAAGCCTCTGCTGGGGGCCATCGAGGCGCGGGAGCGCGCGATCCAGGAGAGCCAGGACCAGGCGAGACGCGACCGGGAGGAGGCCGCGAGGCTCGCGGCGGAGCAGCGCTCGATGCTGGAGGACGCCAGGCGCGAGCGCCTCGAGGCCCTCGATCAGGGGCGGAAGGACGCGGAGCGGCTCAAGGCGGAGATCCTGGGAGAGGCCAAGCTGCAAAGGGAGCGCACGCTCCGGCAGGCGGAGGCCCAGGTCGAGACCCTCCTGCGCCAGGCGAAGGCGGAGCTTCGCGCGCAGACCGCGGACCTGGCCGTCCAGGTGGCCTCGAAGCTGATCGGGCGAAACTTGGAGGGCGCGACGCAGCAGGAGCTGGTCGAGGAGTACCTCGCCGACCTAGAGCGGAGCGGGGGACCGCCGCCGAAACCGCCGTCCTGAGGCGCCGTTCCGCACCGGGATCGGACTTCCAGCGATGCAGCCGGAACAGATCGGTCGATACCGAGTCGTCAGGGAGCTGGGACGCGGGACGATGGGCCGGGTCTACCTGGCCCACGACCCGGAGATCGACCGTCTCCTCGCGATCAAGTCGGTCGAGATCCTCGCGTCGCTTCCGGAGGGGGAGAGAGACTCCGCACGGGAGCGCTTCCTGCGCGAGGCCCGCTCTGCGGGGAAGCTCCGCCATCCGGGGATCGTCACCGTGTTCGATGTCGGCGAGTCGGAGGGGGTCCCGTACCTCGCGATGGAGTACGTCGAGGGGACGAGCCTGGACGCGTACTGCGGCGCCGACTCCCTCCTTCCGCTCCCCTCCGTGGTCGAGATCGTCGCCCGCGCCGCCGAAGCGCTCGGCTGCGCCCACGAGGCAGGGGTCGTCCATCGCGACGTCAAGCCCGCGAACCTGATGCGGATCGAGGGGAACGGCGTCAAGGTGATGGACTTCGGCCTCGCGAAGGACCCGGCTACGCAGCTCACGCGCGACGGGTCGCTGGCGGGGACCCCGAACTACATGTCCCCCGAGCAGATCCGCGGCCAGCCCCTCGACGGCCGAAGCGACCTCTTCTCCCTGGCCGTCGTGCTGTTCGAGATGATCTCGGGCCGGAAGCCGTTCGGAGGCGAGTCGGTCTCTTCGGTCCTCTACCGCATCGTGAACGAGAAGCCGGCGCGGATCGTCGCCGCGCGCCCCGGGGTGCCGAGGGGCCTCGCCGAGTTCCTCGACCGCGCCCTCGCGAAGCGGCCCGACGACCGGTTCGCGACGGGCTCGCACTTCGCCTCCGCTCTTCGGGCGGCGATCGGGACCGCCCCCGCCCTCGCGACGAAGGAGGTCGGTGCGGGGTCGCCGCCCCCGCGGGAGCGGGCTCCGGAGCCGCGTCCCCGCCGGCTCCTGCCGTGGATCGGCGGCGTGGGGCTCGCTCTCGCGATCGCTGGGGGCGCTGCGGTCGTCGTGCCGCGGTTCCTGGACGGGGGCGGGGAGGAGCGGGCTCCGGAGGGCCCGTGGCTCGAGTCGCGAGTGCGGACCGAGCCGCCGGGCGTGCCCGTCACGCTGGACGGGAAGCCGCTCGCCGGGGGCGCCGTGAGGTTCCGCTCCGGAGGCCCGTTCGGCCTCCTCGCCGCCCGGACCGATTGCCGCGAGGCTGTCCACCGGATCGAGCCGGCCGACGCGGGGGGCGAGATCGTGCTGGTGCTCGATCCGACCGAGGTCGAGGTCCTCGTCGACCCGGGAGTTCCGGGAGCGCGCGTCCGGAGGAACGGCGAGGACGCGGGGACCGCTCCGGCGAGGCTCGAGCTGGCGCTGTGCCGGGAGAACGTGATCGAGGTGTCGTCCGAGGGCTTCCGGACGGCGACGTTGACGGTGCGGGCCGGCGCGAGCCCGGTCGATGCGCGAACCTCGGTCGCGGCGCTCCGTCTCGAGGCGATTCCGAAGGGAGCGCTGCGCCTGCCGGCGGCTTCGATCCCGATCTCCTTCTTCGTGGACGGGCGCAGGGTTCGCTCGACGTCGGGGGAGGTCGAGCTGCCGGAGGGGCCGCACCGGCTCCGGGCCGTCTCCGAGGAGCACTGGCTCGAGGTCGAGGCGGCCGTCGAGGTCGTGGCCGGCAAGACCGTGCCGTCCGGGCTCCGGATCCCCGAGCTCGCCGTCGTGGTGATCCAGGCGTTTCCGCCGGGAAACTGCGTCGCGTACCTGCGGCGCCCGGGCGGGGAGTGGAAGATTCTGGATGAGGTTCCCGTCCGGCGGGAGATCGCGCCGGGCCGCTACGAGGTCCGGGTGGTTCTCGAGCCGACGGGGGAATCCCGGGAGCGCCTCGTGGATCTGTCCCCGGGATTCAATCCCCCGCTCAGGTTCGCGTTCCGCAGCGGGAGAGCAAGATGAGAACGTCCGCACCGAGAGCCGCCGCGGCGGCCGCGCTCCTGGTCGTCTTCGTCCATGCGCCCGCGGCGAAGGCGCCGGGGTCGGCCGGCGATCCCGAGGCGGCCGCCCGGCAGTACCGGGTCGCGAGGCGGCTCGCGGCCGAGCGCTCGCCGGAGGCGGCCGGCGCCCTCGAGAAGGTCGTGGAGCTGGATCCTTCAGGGCCGCTGGCCGACGACGCGCTGCTCGATCAGGCGCTCCTGCTCGGGCTCCCCGAGTGGCCGGAGGAAGGCGGGCGCATCGCCGGAGCTGCCCGGGAGAGAGGCGTCGACCTCCTCTCTCGCGCGGCGGCGGCATCTCCGGGCGCCGATCGAGAGGCCGAGGCGAGGTACCGCAAGGCGCTCTTGCTCCTGGAGCCCTCCTCCGGACGCGATGCCGGAGGGGCTCGCGCCGAGCTTCTGGTCGTCGCCAACGCGCAGGGGGACGACGAGTTTCCCGCCCGTGCCCGGCACGCGATCGCATGGCTCGACGAGGCGGAACGACAGGCGGAAAGGGCGCGGGACGCCCACCAGAGGGTCGCGATCGATTTTCCGGGAAGCGAGGCGGGGCGGCGCTCGCGCGTGAGTCTGGCCCGGATGCTCGTCCGGGAAGGCCGGCCGGGTCTCGCGGCGGCGCTCGCGCAGGAGGTCGTCGATTCCGGAAGCCGGCCGGTTCCCGATGCGGAGGCGGTTCGCGATCTCGCGGCGCGCGAGGCCCTCCGGAGCGCGGGGGCCGGAGGGAGCTGGTCCGGGGAGGGCCCTGCCGTCGTGCCGACGGGCCTGCGCGGCCCGACGGCGATGGCGCGTCTCCGGAGCGGGGGCGTCCTGTTAGCCGACCGGCGCTCCGCCACCATCGTCCGCGTCGAGGTCGACGGGAGCAAGGGCGCTCCGATCCAGCTCGACGACGTCCAGGCGCTCGCCGAGGACGTTTACGGACGGGTCTTCGTCGCGGCCGGAGAGAAGATCTACCGGATCGACGCCTCGGGCCCGTCGGCCGTGGCCTCGCTGGGGGATTACGCACCCGCTTCGGCGATCTGGCCCGAAGTGTCGGGCGCCGTGCTGGTCCTCGACCGGCGTGGAGAGCGCGTGGGCCGCGTGGGACCGTCGGGAGCGGGAGGAGCCCCGATCCTCGTGGCTTCCGCTTCGAAGGGAGCGCGCCTGGCCTCCCTCGCGTGGGACGGGGCGCGGGTCCTCTCCGTGGACACGCGCGGCCGGCGCCTCGTGGAGATTGCGACGGACGGGTCGCTCCGGAGCGTCGCCGCGCTCGCGGATCTCGGGAGGCCCTCTTCCGCCGTCGCGAACCGGTGCGGAGAGGTCGCGGTTCTCGACGAGGAGGACGGCGAGGTGGTTCTCCTGGACGCCTCCGGAGAGATCCGCGACCGGTTCTTGCCCGCGGGGCGGGGCAAGGGAGGAGCCGAGCTCCACGCGCTCGGTCCGGACGGCTCGCTCGACGTTCTCGTGGACGGAGGGGCGAGTCTCGTGAGGATCCCGTGAGAGCCCGTGCCGCCCTCCCGTCGTGGCTCCTCGCCGTCCTGGTCGCGTCGCTTTGCCCCGGCGCGGCGGGAGAGGGCGGAGCCGCCGCCGATCCCCGATCCGCCGTGCTCTCCGCCGCGCGCGACGACCTCGCGGAGCTGCGCCTCGGCGCCGCGCTCGCCGCCGTTTCCGACGTCCTCGCGTCTCCGGACCTGCCCGACGATCTCCGTCTCGACGCTCTGGTCCTGCGATCCCAGGTTCACGGCGCCTCCGGGGATCTCGACGCGACGGAGGAGGACTACCGGCAGATCCTCGTCCTCGAACCTGCGTTCCGGCCCGATCCGAACCTGACCTCGAGGAAAGCTGCGGCCCGCTTCGACGCCGTCCGTGCGGCGATGCTCGGCACCGTGCGCCTGCTGCTCGATCCTCCCGACGCGGTCGTGCGCTTCGACGGCCGCGTCGCGTCGCGGTCGGCGGAGGGGGTCTACCCCGCGCTCCCGGGCGTCCGGAAGTTGCGGATCGAGCGCAGGGGGTTCGACGCCGAGGAGCGGACGGTGGATGTCGCCGTGGGGAGAGAGGTCTCCGTCTCGGTGCGCCTCGTCCCGAACGCGCGGACGGTCGTTTTCAGGACGGAGCCCGACGAGGTACGGGTCCTGGTGGACGGCAGGGACGTCGGCGCCACCGCCCGGCCGCGCTCGCCCGAGGGAGCCTCGATCGAGGGGCAGCCGGCCGAGCTGCGGCTGGAGGACCTTCCCCTGGGCGAGCACGCCTTCACCCTGGAGAAGTCTTGCTTCCGCACCGTTTTCCGCCGGGAGATGCTCGCCGTCGATCTGATGGACAGCTCGCCCCTCGTCTCCGAGGTGATCGCGATGGTTCCGGTGGTGTCCGCCCTCGACGTGCGCGGCTCCGTCGAGGATGCCGAGGTGCTCGTCGATGGGAAGCCGGCCGGAGCCCTCCCGCAGGAGGCGATCCGGCTGTGTCCTGGATCCCGAGATGTCGAGGTCCGCGCGCGAGGAAGGACGGTCTTCCGGGGCAGCCTCGACCTCGAGGAAGGCGGATCGAGGGTGCTCGAGATCCGTCCGCGCCCGAACCTCGCGCTGGCCGGCGTGTCCTCCGTCCCCGCCGGTTTCGAGGCTCTCGCGGCCGCGACGAGCGCCGCGGGCCGCGTGAACCTGCCCGATTCGGGCGACCCGGGGGACGCGGCCGCATGGAAGGGGACCGATGTTCCGGCCGGCGTCGACCTCGTCCTCGCCGTCGAGCCCGCCTCGGGCCTCCGGGCGGCCCGGGCGCTCCTGTACAGCCCGATCCTCCGGATCGCGGAGCCCGTGACCGATCCGGGCTTCGGGGCGAGCCGCCCCTCGTGGTCGCGGGCGGTCTTCGGCTTGCGCGTCGCCGACGGCCGCGTCGGCGGAGCGTCGCGGGTCGTGGAGGTCACGCCCGCGGGACCGGCGTCGGCGGCCGGGATCCGGGCCGGCGACCGCGTGCTGGCAGTCGGCGCCGCCAGGGTCTCCCGCGCCGCGGAGGTCGTCTCCGCTCTGCGCCGGCAGGCGCCGGGCGCGCCTGTCGAGATCGAGGTCCAAGCGCCCGGCGCCGCGCCTCGCACCATCCGCGTGACGCCCGCAGCGTCGCCGCTCTGCGGCGAGACGGACGCGGGGGCGCCGGACGCGTTTCTCGCGGCATGGGCGGCGAGCGACGGCGCCGCCGCGGGCGAGGGGGCGGCCGCCGCGCTCGCGAACCTGGCGGTCCTTCTGGCCCGGCACGGAAGGCACGAGGAGGCCCTCGCGGTCTGGAGCCGCGTCGATTTCGGGACGCGGAGCGGGATCGGCGCGGGAACCGTCGATTACCTTCGATCGCGCTCGCTCGAGGCCCTCGGGCGCGAGGCCGAGGCGCGCGACGCGCTTCTCCGCGCGCGATCTTCCGGCGCGACGATCGTGGACGACGAGGGGCTCGGCGTCGCTCCGGCGGCGGGAGACCGCCTCGTCGACCTCGGGCTCGCCGACGGCCGGGATCGCCCGGGACCCGCCGCTATTGCGCGGTGACGTGCGGGTCGGAGGCGAGGGCGACGTAGCGCAGCGCCTCGCGAGTCTGTCCGATCCGCGCGCCGCTCCTCAGCTCCGACGCGGTGATCTCCTGCAGGAGCCAGTCGACGTCGGAGGTCCTCCGGGCGTCGATCCTCCGCTCGAGGCGCCCGAGGGCCGCCTCGAGATCCTGACGGGTCAGCACGGCTGCGGGCACGGCGTCCCGGCGGGCGGCCTCCGCCTCGTCGATCCTGCGATCGGACCTCTGCCGCTCGCTCGCCAGCGCGGCCTCGAGGTCGGATCTCCGGACGACGTCCGACGCCGCCGGAAGGGTTTCGGGACCGGCCGCCTTCGGCGCGACCGAGCGCCCCGCCCAGAACGCCCCTGCGATCGCAATCGCGCCGCACGCGATTCCCGCCGCGAACGCCGGGATCGGTCGGAGGAAGCGGGAGGGGCCGAGGACCACGACGCGTGGCGCGACCGGCACCGCGGGCTCGGCCTCCCGCAGCGCGTTCCTGGCCCCGGCGAGACGGGCGAGCTCCTCCCGGCACGCCTCGCACTCCCCGAGATGCTCCTCGAGGCGCGCGGCGTTCCCGGGATCGAGCTCCTCGCAGACGCGTTCCAGGATCCGTTCCTTCCAGGATTCGCAGGCCATGGCCACCTCTTCCTCAAGGCGCGGCGAGCCCGCGGCGGCCGAGCTCGCTCCTGAGCGCGTTGAGACCGTAGTACATCCGCGACTTCACCGTGCTCTCGGGACAGCCGAGAATCTCCGCGATCTCGCGGAACTTGAGCCCCTCGTACTCCTTCAGGATCAGGACCTCCCGCTGCTCCCGCGGGATCGCCCCGAGGGCCTCGGAGACGGCCCGCCGGCGCTCGCGGAGCTCGAGCGCGCGCCCCGGATCGTCGGCTCGCCCTTCGGCCGGGCCTCCGAGCGGCTCCGCGCTCTCCCGGCTGCGCGGGCTCTCCTCGAGGGAGATCCACTTCCATCGTCTCCTGCGCCGGATCTGGTCGCGGCACAGGTTGAGCGCGATCTGGTACATCCATGTGGAGAAGCGCGCTCCCTCCCGAAAGCGCTCGGAGCGGCGCAGAATCCTCAGGAAGGTCTCCTGGCAAACGTCTCGCGCGTCCTCCGGCCTGTCGAGCAGGCGCACCGCGAAGCGGAACAGCGGTTGCTCCCACCTCGCCACGAGCGCGCCGAGAGAGTCGGTGTTCCCGGCCTGAACCGCCAGGGCGAGGTCCTCATCGCTCGGGGACGGCACCGGCACCTCCATCGGCTCCGCGCGACGGTCCCGCCGAGCCTCCTTCCCCATGGTACGCCCCGGGTCGACGGACGGACGAATCCCCGGCGGCCGCCGTTCATTGTCGCTCGAAGCTCCGGGCCGCGACGAGAATCGTCGGGCGTGGCGGCCGCCGGCGAACGCTTCCGCAGCGGAACTCTCAATTCTTCAACGTGATAACGCTGAGCCGCTCCGGTGGCCCGAGCGTTGCTCTCTTTCGATGTCCGGGGCCCGAGATCGGGGACGGGTGCGTGTTTCCGGGATGCTGCGGGCTTGAAATATTTTTGTGCTTTTTGGCTTTATTTGAGTATCTATAAGTATTGCAGGGTTTCGGGTCGAACGCAGAGAACGAAGAAGGGCGGTCCTCCAACCGGGGCCACCGGTTTCTTCGAGGGGGCCGCCGGGTGGCGCGCATGCAGGGAGTGTCGCTGCTCGGGGAGCGTTGGCCGGAGGGTGGCGGCACCCGCACGCGGGCCGCAAGACGATCCGTATTTCACTGGGGCGCCGGCGCCGGGACATCGTCCCCGGAGCGCCTGAGGCTCCACGGAGAATGACCATGGCCGAACCCGTCGCGAATCGTCCCGAAGCCGACGGCGCGTTTCAGGACGCACAGGAGGAGCTGGCGGAGCTCTGCCGCGTCCATCACGTCGCACTCGAGATGATCGAGCGAAGCCGCAATCTCGACGAGCTGATGGACCGGATCCTCGACGAGTACGAGATGCGGCTCCGCGATCTCCCCCCCGACGCGCTCGACGGGGCCGGAGGGGCGCTTCCGGCCGAGGCGGCAGGGAAGCTCCGGGGCCTTTTCCTGTTCGCCGCGCAGGCGGCCGCGATCAAGGAGAAGGCCGCTCTGGCACAGGAGCTCCGCAACCGGGCCTCCGAGCTCACGCGTGCCAACGCCCGGCTGGAGTGGGCGCTCGGGGAGGCGGAGTCCGCGAGGCGCCGCCTGGACGGCGTGCTCTCCGCGCTGGACTCGGGGATCCTCATCGTGGAGCCGGACGGACAGGTGCAGCACGCGAACCCGGCGGCACGGCGGCTCGCGGGCTGCGACGCGGATTCGTTCGATCGGGGGACGCTCGGGAGCCTCCTCGATGCGGTTCCTCGCGGGACCGACGGAGAGGTCAGCGTCCGCGGGGAGGACGGCGACGGCCGGGTGCTGATGGTCGCGCGGCGGGAACTCGGGGGGGACGGGACCTCCGAGGTCGTGCTCCTGAGCGACGTCACGAGGAGGTGCCGGGAGGTCGAGGAGCGGCATCGCATCGAGAAGCTGGGCGAGGTCCTGAAGACGCTGAGCGTCCTCAGCCACAAGATCAACAATCCTCTCACGGCGCTCATGGGACGGGCGCAGATGCTCCGCGCGGTCGAGGGGACCGATCCCCGGGCCGTGAAGGCGGCGACCGTGATCGAGGAGTCGGCGGGCCGGATCGCGGATCTCATCCGGGAGCTCGGGCGGGTCGTCAAGGAAGGGCGCCAGGAGGCCGTCGACCAGGTCCTCGTCATGGAAGGGCCTCGAGAGCACGAGAGCGCGAGCGAGAGCCGGGCTTGACCCCGTGCGGCGCGGTCAGGCGCCGCGCTTTCTCGCGAGCCGGGCCCACGCGAAGGCGATCACGAAGGCCAGCGCGAGCGTGAGGCCGACGTACGTCCCGGCCGGCAAGACGGGCCGCCCCGCGGCGTCGCGGAAGTGCGGCGCCACCCCGAGCAGGAGCCAGTTGATCCAGGCGTGCACGCCGGCGGCGAAGAGCAGGTTCTCCGTGACGAGGACGAGCATCCCGAGGAGCAATCCGAGAGCGCACACGAACACCGCCTGCCGGAGCGGCTCCCCCCACGGGGGCCCGATCGTCAGGTGCTCCATCGCGAACAGGACCGACGTCGGGAGGAGCGCCGCCCACCGTCGCGCCGCCGTCCATCGCAGGCCGAGCCGGGGTGCCAGCCTTTTCAGCTCCATCATCAGGAGGCCGCGGTAGTACGCCTCCTCCGCGAGGGCGCGCAGAGCCTGGCCGGCGGCCACCCAGAGGAGGAGGGGGCCGGGCGACGGCCAGCCGAGGAGGAAGCCGCCTCCGAGCGCCGCCGAGGCCGCGCCGAGGATCCCGTAGGTCCCCAGAACGGCGGCCGTGGCGGCGAGCGCGCCCGGCAGCCATCGGGAGGGCCGGATCATGCGCCACGTGTCGCTCGCCGCTCGCGGAGAGAACGCTCCGAGCAGCAGGCACGATAGGAGGAGCCCCGCGCCGGCGAGCGCGCGGTAGTAGGCGTCCAGCTCCGCATCGGTCGCGGAGGAGGGGGCGACCGCGACGAAGACCGGAGGATACAGCCCGATCGAGATCCACTTCTCGACGAGCAGCATGAGGAGGATCGGAGCGAGGCTCCCGAAGCGCACCCCGCGGCCGGGCGAGGGACCGAGCCTCCACTCCCTCGCGGCGACGAGGAGGAGGAGGAACACGGCCGCGAACAGGAGGCTCCCGACGAGGGGCGAGACGAACGGCGAGCGGGGAGTCCCCGAGTGGAACTGCCGCAGCAGCCCTGCGGTCAGGAGCGTCGCGAGGAGGAGCAGCCAGGCGAGCGGGCGGGGGACTCTCACCGGCCTCGCGCCCTCCGCTGGACCGCGACGAAGGGGCGCCCGCCCTCGACGACGACCCCGCGGGCCATCCGCGGCGTGTCGAAGACGGCGGCCGCGCGCCCCTCGCGGTCGATGAGGACGAGCCCGGCGGCGCCTTCCACGCGCGCGAGCGAGGCGAGCGCCCTGCGCCCGGCGGCGGCCGGCGGCAGTCCGGAGCCCATTCCGTCGACCGCCGCCTTGGCGAGGACGACCCGAAGGATCCCTTCTCCCCAGCCGGTGGCGGATGCCGCTCCGCGCCGGTCGTCCGCGTAGATCCCGGCTCCGATCACCGGCGAGTCGCCCACGCGCCCAGCCGCCTTGTCCTGCGTGCCTCCGGTCGAGGTCGCCGCCGCAAGCCGCCCGGCCCGGTCCATCGCGACCGCTCCGACCGTATCGGAGGGCGCGCCATGGCGCCGAGCGCGAAACTCGAGATCCACGAGGTCGCGCTCTCCACGCCGCACGCGGAGGTAGCGCTCGAGCTCCCGCCCGACGAGGAGGTCCCGGGTCCGGCAGAGCTCGGCCCCGTGCTCGCGCGCGAACCGGCGGGCGCCGCGCCCGGCCAGCAGCACGTGCCGGGACCTCTCCATGACGAGCCTCGCCACGGAGACGGGGTGCCGGACCCCCTCGATCGCCGCGACGGCCCCGGCGCGCAGGCCTTCGCCCTCCATGATCGAGGCGTCCATCTCGACCCTGTGCTCGCGGTTCAGGCGGGCGCCGCGCCCCGCGTTGAACGTCGGGTCGTCCTCGAGGAGCCGGACCGCGGCCTCGACTGCGTCGAGCGCGGGGAGCCCCTGCTGCATCTCGCGCCAGGTTTGGCGGAGGACACGCTCGATCCCCGCCCTGTTCGCCTCGAGCGCGTCGTCGGGCACGTTCCACGCGCCGCCGTGGACAGCGAGTGCGAGCGGCACGAACGACCTCCCCGGAGGCCCGCGCGCATCCGCGGGCGTCCCGGCTGGCGGAAGCGAGTGGGAGTCGAACCCACCTCGGACGGCGAAGCCGCCCGACGGCCGGTTTTGAAGACCGGGAGGGCCACCGGGCCCCGTGCGCTTCCCCGCCGCGGCGCGCATTTTATCCCAGGTGCCGGGGGCCGGTCCGGTTTGAATCCCTCGGGCCCGTGTGCTAATCTCCGGCGCGTTTTCCAAGCTTTTCGAGGATCGTGGGGCTGTAGCTCAGCTGGGAGAGTACTTGACTGGCAGTCAAGGGGTCGAGGGTTCGAATCCCTCCAGCTCCACCACGCCGGAGACGAAAAAGGCCAGGAGCTGACGCTCCTGGCCTTTTTTCATTCCTTCCCAAGACCTGACGAAACGTGCGACCTCCGCTCTAGCGCGCCTGCAGGACCTTCACTTCCCTGCCCGAAGGCACGCTCGCGGTCGCGCCCTCCGCGACGGCGGCCGGGTCCACCGTTCCCGTCACCCGGATGTCGTCGATCCACCAGCCGTCGTCCGCAGGAGTCGGGTTCCAGGAGAAGACGTCCTCGTAGGTTGGGTACGTGGACACCTTGATCCCGGTGGTGATGAAGCGGATCAGGATGTACTTGCCGCGGTAGGCGGCAAGGTCGAAGCGGCTCTCGACCCACGTGCCGAGGCCCGTCTCGCCCTGGAGCCCGGGCCCTTCGGCGTTGTTGAGGTTGGCCGCGTCGAACGGGGCGTCGGTGTCGCCGAGAGAGGCGAAGACCCACTGGTCGTAGCACAGGGAGGACGGGCCCAGCCTGCGCAGCGGGTCCTCGGGATCGTAGAAATCGTCCTCGGTGTTGCCGTCGTCGATCGGGTCGAACGTGCAGTTGACGTAGTTGTCCGCCGGCTGCTCGTCGTAGCCGTTCTGGTAGGGCGCCAGGGTGGCCCAGACGCCCAGGGGATTTCCGGCCTGGTCCACGACCTGCGCCTGGACCACGCCGCCGGCCGACGTTCGGCCCTCGCCTGAGTTCACGTAACGGTAGTCCGGCAGGCTGATCTGATGCTTGAACGACAGATCGACCGTGCCGTCGGACGCGATCTGCATGGGGTTGGCGGTGACGATGGCTTCCAAGGTGGCCAGCGGCGCCGTGACCACGCGCGTGGCGTTCTTGCCCTTCCCGACGAGGAGCGCGCCCATCCAGACGGAGTAGCGCCCGCTGAAAGATCGTCCTTCATAGGTCTGGCCCGAGCCGTCGACGACATTCCAGAAGAACTCCTCGCCCTGATCCTCGGTGGCCCCGACCCAGCAATCCTTCGCATACTGTTGGCCAGACTCGACGTAGGTGTTGGAGTTGATCCAGTCCGGGTCGCTGTACTGGCAGCGGTAGCCGTCCGATGCCGTATCGCTGTACAGCCCGGCGTCGAGATTCATGGGGGCCATCGCGCCGAGCGTGCCGTCTTCGAACCCCTCGAAGAACTCGCCTGCCGCCGCCGGCACGGCGGCCACGACGAGCGCGACCGCCCCGACGATCAGCGCTCGCCCTCCGATCCGCCTTGAATTAAACAGCATCACCGTTCCTCCTTTCGTTGCGGTCCCCGAAGGCGTGGGACGGTAGACTCACGCCGTCGCCATCCGCTTTGTCTGGGTGTACGGCGAAGGAAGAGTGGGATCAATCTCGTTTTTCAAGAACTTGCGGAGTCCCGGACCGCAAGGCTCCGGGGCGAGCGCGATTCTTTGACAGCTTCTCCTCCCTGACGTACCGTGGAGCGGGGATGCAACGGGGCCGCCGGACGGCCTCCGCGGAGCGTTCCCGGAGGGACGCGCGTCATGATCCAGGTGACCGAAGCAGCGGCACGCAAGGTGAAGGAGTTGCTGGCCGCGGAGAAGAGGGACGGGTACGGGCTGCGGGTCGCGGTGCAGGGCGGCGGCTGCTCGGGCTTCCAGTACGGCCTGTCGTTCGAGAACACGCAGGGGGCGAACGACGAGGTGATGGAGGTCGAGGGGATCAAGATCTACGTCGATGCCATGTCCGGCATGTACCTGGACGGCGCCAAGATCGACTACGTCGAAAGCGCTCAAGGCGCGGGCTTCAAGATCGACAATCCGAACAACACGGGGACCTGCGGCTGCGGACACCGGCCGCCGGCGTAGCGTTCCCACGCGAGGGAGCGGGTTCCCCTCGTTGACGCCCGGCGTCCCTCTTCGATAGGCTTGCCCGCGATGATTTCCGGCACGCGGGACCCCGAGTCGGCGCTCGCCCCGTACGCGCAGCGGGCGTCGGCCACGCGCGGACGGCGCCACCGCGAGGAGGAGGCTCCCTACCGGAGCGCTTTCCAGCGCGACCGGGACCGGATCATCCATAGCCGCGCGTTCCGCAGGCTCGAGTACAAGACCCAGGTCTTCGTCAACCACGAGGGGGACCACTACCGGACGCGCCTCACCCACAGCATCGAGGTGAGCCAGATCGGGAGAACGGTCGCGCGTGCGCTCGGGCTGAACGAGGATCTCGTGGAGTCCCTGGCCCTGTCGCACGACCTCGGCCACACGCCGTTCGGCCACCTCGGGGAGGACGTACTCGCGGAGAGGATGCGGGCGCTCGGAGGCTTCAACCACAACCGGCAGACGCTCCGGATCGTCGAGCACCTCGAGGAGCGCTATCCCGACTTCCCGGGGCTCAACCTGACCTGGGAGGTCCGGGAGGCGATCGCGAAGCACTCGGGTCCGATCGATCTCGGCTCGGCCCCGGAGTTCGCCGAGTACGACCCGGGGCTGCTCCCCCCGCTGGAGGCCCAGCTCGTCGACCCGGTCGACGAAATCGCCTACAACCACCACGACGTCGACGACGGACTGGAGTCGGGGCTGCTCGACGTCGAGGACCTCGCGGCGTCGGTCCCGCTCTTCGGGGAGCCCCTCCGGGCGGCCCGGAGGAGACGGCGGTCCTCGGACGAGAGACAGATCCGGAGCGAGGCGCTGCGCGGCCTGATCGACGGGCTCGTGACCGACCTCATCCGGACGACGGAAGCGAACGTGGCCGCCGCGGGGGTGGCCTGCGTTCGGAAGGTGCGCGAGGCGGGGCGGCCGCTCGTCGGCCTCTCGCCGGAGGTCGCGGCCGAGAACCAGGTCCTCAAGAAGTACCTGCGCGAGCGCCTGTACCACCACCACCGCATCGAGCGGATGAAGGACAAGGCGCGCCGGGTCCTCGAGGCGCTGTTCGACCGGTACCTGGAGAACCCCCGGCTCCTGCCGGACGACACGCGCCGGCGCGTCGCGATCGACGGCCTCGAGCGCACGATCGCCGATTACGTCGCCGGCATGACCGACCGGTACGCCGTCGAGGAGCACCGGCGGCTCTTCGACCCCGGTGTCCGGGTCTGACCTTCCGGAGCCGGCGGAGAGGAGGTCGCGTGCGAGCCGTCGTCATCCGAGAGCACGGCGGGCCCGAGGTCCTCCGCATCGAGGAGCGTCCCGTGCCGCAGCCCGGTCCGGGAGAGGTTCGCGTGCGGGTTCGGGCGGTCGGGGTGAACCACCTCGACCTCTGGGTCCGCAGGGGAGTGCCCGGCCACCCGTTCCCGCTGCCGATCGTTCCGGGGTCGGACGTCGTCGGCACGGTGGACGCGCTGGGAGCCGGCACCCGGGGATTCGGCGAGGGGGACGCGGTCGTCGTCGCTCCGGGGTACTCCTGCGGGCGGTGCGACGCCTGCCGCTCCGGCAGGGAGCCGCTCTGCCGGGAGTACGGGATCCTCGGAGAGTCGCGGGACGGCGGGTGCGCGGAGTTCCTGGTCGTCGGGTCGTCGAGCCTCTTCCCGATGCCGGCGCGCCTCGATTTCGCCTCGGCGGCGGCCGTGCCGCTGGTGTTCCTGACCGCCTGGCACATGCTCGTGGATCGCGCCCGGGTCCGTCCCGGGGAGACTGTCCTCGTGCACGCCGCGGGCTCCGGCGTCTCGTCGGCGGCGATCCAGATCGCGAGGCTCTTGGGAGCCCGAGTCCTGGCCACGGCCGGCTCGCCCGAGAAGTGCGAGAAGGCGCTCCGGCTCGGGGCGGAGGAGGCGGTGCACCACCGGGTCTCGGACTTCGGGCGCGAGGCCAGGCGGTGGACTTCGGGGCGCGGCGTGGACGTCGCCGTCGATCACGTCGGAGCGGAGACGTTCGACGGGACGATTCGATGCCTGGCCAAGGGAGGGCGCTACGTCACGTGCGGCGCGACGTCGGGGTACGAGATGAAGACCGATTTCCGCCTCGTGTTCTTCAAGGGGCTTTCGATCCTGGGCTCGACGATGGGATCGAACCACGAGCTGTCGGCCGTGCTGGCGCACGTCGCGGCCGGCCGCCTCGATCCGGTGCTGGACCGCCGCTTCGCCCTGGAGGAGGTCGCCGAGGCGCACCGTCATCTCGAGAGCCGCACCGGCTTCGGGAAGACGGTCCTGGTCCTCTGAGGCCGGCCGCACTACCGCGGATGCCGCGTTTACGGTACCCTGCTCTCCGTCGTCGAGGCGGGCCCGCATCGACGGCGGAAGGGCGGACGGGGGGAGGGGGCAACGAGAGATGGGGAAGCGCATCCTCGTCGTGGATGACGAGGTCGAGATCCGGGAGATGCTCCGGGACGTCCTCTCGTACGAGGGGTACGAGGTGCACGTCGCGCACGACGCCGCGTCGGCGCTCGAGGCGATCAAGGACAGCATCTACGACGCGGCGCTCCTGGACTTCAACCTGCCCGACATGGACGGCGTCATGCTGCACCAGCGGATCCGGCAGATGGATCCGGAGCTCGCCGGGCGCTGCGTGTTCATGTCCGGCCTCGTCCAGTCCGACAGCAATCTCGACTACTACTCCTCCCAGAGCAGCGGCTTCCTCTCCAAGCCGTTCGACATCGGCAACGTGCTGCGGGTGGTCCGCGAGCTGCTCGCGGAGGCGTGAGTCATCCCCTCGCGCTCGCCCCGGAGCGCGGACCCGGCGCGGACAGCTTGCCCAGCAGGACGTTGATCGGGTTGCTCCGGGACAGGAATTGCAGGACGGGCGGACGCCTCCGGCCCATGCGCTGGATCTCCCGGAGGATCCCGGGGTGCCCGGGCGAGAGATCGAGTCCCTGCCGGAGCACGGCGTGGGCCTCCCGCCGCTTGCCGGCGACCAGCAAGACGCGCGCGAGGTTCCAGCACAGGTCCGGGTTGTAGAACTCCCGCGCGAGGGCCTCCCTGCAGAGCCGCACCGCGTCGTCCCGGCGGTTGGGCTGGAACGCGACGCACAGTCCGAAGTAGGACAGGTAGCGCGGCTGAGGCCGGAGCGCCCCCAGGCGCCGCTCGAGCTCCACGGCGGCCTCGAACCTCGCGAGCGCCTCGATCCTGCGTCCCGCCGCGAGCGCCTCGAGCCCCTTGCGGAAACTTTCCTCGGCCGGACGGATCAGCACGACTCGACCCCGCCGCCCCGACGGGCGGTTCCGGGTCCAATATCGAGGCCGGCGCAAGGGCGCGCCATGGCGATTTCCGTGCGTCGCCTGACGGAATCGTGAGGTGGGAAACCCCGCTCCGGCGCGCTCGGCGGCCGCCCCGCGCTCAGCCCCGGAGCCGATCCACCATCTCGTCGTTGATACGGATCTTGTGCCGCTGGCGCGCGCCGTCGAGGATCGACTGCAGGACCTCTGCTCGGCGCTGGCCGAGCAGCTCGTTCCTCATCTCGCCCTTCGAAGTCTCGAACTTCGCGGGGTCGAACGTCTGCACGGCCTGGATCGAGTAGATCAGTGCTCCGGACTCGGTCTCGACGACGCCCCTGTCGCCGGCCTTCGCCGACGTCGAGAACGCGATCCTGTCGAGCTCCGGGGAACGGCCCGCGCCCGGGAGGTTCCGCCCGGGGACGATCTCGACGCCGGTCCGAACCTCGGTCCCGAGGGCCCTGGCCGCGGCGGCGAGATCGGCGCTCGACGCCAGCGTCCGGCGGGCCGCGGTCGCGGCCGCCTCGCGGGCCCGTGCGTTCAGGATCTCCGTCCGGACCTGGTCCCGGACCTCCTGGAGAGGCGCGACGGAGGCGGGCACCGCCTCGACCGCCGCCACGATCGCCAGTCCGGCCGCGACGCCCAGCGGCTCGCTCACGGTCCCCGGGGCCATCTGGAGCACGGTGTCCAGGAATTCGGGGGACGGGCCGAGGTCCGCGGGAGGGGTCTCCCGCGTGACCACGCGCTCCGTCACGGCCAGATTCGCCCGCGCGGCCGCCGCGTCGAGGTCCTTCGGCGTCGCCGCGTCCTCGCGGAGCCGCCTCGCCTCCGTCTGGACCTCCTCCTGGGCCCGCTGCAGCTCGAGCTGCCGCTTGATGCCGTCCTTCACCTCGTCGAACGGGACGGCGCCGGCGGGCCGCGAGTCCGACACCTGGAGCACGTGGAAGCCGAACTCGGTCTCGACCACGGGGGCGAGCTGCCCGGGGGGGGTGTCGAAGGCGGCGGCGGCGAATCGGGGCGTCATCTGGGCGCGGGCGAACCAGCCGAGGTCGCCTCCGTTCTTGGCGGAGCCGGGGTCCTCGGAGAGCGACCTCGCGAGCGCGGCGAAGTCCTCGCCCTTGCGGATCCGATCGAGGACCTCCTCGGCCCGTCTGCGCGCCGTCTCCTTCGCGTCGGGCGCGGCGCTCTCGGGGACCGCGAAGAGGATGTGCCGCGCGCGCCGCTGCTCCGGCCGCTGCATCTTCTCGCGATTCGCCTCGTAGTACTTCCGCACGTCGTCGTCTGCGACCTGGACCTTGGCGAGAAACGCCTGCCGCGCGACCACGACCCACCGCACGCGCCGCCCCTCGCTCCGGCGGTATCGCTCCTCATGGGCCTCGTACCACGACCTCACGTCGCCGTCCGAGATCTGCGTGGAGATCTTCTGCGCGGCCGCGGGGACCACGACGAGATCCATCGTCGCGCGCTGGCTCCGGGAGCGGTAGACGTCGAGGACCTCCCGGTCCGAGATCCGCACGGGCTCGGTGACGAGATTCCGCCACTTGTCGATCGTGATGTCGTCCGCGAGATTGCGCTCGAACGCGGCCACGCCGCCGGGGTAGCTGCGAGAGACCATCGCGGTATAGCGCTGCTTGCCGACGAACCGCCCGCTCTCGTCCCGGAAGGTCGGCTGCGACAGGATCTCGCGCGAGACCTCCGCGGGGGAAGCGGCGAGCCCGAGAGAGCGCGCCTCGGCGAGCATCACGCGACGGTCGACGAGCGACTGGACGACCTGGCGCCCGAGCTGGAGCTGCTCGCGGACCTGCTCGTACTGGTCTCCGAGGACCTGGCGATAGTACTCGTCGGCTCTCCGGGCGGCTTCCAGGAACTCCCGGCTGCCGATCGTCGAGTCGTCCACGACCGCCGCCCAGTCCTCGTCGGCCCCGGACCGTCGCCCGCCCCCGCTGCCCCCGAAGTAGTAGCCGAGGTACAGCACCATCGAGATCGCGACGATCCACAGCACCCACTTGAGGTGCCGGAAGTTCTCCCGCATCGCGTTCAGCATCGGCGCAACTCCCACTCGGTTGGCGAAAGCGCCAAAGTCTATCGCATGCAGGCAGATGCGGCAACCTGCGGGGCTCGCCGGGCGCTCGTCGCCGCGCGGAGGCCGGCGGTTGGCCCCGGGCCCCCCGCCATGTTAGATTCGCCCCGCCCGAGACCCCGAGGCGCGCGACCACGAGAGGGCGACTGCGCGGAATGAACTACCAGCCCCCCAAGAGCAAGGTCCTCCTGGACTGGGTGAACGTCTCCTACCGGAGCGCGGCGCTCACGGTGTTCGCGGTCCTTCTGCTCGCCGGGATCGCCGGGGGCGTCTACTGGCGCTACTTCGCGGGAAGCGGGCCGAGGTCGGAGGCCCAGGAGGCGATCCAGCGCGCGACCACGAAGCTGGCCGAGGCTTCCGCCGTCGCCCGGGATGCGCGGCTCGAGCAGCTGACGGCGACGGCTGCGGTCGCCCTCGACGAGGCGAGAAAGGAGTTCGAGGGCGGGCGATTCGACGTTTCCCGCGTGGCGGCGATCCGCTCGGAGAACCTCTCGCAGAAAGCTCTCGATATCGCCCGGGGGCAGGGCTCCGGATCCCCCGAGGTGCGGTTCTACCGGATCGAGGGAGACGTCCGAGTGAAGCGGGCCGGAGAGTTCGCCTGGGAGCCGGCGGACCGGAAGCAGGTGCTGCGGCTCGGGGACCAGGTGAAGACCGCGGCCTCGGCGTCCGTGCAGCTGATCTACTTCGACGGCACCGTGACGACGGTCCAGCCCGGGTCGCTGCTCGAGATCCGGGACCTGAGCGAGAACCCCGCGACCAAGGTGCGGAAGGTGAGCGAGAAGCTCAACTGGGGCGAGATCACCGCGTCCACGCAGCGCCGGAACGTCGAGGGATCGTTCCACGCGGTGGAGACGGACGCCGCCACGGCGCGGACGGCGGAATCGGGAGAGCTGCGCGTCGCCTACGACAAGGAGACGAAGGCGGCGGTCTTCGACGTGTTCTCGGGCCGCGTCGAGGTCGCGGGCGCGGACCGCAGCGAGGTCGTGACCGCCGGCGAGCGGATGCAGGCCGCCTCCGGGACCGGACTGTCGGCGAAGGAGGTCCTCCCAGGGGTCCCGAGGCTGATCGCTCCGTCGGACCAGCGCGTCTTCGTCTACCAGAACCCCGCGGAGAGCAACACCGCCCTCCAGTGGGAGAAGGTTCCGGGAGCGGCGCGGTACCGCCTCGTCATCTCGGACCGCGTGCTCTTCGCGCGCCTCCTGTACGACGCCGAGCGGGAGGACACCTCGGTGACGATCGCAGGGATCGCGGCGGGGTCGTATTTCTGGAAGGTCTCCGCCGTATCCCCGTCCGGCGTTCGCGGGCCGTTCAGCGAGCCGAGGTCCTTCCGGGTCTCCAGCCACAAGCTCCGGGATCGCGAGGACACGACTCCGCCGAAGCTCGAGATCTCGGACTTCGTGCAGACCGGACCGATGCTGATCATCAACGGGCGCACGGAGCCGGGTGCGCTCCTCTGGGTGGATTCGGAGAAAGTGGACGTGTACGAGGACGGCTCGTTCTACGCCGTGATCCGGCTCCGGAAGGAGGGCGTGAACGAGCTGCGCCTGCTCGCCCAGGACCCCGCCGGGAACGAGAGCACGCTCATCCATCGCGCCTACGTCGAGACCTACTGACGATCGGCAGGCTCCGGGCGGCGCGGCGACGGCGGACCCGGTTGCCGCGGCGCGTTTCGTGATCTAAGATACTGTGGGTAAGCCGGTTAGCCCGGTCCGGCCCCGGCGGGGGCCGCACGGGGAGGAAGGCGGTGTGCCGGCGCGGGCCGGCGAGAGCGAGGCGCGCATGCCCTGGTCCCCCAAGTCGGTCCTTTCCCTGTTCTCGAACGACCTCGCGATCGATCTCGGCACGGCGAACTCGCTCGTGTACAGCAAGGGACGCGGGATCGTCGTCAGCGAGCCCTCGATCGTCGCGGTCAACCAGAAGACCGGCAGGGTCGAGGCGGTGGGCCGGGAAGCGAAGGAGATGCTCGGCCGCACTCCCGGGAACATCATCGCGATCCGGCCGATGAAGGACGGCGTGATCGCCGACTTCGAGCACACCGAGAAGATGCTCGACTACTTCATCAAGAAGGCGCACAACCGGTCGATCGGCGTGCGGCCGCGGATCGTGATCGGAGTGCCGAGCGAGATCACGCAGGTCGAGAAGCGCGCCGTCCGCGACTCCGCGATGAAGGCGAAGGCCACGGAGGTCTTCCTCGTCGAGCAGGCGATGGTCGCGGCCATCGGAGCGGGGCTCCCGATCACGGAGCCGACCGGGAACATGGTCGTGGACATCGGAGGGGGCACGACCGACGTGGCCGTCATCTCGATGGCGGGCATCGTCTACTCGCGGTCGGTCCGGGTCGCCGGCAACGAGATGGACGAGGCGATCATCCAGTACATCAAGCGGAAGTACAACCTCCTGATCGGCGAGCGCACCGCCGAGGAGGTCAAGATCCGGCTCGGCTCGGCGTTTCCGCTGGACGAGGAGCTGACGCTCGAGATCAAGGGCCGGGATCTCGTGGAGGGCGTGCCGAAGAGCATCGACGTGTCGGACGAGGAGATCCGGGAGGCGCTCGCCGAGACCGTCGCGACGATCATCGAGGCGGTGAGGGTCGCCCTGGAGCAGACGCCCCCCGAGCTGTCCGCCGACATCGTGGACCGCGGGATCGTGATCACGGGCGGGGGGGCGCTGCTCAAGAACCTCGACAAGCGTCTGCGCGAGGAGACGGGGCTCCCGGTGTCGATCGCGGACGATCCGTTGACGTCGGTCGTGATGGGAACGGGGAAGATGCTGACCGACTTCAACCTGCTGCGCAGGGTCGCCCTCGCCTGACCCGCCGGCGGAGGCGCGATCCCATTCTCGAGGCGACGAAGGCGGAGGCGGGACCCGGAGCGGCGGCGCGCCGCGGGCTCGCTTCCCGGTGACCTGACATGGCAGGCCCGTCCCGGTTCCGGCTCGACCTCACGTTGCTGGCCGTGCTGCTGTTCGGCCAGCTCCTCCTCATGGCGTCGAGCTCGCGGCAGGACTCGGGGGCGGCCGTCCTCGAGCGGGGAGTGGCCGGCGCCTCCCGGCCCGCGGTCGGGGCGTCGCGGGCCGTGACCGGGGGGATCGGGAGCGTTCTCTCCGGGTGGCGCGAGATCGGGAGGGCGCGCTCCGAGAACGTCCGGCTGGCGCGCGAGGTGGAGCGCGCCCGGCAGGATCTGGCCCGGTTCCGGGAGGCGGCCGCCGAGAACTCGCGGCTCAGGCGCCTCCTGGGAATGCGTGAGGACCTGGCGCCCCGCAGCGTCGCCGCCTCGGTCGTCACGGCGAAGCTCACGAGCCAGAACCGGATGTTCGTCATCGACCGGGGCATGGACGCCGGCGTTCGTCCCGATCAGGCGGTCGTGACCTGGGGCGGGGCGGTCGGCCGGGTCGTCTTCGCGGACCGCTCGTTCGCGAAGGTGAGGCTCGTCACGGATCCGAACAGCGGGATCGCCGGCGTCGTCCAGCGGAGCCGCGCCGCGGGAATGGTGATCGGGCGCGGCGACGGATCGCTGGACCTGTCCTACGTGCCGAAGTACGAGGACGTCGTGGCGGGAGACCGGGTGATCACGTCGGGACTCGACGGAGTGTTCCCGGCGGGCTTCGACATCGGGACGGTCACCGTCGTGAGGGACGCGGCCGGCGTGAGCAAGGACGTCCGTCTCGAGCCCGAGGTGGACTTCCGGGCCGTCGAGGAGGTGCTGGTGCTGCTCGAGCCGACGGGAGGGGCCGCGCTCGCGCCGCCCGAGGAGGGAGCGAAGCCGTGAAGCTCCTCCGCGCGCTGCTCGTGCTCGCCCTGGCCCTGGCCGTCGAGGTCGCGCTGGGACGCTTCGCGCCCGCGGCCCGCGGATACGTGGACGTGCTGATGGTGCCGGTGGCGTGGTACGGGATCGCCCGGTCGGCGCGCGCCGGCATGCTGTGCGGATGCGCCGCCGGCCTGCTGCAGGACGCGTGGTTCGAGACCTCCGTGTTCGGGCTCCACGGCTTCGTGAAGACGCTGCTCGGGTTCGTGGTCGGAGGGATCGGGGGAATCTTCGACCTCAACCAGACCTTCGGGCGCTTCGGGTCGGGGGCGCTCATGGTGCTGGTGGGGCGGGCCGTGGAGATCGGGCTGCTGCGCCTGCTCGACGCGGAGGTCGGGCCGCTCGATCTCGGCGAGCTCGCGGTGCGCGCCGTCGCGACCGGGCTGCTCCTCGTGGCGGCATCCCATTTCCTGCAGCGCGTGCGGGGCGAGAAGCAGGTCCGGCGGCGGGCGGGATCCTGACCATGGACTACCGGGAGCGCTGGCAGCTCAAGGAATACCTCAGCGAGCGCCGGCTCGGACGGAGGATCGGCCTGTTTCACCTCGCGGTCGGCGCGCTGCTCCTCACGTTCCTGCTCTCGTTCTGGCACCTTCAGGTCTCCCGGGGCGAGGAGTACGCGCTCCTGGCGGAGAACAACCGGCTGCGAAAGATTCCGATCCCGCCCACGAGGGGCGTCGTCTTCGACCGCAACAACGAGGTCGTCGCCTCGACGCGGCCGTCCCTCGACCTCGTCCTGCGGCGCGAGGGGCTGCTCGACGTGGACGGGCAGATGCGCCGCCTCGAGCGCGCGCTGGGGATCCCGTATGCGGATCTCCGGGCTCGACTCGACGCGATGCGAGGGCGCCCGACGTTCGAGCCCCTCGTGATCAAGGAGGACGTGGGCCTGGCGGACCTGGCGAAGATCGAGTCGAGACGCGAGTGGTTCCCGTCGGTCGAGGTGGAGGAGAGCTCGCGGCGGGACTACCCGGACGGCAAGGCGATCGCGCATGCCGTCGGATACGTGGGGGAGGTGACGTCGGCCCAGCTCTTGCGCGAGGGAGCGGCGGGGACGCTGGAGATGGGCGACATCGTCGGGAAGGCCGGGATCGAGCGGGCCCACGACGACGTCCTGAGAGGGCGCCGCGGCTGGAAGCTCGTCACCGTGAACAGCCTGGGGCGCCAGCTCGGCGAGCCCCAGATCGGGAGGGTTCCCGAGGACGGACGGGGACTCCGGCTGACCCTCGATCTGAGGCTCCAGCGCACGCTGCTGCAGGCGTTCGGTGAGGAGGCGGGGGCGGCGGTGTTCCTCGACCCGTGGACCGGAGAGGTGCTCGCGATCGCCTCGATGCCGGCCTACGACCCGAACGTCTTCGCCACGCAGGTTTCGCCGTCGGTGTGGCTCGGCCTGCTGCAGGACCCGGCGCGCCCGCTCCACGACCGGGCGATCGGAAGCTATTACGCGCCCGGCTCGACGTTCAAGGTCCTCATGTCGATCGCGGGGCTCGAGTCGGGGGGGATCCAGCCCTCGACCGTCCTGCATTGCGGCGGCTCGATCAACATGTACGGTCGCCCGTTCGCGTGCTGGAAGAAGGGGGGGCACGGAGGCGTCGACGTGCACCGCGCCCTCGTGCACTCGTGCAACGTGTTCTTCTACCAGGTGGGCCGCGCCGTGGGGATCGACACGATCGCCCGGTACGCGGACATGCTGAACCTCGGGCGTCCGACGGGGATCGACCTCCCGGGCGAGGGCGCGGGCGTGCTGCCTTCGCCCGAGTGGAAGCGGAAGACCCGGGGGGAGCCTTGGTACGCCGGCGAGACGATCTCCGTCTCGATCGGTCAGGGGATCCTCGCGGTGACGCCGGTCCAGATGGCGCTCCTCATGTCGGCGGTGGCGACCGGGAAGCTGCCGAAGCCGCATCTCGTGCGCCCGGAGAGCGGCGCGGCTCCCGAGGCGACGCCGCTTCCGATCTCGGCGGGCACGCTGGCGATCGTCCGCGCCGCCCTAAAGGACGTCGTCGAGGAGGGGACCGGCAGGCGCGCGTCCCTCGGCCCGATCCCGGTCGCCGGCAAGACCGGGACCGCCCAGGTGTTCAAGAAATCCGCGGGGATCGACGCCGACAAGCTCCCGAAGCCCGAGCGGGACCACGCCTGGTTCGTGGGGTACGCGCCCGCGGACCGCCCCGAGATCGCGTTCGCGGTCGTCGTCGAGCATGGCGGGCACGGCGGAACGACAGCCGCTCCGATCGCCCGCCAGGTCCTGGAGACGTTCTTCGCCGACCGGCTGCCGCCGAAGCCCGATCCTTCGCAGATCGCGCGCGCGGAGCCCGACCGGGGCGGGGAGAGGTGGGGCGGTGCTCCCACGCCGGTTCCTCGATAGGCTCGATCTCCCGACGCTGGGGATCGCCCTCGCCCTCACGGGGATGGGGATCCTCGCGATCGCCTCGGCCACGTCGGGACAGCCCGCTCGCGTGGGGCTGTGGCGGGTGCAGCTCCTGTGGCTCGTCGTGGCGATCTGCGTGGGCCTCGTCATCGTCGCCGTGGACTACCACGTGTGGGCGGAGTTCTCCCTCGCGCTGCACGCGGGGGCCGTTCTCCTTCTCGTGCTCGTGCTGTTCGTGGGCAAGGAGGTCTCCGGCAACCGTTCCTGGCTCCAGGTAGGGCCGTGGACGTTCCAGCCCTCGGAGGTCGCGAAGGTCACGACGTGCCTCCTCCTCGCCGCGTACCTGTCGGAGCGCGTTCGCGGCGAGGTCGGGCTGCGCCAGATCGTAGAGATGGGCGCCATCGTCGCCCTTCCCGTGGCCCTGATCGCGGCGCAGCCGGACATGGGGACGGCGCTGACGTTCCTCCCCCTGCTCCTCGCCGCCCTCCTTCTCGGCGGGCTCCGGTGGCGCGTGGTCGTCGGGATCCTCCTCCTGGGCGCGCTCCTGGCCCCCGTGGGATGGACGAGCCTCAAGGACTACCAGCGCGAGCGGGTCCTGACGGTGCTCGATCCGGAGCGCGATCCCGGCGGGGTGGGATACCAGGTCCGCCAGTCGAAGATCGCGATCGGATCCGGGAGGCTCGCCGGCAAGGGACTCTTCCGCGGGACGCAGAGCCACCTGAACTTCCTTCCGGCCCAGCACACGGATTTCATCCTCGCGGTCGTCGCGGAGGAGCTGGGGTTCCTCGGGGCGGCGGGGGTCCTGCTGCTCTTCCACGCCCTCTTCTACCGGGGGATCCTCGCCGCCCGGTCCTCGCAGGATCGTCTTGGGAGCTACGTGTGCCTGCTCGCGACCGCGTGGCTCGCGGGGCAGGTCGCGATCAACGTCGGGATGGTGCTCGGGCTTCTTCCCACCATCGGCGTCCCCCTTCCCTTCCTGTCGTACGGGGGCACCGCGCTCGTCGCCTGCGTGAGCGCGGTGGCGCTGGTGGCCAACGTGAGGAGCCGCCGGTTCGTCAACTGAGGCCGTTCGGGCGGAGACGGTCTGGTAGAATGGCCGGCGAAGTCGCTCCGGAGCCTCGCATGCACGTCGATCGTCGGGAACGCGAGGAGGAGGCGCGCTTCCGGCGAGTGCTTGCCGGCGTGCAGCGTCCGTCGCGGTACATCGGCGGAGAATGGAACTCGGTGGTGAAGGACCACCGCTCCGTCGACGTCACGTTCGGCCTGGCCTTCCCGGACGTGTACGAGATCGGCATGTCCCACCTGGGGTTCCGGATCCTGTACGCGCTGCTGAACGAGCGGGAGGACACGGCGGCCGAGCGGGTCTTCTGCCCGTGGACCGACTGCGCCGACGCGCTCCGGGGCCGAGGCGAGACGCTCCGGACGCTCGAGACCGGAACGCCGCTCCGGCGGCTTGACGTCCTCGGTTTCTCGCTCCAGTACGAGCTGACGTTCACGAACGTCCTCGAAATGCTCGATCTCGCCGGCATACCGCTCCGCTCCGCGAGCCGCGGCGAGGACGACCCGCTCGTGGTCGCGGGAGGGCCGGTCGTGTTCAACGTCGAGCCCCTCGCGGACTTCCTGGATCTCGTGTTCGTCGGGGACGGGGAGGCGCTGCTGCCGGACTTCCTCGAGCGGTTCAAGGCGCTCAAGCGCGAGGGTGCCCCGCGGGCGGCGAGGATCCGGGAGCTGGCCGCGATCCCGGGACTGTACGCCCCCTCGCTCTACCCGATCGAGACCGAGCCCGCGCGCGGCCTCAGAGTCCCCGCGGACGGAGGGCGGGCGCCCTACCCCGTGCGGAGGAGGATCCTCCACGATCTGGACCGCTTCCCGTTCCCGTCCCGGATCCTCGTGCCGCACGGCGAGATCGTCCACGATCGCGTGTCCGTCGAGCTGATGCGAGGCTGCCCCGTGGGGTGCCGGTTCTGCCAGGCGGGATACGTGTACCGGCCGGCGCGGGAGCGCCATCCGGACTCGGTCCGCGAGACCGTCGCACGATCGCTGCGCGCGACCGGGTACGACGAGTTCTCGCTGGCGTCGCTCAACAGCGGCGAGTACGGGGCGATCCGGCCCCTGCTGCTCGATCTGATGGACCGGCTGGAGGGAGATTCCGTTTCGGCGTCGCTCTCGTCGCTCCACGCGTCGACGCTGACCCGCGATCTCGCGGAGCAGGCGAAGCGGGTCCGGAAGTCGGGCTTCACCATCGCTCCGGAGGCGGGCACGCAGCGCCTGCGCGACGCCGTCAACAAGAATCTGGACGAGGCGCAGATCCTCGAGGCCTGCCGGGCCGCGTTCGAGGCGGGTTGGGAGCAGATCAAGCTCTACTTCATGATCGGTCTCCCGACGGAGACCGACGGGGACGTCGACGGGATCGCCGATCTCGCGCGAGAGATCTCGTCGCTGGGACGCCGCGCCGCGGCGGGCCGGAGGGCCGAGATCACGCTCTCCGCGTCGTCGTTCGTGCCGAAGGCGGTGACCCCGTTCCAGTGGCGGGGCATGGAGCGCGTCGAGAGCCTCAGGCGGAAGCAGGAGCGGCTGGCGGCGCGGCTCCGGCGGGGCGTGCGATTCAAGGGGCACGATTGCGAGGTCACGTTCCTCGAGGCCGTCTTTTCGCGAGGCGATCGCGCGCTCGGGAACGTCCTCGAGAGGGCGTGGCGCGCGGGGGCCCGGCTCGACGGATGGACCGAGCGGTTCCGACCCGATGTCTGGCGCTCCGCGTTCCGGGAGGAGGGGATCGACCCCGAGCGCTACGCCCACGGCGACTGGGACGCGGCGGGCCGCCTTCCGTGGGACGTGCTCGACTCCGGGGTGGAGAAGGCGTGGCTCGCCGCCGAACTCGGGCGCGCCCTGGGCGGGGAGACCCTGCCTCCCTGCGGTCCTTCGGCCTGCCACGGCTGCGCGTCGTTCGCGCCCGAGTGCACTCGAGGGGCCGTCGCGAGGGGGCGCGGCCGGAGCCTGACCCCGGTCCCGGCCGCGGAAGCTCCGGGGGCGGGGGCTCCGGAAGGCGAATCCCCGCGCTACCGCTATCGGGCGCGATTCGAGAAGAGCGGGCGGATGCGGTACCTGGGACACCTCGATCTCTCCCGGGCGCTTCTCCGCGGGATGCGGCGCGCCGGGGTCCGGCTCGTGTATTCGCAGGGATTCAACCCCAAGCCCCGCGTCTCGTTCGGCCCGGCGCTCCCGGTGGGGCTGACCTCGGAGGCGGAGTATCTCGACTTCGACGCATCCTCGCGGCTGGACGCGCAGGCGGCGATCGAGGCGCTCAACGCGGCTCTCCCCGAGGGGCTGCGCTTCCTCGCTCTCCGGGAGATTCGTCGGGACGCCCCCGCGCTGGCGGATTGCGCGCGGGCGGCGAGGTACAGGGCCCGGGCGGCGAACGGCCTGGATGTGGCCGGGGCGGTCGAGGCGTTCCGTGCGCGGGGCGCGCGCACCGTCCGCCGGGAGCGCGAGGGGAAGGTGAGGACGTTCGATCTCGACCGGGAGATCCTCGGCCTGGAGAGAACGGCCGCGAGCGAGATCCGGTTCACGCTCTCGCTCGGAGGGAGCGGCGCCGCGGTGCGGCCCGACGAGGTGCTGCGGGAGATCTTCGGAGAGCCGGCGGCCGAGATGGATCTGACCCGTGAGGAGCTGCTGCTCGAGTGGGAGGGGAGTCTCCTGAACCCGATCCTCGCGGCGGCGGCGGTGGCCAGGGATGCCGAGCGACCTCCTCGTTAGCCGGCTGGGCGGGATGACGTGGGCCGCCTTCCGGGAGGACGGCGTTCCGGTCGAGCTTCGCGTCGAGCAGGAAGGGGAGCGCGGCGCCGTGGGCCGCATCGTGAAGGCCCGTGTGACGCGCGTTCTTCCCGGGATCCAGTCCGCGTTCCTCGACGTCGGGTCGGGGAGGGACGCCTTTCTCCACAACGGCGACCTGGTGCTCCCGGGCGACGTCCCGGCCAGCGGAGAGCCGGAGGCGGAGCTGGCCGGGGAGCCGGTCACCGACGACGAGATCGACGAGGGGGACGACCTCGTACAGGAGGCCGCGCGGCGGCGAAGGATCGCGAGGTCCGCTCCGATCGAGGACCGGCTCGCCGTGGGACGGGAGCTCCTCGTCCAGGTCGCGCGAGAGGGAATCGGTTCGAAGGGCGCGCGCGTGACCTGCTGCATCGCGCTGCCCGGCCGCCACGTCGTCTATCTCCCCCAGCTCTCGTTCCGCGGGGTTTCCCGGCGCATCGAGGATCCCGAGGAGCGCGCGCGCCTGCGCGCGATCCTCGAGAGCCTGGAGGGAGTTCCGGGCGGGATCATCGTGAGGACGGCGGGGGAGGGGGCGGAGGAGCCGGCGTTCCGGTCGGACGCCGCGGCGCTCCACCGCCAATGGCTCGCCGTGCAGGCGAAGGCCGCGGCCTCTCAGGCCCCGGCGGTCGTCCACACGGAGCTCGATCTGGCGCTTCGCCTGCTTCGCGACGCTCCGCGGGAGGGGCTCGAACGGATCCTCCTCGACGATCCGGACCTGCACGAGCGGGCGGTCCGCTACCTCTCGGACACCGATCCCGAGCTCGCGGCTCGAGTCCGGATGCACGCGGGACCGAGGCCCCTCTTCGAGACGTACGGCCTCGATCGCGAGATCGAGAGGGCGCTCAAGCCCCGCGTCTGGCTCCGCTCCGGCGGCCATCTCGTGATTCAGCAGACGGAGGCTCTCGTCAGCGTCGACGTCAACACGGGGAAGTTCGTCGGGGCTCGGCGCGTGGAGGAGACCGTCCTCAAGACCAATCTGGAGGCGGCGGAGGAGATCGCGCGGCAGCTGCGGCTCCGCGACCTCGGCGGGATCATCGTCGTCGACTTCATCGACATGGAGGCCCCGGAGAGCCGCGCGCGCGTGCTCGCGGCCCTCGAGGAGTCGCTCCGGCGGGATCGGGCGAGGACGAAGGTCGCGGGGTGGAGCGATCTGGGGCTCGTCCAGATGACGAGGAAGCGGACGCGGCCCGGCGTCGGCGCCGCGCTGACGAAGGTATGTCCCCTGTGCGCCGGGCACGGGCGCCTCAAGTCCCCGGAGACCGTCGCGAGGGAGGCGCTGTCGGAGGTCCTGCGCGTGGCGGACGCGCTTGAGGGGCGGGAGATCGTGCTGCGCGTGCACCCAGAGATCGCTCCCGCGCTGCGCCGGGCGCTCGAGACATCCGGTCCTCCGCTCGATTCCGGCACGCTCGCGAGCATCCGTGTGGAGGAGGACCCGGATCTCCGACAGGACCGGTTCGACCTTCTCGCGCTCTGAGCGTCCCGCCGCATTGTCGCGCGGCGATCGTTTCCCCTATAATCGCGCCGAGGGACGAGAGGGGAGGCGGAAGAACCATGAGAACCGGTACCGTCTTCGCCGCCGCGCTCGCGGCGCTTCTTGCGTCCGGTCTCGCGCACGGGGTCGGGGTCTCGGAGGCGAAGGGGAAGGTGGTCGACGCCGAGGGCCAGCCGGTCGTCGGCGCGACGATCACGTTCACCCCGGTGTCCCCGCCCAAGACCCCGTACGAGGGGAAGACCGACAAGCGAGGGAACTTCTGGATTCCGAACCTCCTGTACCGGCCCCCGGGGGACTGGGAGGTCACGATCCAGGCCGAGGGGTTCTACACCGGCAAGGTCAAGGTCGTCAGCCGCACGGCCGACCGGACGCTCCTCGGGGAGTTCGAGTCCAAGGTCCGGGTCGGCGGATCGCAGCTGCAGGTCCGCATCGCGGGGCTCGGCGAGGTCACGCTCGACTTCGAGCTGTCGAGGGAGCAGGAAGCGGCTCCGATCGCGGCGGTCACGGAGGATCCGTACGACGTCGGACGGGCGAAGATGCAGCAGGGCGACTTCGTCGGCGCGGTCGAGCCGCTCCAGAAGGCGGTCGAGGCCGCTCCCGAGGAGATCGAGCGGCGCCAGGTCCTCGCCTACTGCCTGCTGAAGGCCGATCGCGTGCCGGAGGCGGAGGCCCAGGCCGCGCGCGCGGCCGCGATCGCCCCGGACAAGCCGGGGCCGAACCTGATCCTGGCAGAGATCTACAAGGCGAAGGGGGACAACGCCCGGGCGTGGGAGGCGATCCAGAAGGAGCAGGCGCTGGCTCCGGAGAGCGTCGCGGTCCTCGAGCGGGTCGCGTCGCTCGCGGCGGAGATGGGGCGGACCGCGGAGGCGATCGCGGCGAACGAGACGATCACGCGGCTGCAGCCGGACAACGCGGAGGCCTGGGTATCGCTCGGAAGCCTCTACGCGGAGAAGGGGAAGAACGATCTTTCGGAGCAGGCGTTCCGAAAGGTCGTCGATCTCGATCCCTCGAACGCGGCGCAGACCTTCTACAACATCGGGGCCGTGATCGCGAACAAGCCGGACCTCTCGGAAGCCGACAACCGGAAGGCGATCGAGGCGTTTCGCAGGGCGGTCGAGCTGAAGCCGGACTACGCCGCCGCGCAGCGGGAGCTGGGCTTCTCGCTGCTGCGCGTCGGCGACGTCGAGGGCTGCCGGGCGACTCTCGAGAAGTACCTCGCTCTCGATCCCGAGGCTTCCGACGCCCCGGACATCCGGGCGACGGTGAAGAGCCTCACGAAGAAGAAGTGAGACGGCTCTCGGCGGCCCGCTCGATGAGGTCCTCGACCCTCCGGCAGAGGAGGTGCCCCGCCAGGATGTGAACCTCCTGGATGCGGGCGGTTTCGAGTCCCGGGACGACGAGCGCCAGCTCCGCCTCCGCGCGAGCGGGGCCGCCTTCGCGGCCGAGGAGCGCCGCGGTGCGCAGGCCGCCGCCCCGAGCGGCGCGCAGCGCCACGAGCACGTTGGGCGACCCGCCGCTCGTGGTGATGCCGACCGCCACGTCCCCGGGGCGGCCGAGCGCCTGGACCTGGCGGGAGAACACCTGCGAGAACTCCGCGTCGTTGGCGATGCTGGTCAGGACCGATCCGTCGGTCGCGAGCGCGATGGCGGCGAGGCCCGGCCGCTCGCGGTCGAAGCGGTTCACGAACTCGGCGGCGAGGTGCTGGGCGTCCGCGGCGCTGCCGCCGTTGCCGAAGAACAGCACCTTGCCTCCGTGAAGCAGCGCATCGGCGCACCACTCCGCGAGGCGCGCGAGGTCCTCCGCGTGCAGGTCGAGGAACGCGTCGACCAGCCGGTGGTGCTCTCGCCTCGCGTCCTCGACGATCTCGCGAAAATCGAGCATGCTCACCCTCCGCGGCAGGAGCGTCGCCCGGGCGAGTATTCGTCGTCGCGGGAGCGCCGTCAAGCCGGGGAGTGGAGGCCCGATTGACCGGATCCGGGTTCGAGATCGAAGAAATCTCCGGCGTCGAGATCGTGCGGTGCCGTCCGCTGGCCTCCGTGCCCGGCCTCGCGCATGCGTTCTCGACGCGGAGGGGGGGAGAGGCCGGGGACTTCGACCTGGGCCGGGCGGAGGACCGCGGAGAGGAGATCCGCTCTCGCAGGAGCCGGTTCCTCCGGGCGGCGGGGATGGAAGGCGGAACCGCGGCCGTCGTCCGCCAGGTGCACGGGTGCCGCGTGATCCGGGCGGGGGAAGCGGGGGCGGACGTCGAGGCGGACGGCGTCGCCTGGATGCCGGGCGACCCGCCCGGTCTCGCGCCGTCCGTCCGGACGGCCGACTGCGTGCCGATCCTGATCGCGGAGCGGGACGGGAGGGCGTTCGCCGCGGTGCACGCCGGATGGCGCGGCACGCTCGGGGGCATCGTCCCCAGGGCGGTGGAGACGCTCGCCTCGGCCGGGTTCCCTCCCGAGCGCCTCGTGGCGGCGATGGGCCCGGCCATCCTTCCCTGCTGCTACGAGGTGGGGCCGGAGGTGACCGCCCTCGCGGCGCGCGCGGGCCTCGCGGCGGCGGTGGCTCCCGCCGCGCGCGGGGGCCTCCCCGCGCGTCTCGACCTACACGGGGCCCTCCGGGCCCAGCTCGAGGCCGCCGGAGTTCCCCCCGGCTCGATCCACGCGGCTCCCCTCTGCGTCCGTTGCCTCGACGGCCGGTTCTTCTCGCACCGCCGCGAGGGGGGCGCTGCCGGGCGCATGATGGCGAGCATCGGATTCGCGAGGAGGACGGGCGCTCCGGGCGGCGTCAGAACGTGAGGGCCGCGAGCAGGAGCGAGGCGGCGCGGTCCCGTCCGCGGTACTGGTCGTCGCGCCGCCGCTCGAGACGGATCTCGATCCCCGGAGAGACCAGGACACCGAAGGAGAACGCGCATCGGTCGCCCCGGCCGGCTTCCGCCTCGGCTCTCGCGATCGGCGCCACGCGGTCGGAATCGCGGAACGTCGTCCACATCAGTCCCGCCCGGGCGTGCCACCCCCCGGATCCCTCGATCGTCGCGTCGAGCACGGCGCCCGCCCGGAAGCGGTACTCGAGCCTTCCCCACGGCCTCCGGTCTCCCGCGCCGGCGGCGGGCCGATCGTAGCCGGGGCTCTCGACGCCGGCCTCCAGCACGTTCAGGCTGGTCACGGGCTCGTCGCTCCGGTCGAGCACGTGGTTGGAACGGTGATGGAAGTAGACCCCGGCGCGCGCGGCCCCTTCCCGCTCGACTCCGACGTGGTAGAGGTAGTAGAGCTCGTCGACGTCGGAGCCGGTGAGCACGTTCCCGTCGACGTCGAGGACGGCGTGCCACCGAGGCGCGAGCGGCGGCGTCAAGATGCGCACCGCGAGACGGCGCGCGACACGATCGCCCCCGGCCCCGAGCGCGACGGCGCCGCCGACGTCCGGGGGCGCGGCGCGTCCGGCGGCCCCCGGAGCCTCCGCGAAGTCGAAGCCGACCGCCACCCCCGTGACGCCGGTTCCGAGCGGGCTCCTGCCGCGCATCCAGCGGGCGTGGAACGACACGCGCCGGTCCCCGGCGAGCGCCAAATCCAGGCGGGGCCCGACCGCGAGGTCGGCCCGAACGCTCCCCCCGTCGAGGAGCGCGTCGGCGCTCGCCTCCGCGCCCACGAGCACGCGGCCGACCCGGCGGAGCCAACGGGCGCCGGCCGTGACGCGTCCGTCCGCCTCGACGCTCCGCTCGCCGAGCACGGCGGCCGCGGAGGCGCGCCACGAGAGCCCCTCCGCGTCCGTTCGGCGGAACCCGCGGGACTCGAGCGCCGCGCCGGCCCAGCGCACGAACGCGGAGCCGGGCGCGTCCACGTCCCGCCGGCCGAGCTGCCCGACCGCGAGAACGAGGTCCGGGCCGGCGGCCGTCTTGAGGACGAAGGCGGCCTCCGCATCGTACGCGACGTCGCGGACGTCGAACGCGAGGTCGGATCCGGTCTTCTCGATGGCCGTGCGCGTGTCGAGACGGAGCCAGGCTGCCGCGTTTCCCCGCTCGATCACGGGAACGCCGACGCGCATGGTGCCGAGGAGGTCGAGGTCCGAGGAGAGAAGCCACGCCAGGGAGCCGCCGGCCTCCAGGCGGTCGGCGAGCCTCGGGCGCGCAACGGCCTCGCCGGCCGACGGGAGCGAGGCCGGCAGCGCGATCGCCGCGGCGACCGCGAGGATCCGGATCGGGCTCAGGGAGATGTCTCCTCGACGAGGACGAACGGGACCACGGACTCCGCGCGGGCGCCTGCGGCGTCCACGATCTCGACGCGAACCCGGTACTCGCCGGCCGGCCAGCGAGGGCCGGTCGGGAAGGACCAGCCCTGCACGGCCTCCGCTCCCTCCCGCACGTCCGGGTTCCCGAGAGGCGTGAATCGCCCGTCGTCCTCGCGGCCCTCCAGCCCGTACGCGACGCGGTAGGGTTCCCGTCCTCCGTAGATCTCGTAGAACAGCGTGATCGGATCGCCGCGGACGATCTCGTTCCCGGCCCGGGGAACCACGCGGAACGAGCCCACGATGTACGGCTCGTCGTACGAGGCGAGCGACGAGTAGGGAACCGGCTCGATCGTCCGGGCAAGGATCACGTCGCTCGTGCGGAGCTCCGGGCCTTCGGCCGGGATCTCGATCGGGACGCGGCGGAGGCCGTTGCTCTTCCCCTCGGGGTCCGCGGCCATGAGAGTCAGGGACCAGGTGCCCGGGTCGAGTCGCACGCGGGCCTGCGCGACGCGCTCCGCGCCCGCGCCCTCGGCGCGGAACGACGCCTCGCCGAGGACCTTGGGGGACCGTGTCGCGTCGCGGGGGACGATCCGCGCGACCAGGGCGGGCACCACGGAGTACTCCTCGAACGGGATGGAGACCGTCAGCACCACGAGAGTCGATCCGTCCGAGAGAGGAGATCGGTAGCGCGCGACGGAGGCCGCGAGATCCCTCGTGGCGTAGGTCTCCATCGTCTCCACGCGCTCGATCAGGAACTCCTCCTGCGACGGCACCGCCTGGAGCGTTCCCTGGTCGAGCAGAGCTCCCAGCTCCGTCCTGCCTCCGGTAATGTGCGTCGCGTACCAGGATTGCCAGAACGTGGACTCCTTGTCCTTGAGGTCGTCCACGTTCAGGAAGACGCTGGTCAGGCGGGGATCCTGGGACAGGCGGTACTCCCCGGACAGATCCCGCACGAACGGCACCACCACGATCGCGTCGAGCGTCTTGTTCGCTGCCGGCCGTCCCTCGTAGATCCATCGGATCAGGCCCCGGCTGGCCCCTTCGAGCCCCTCCGTGTGGGCGTTCGGATCGTCCTGGATCTCCGTGGGCGCCCCGTACAGGACATGGATCTTGCCGCGGTCCGTCATCCATCCCGGGCGCGGGCTGTCGAGGAACAGGCTGTTCGCCTCCTTGACCCGCTCCCAGAAGAGCTGCCGGTACTCGTTGGCGAGCGTTTCGGGAGTCGGGTCGCGCCGCGTCCAGAAGCGCTCGATGAACACGGAGCGCTCGCCGTCGCTCCGGAGCGATTTCCAGGCGCGCACCTCGTAGTCGGTCATGATGTACCGCGCCGGGCCGTTCGCCCAGTCCTTGAGAGAGGTGGAAGCGCCCGGCAACACGCCCGCGGCGGCGATCGCGGCGGCGATCGCGGCGGCGCGCACTCTCGAGCGGTAGAGCATGGCGTCGCGGCTCCTTTTCGTCCGGCACGGCGCGCGCGGCGGCGTCTCCGGCATGGGAGTATAATCCGACGGCCCGGGCGGCGCTCCGCGCCCGGGTCCGCTCGGGCGAGAGCGGAAGGACGCCGCGAAGGCGAGGAAGGACCCGATGGAGAAGCTCGTGAACATCGGCCAGTCGATCCAGATCAAGGGAGAACTCTCCGGCAACGAGGACCTCACCGTCGAGGGTAAGGTCGACGGGAAGATCTTCCTCAAGGATCACAACCTGACCATCGGCGCGAACGGACGGATCACGGCCGAGATCCAGGCCAAGACCGTCATGGTCGTCGGAGAGGTCGTGGGAAACATCACCGCGGACGACAAGGTCGAGATCGCCGCGACCGGATCGATGAGGGGCGACATCGTGGCTCCCCGGGTCGTGCTCGCGGACGGGGCCCGGTTCAAGGGGAGCATCGACATGGACCGGAAGCCGGGAGCCTCCGGTCCGCCCCCGCTTTCCCCGAGGCCCGCCGGCTCGCCGGGCCAGCCGTAAGGCGCGCCTCGCGGGGCTCGTGCGTTGGCTTTCCGACCGCGGAGCAGAGACTCTGGAGCCGAGGCCGCCCGCCCGGATGGGGCCGGAGGCGCCGCTCCGCCCGCGGCGGGGGCGGGCAGGCCGTGCGGAGGCCTGGGGCGGGCCCTGGCCCGGGCGTTCCGCGAGACGCGCCCCGAGATCCTCGACATCGGACCGCTCTGCGGCGACTCCGCGGTCTACCTCGCCAGGAGGGGATCGAGGATCCACGTGGAGGAGATCGAGGCTCCGCCGCCGATCCCGGACCGGCGGCCGGGCGAGGCCGCTCCGGAGATCGCCCCGTTTCGCCTGGAGCAACCGGACGGCCTTTTCCACCTCGTCCTCGCGTGGGAGGTCGTGGACTTCGTGCCGCCGAGCCGGCTCGCCGAGTTCGGGAGCGAGCTCCGCCGCGTGCTGCGGGACGGAGGGGTCGTCTTCCTGTTCTCGCACGCGCACCCGGAGTCGGCGACCGAGCGGCCGCCTCGCTATCTCCTGGTGGCGGACGACCTGATCGTCCGCGCGGCGTCGTCGCGCGAGCCGGCTCCCCGCTACGTCCACGCCACGAGGGATCTCGAGCGGGCCCTCGCCGGCTTCGACATACGGGGGATCCAGCTCCAGCGGAACCAGATGCGGGAGATCAGCGCCGTGAAAGTGGGGATGGGCTGAACCGTCCCGGCCTCCGAGGCTCCCAGGGCGAGATCCAGCGGGACAGCGGCGCCCGGTCCTCCGCGGCCTCGCGCTCCGGAGCCGCCTCCGGGGCGGCCCACGGCTCGACCTTGCGCCGGCCGGTCCCCTCGATCTTGTCGAGCTCACGGTGGGCGAGATCCCGGATGTTCTTGTGCAGCCCCTGCTCGGCGATCGCCTCCGTGTGCTTCCTTCGCCCGTCGACGAGCTCCGCCAGGTAGCCCGCGATCTGCTCCTTGGAGTAGAAGATCTCCGGCGCGTACGGGGAGAGGTTCCAGCTCTCGCAGCCGACGACCTCCTCCATCCCGAGAGCGCCGACGCGGTACTCGTTCGAGCCCCGGAGGTCTCCCCGCTGCAGGGCGGCCATGAGGTCCAAGGGGACCCGCGTCGCCTTCCGGACGAGCCGGCGCGATCCGGAGCCGTGGCCCGTCTCGATGATCTCCCCGACGCCGCCCGTGTTGTACTGGAAGAAGTGCACCTTGCCGGGGTGCCGCGCGCAGAGGTCCATCACGATGTCGTGGAAGGCGTTCACCTTCCGGCCCTGCCCCCCGATGATGAAGTCGTCCATCCCCACGATGCGCACGCTCTCGCCCGCCTTCTCGGGGACCGTCGCGAACGAGTGGCTCGACTCGCCCCAGAGGTACGCGAGGACGCCCTGCTCCGGGGTCAGCCGGTGCGCGAACGGATAGACGGTGTTCCTGCGGGTGATGAACGCGAACACGAGGCCGTCGAGCTCTTCGAGCGGCGGCAGGTCGATCGAGTCGGCGCAGATCGACACGAGGCGGCCGCCCCTCCTCACCTTCAGGCGGCGACGATCGAGGACCCCCCGGCCGTTCTCTCCGAGCCGCTCGTCCAGGAAATCGATCTTCCCGCGCGCGTCCACCATCAGGTTCTCGAGCAGGGCGGAGCGGTGGGAGAGGGCGTGGTGCATCGCCTCCTGCAGGGTCGGATCGACGTCCGTCTTGACGTAGAACCCCTGCTCGGTGCCGAAGGCCGACCCGTCGCGCTTGAGGAAGACGATGTCGTCCTGCGCCACCCACGTTCCCTCCCCCTGCTCGGGGTCCAGGCCGAGCTGGTGGCAGGACCAGGTGCTCTTCCCGGTCGCCGTGAGGCCGAACAGGAACACGCCGTACGTCTTGACCTTGCCGGTGCGAGCGTCGCGGGCCCGGACGACCTTCGTGCCCGCGTGCAACCCGAGGTTGCCCCGCTCGTCGGCCCGGAACATCCCTTGCCGGAGGAACCCCTTTTTGCACTCGCCGGTGTAGTCCGTGGCCAGCGCGATGTTGATGTCGTGCTCGGGGAGCGTGAGCACCTGCATCCTCAGGCGGTGCTCCTCCGGGATGTGGATCATCGTGAACTCGGGTCCGGGACGCCGGGAGCGGACCTCGTTCATCGTCTTCGCCCACATGTAGGCGAGGCGGTAATTCTTCGGGTCCGAGACGGAGACGTACAGGTTGCAGATCGGATTGAACTCGGAGTTGTCCCCCATCTGCCGGCGCGCGTGGACGAACGGGAGCGTCCTCATGAGCTGCAGGACCTTGTGGAGCTGCTCGGGGGCCTTCCGGACGATATCCAGCTGGACGTCGGTGGGGCGGGGGAGGACGACGCCCGGGCCCCCGAGGTAAACCGTGCGCGCCGCCATGCGGGAGGAGATCCCCGAGTACCAGACGCTCGACCCGTTGGCCGTCCGCCGCGCGGTCCGGAGGGCCCGCCGCTCGAGGGCCCGCATCGAGAGGTGCTCGATGTTGCGTCCTGCGAGGCAGCCGCGCAGGTTCTCGGCGAAACGGCGGTATACGTCCGGGTCGTAGGGGCCGCTGGCCATACCTTACCTCACCCCGCGAGCGCGCGCGGAGGCGGAGGATAGCCCCGGGGCGCAGGGCGGTGCAACCTCGCCCGGGGCCTTGAAACTTCTCCGTGGTTTGGCATAGCGTATCGGGTCCGCCTTCCAAAGCGGAGGAGGCCGTCATGTCGTTCATCCCGTGGATCGTCGCCGCCGCAGTGGTCGTCTGCCTGTTCGCGCTCTGGGCGTTCAATTACCGCAAGGTCGGACCCAACCAGGTCCTCGTGATCTCGGGCCGCACGACCACGGTGACGGAGCCGGACGGGCGCCAGCGGAAGGTGGGCTATCGCCTGCAGCTGGGCGGCGGCACGTTCGTGATGCCGTTCGTCGAGAGGCTCGACTCCTTCCCGGTCGAGGTCTTTTCCCTCTCGATCCACTGCCCCGAGGTCCTCTCGGCCCACGGGATCCTGATCTCGGCCGAGGCCCAGGGGCAGGTGAAGGCCGCGAGCGACGAGGCGCTCCTCCACCGGGCCGTCGAGAACTTCCTGTCGAAGGGGGCGAGCGGGATCGTGAGCGTCGCACAGGAGGTGCTCGAGGGGCACATGCGGGGGATCCTCGGCACGATGACGGTCGAGGACCTGTACGCGCAGCGAGAGGAGTTCGCGAGGCAGGTGCGGACGGCCGCGGCCGAGGACTTCGCGCGGCTCGGGCTCGACCTCGTCTCGTTCGCGCTGAAGGACATCTCCGACGCGCAGGGGTACATCGGCGCCCTCGGCGCGCGCCGGATCGCGGAGGTCAAGCGCGACGCGGCGATCGCGCAGGCGGAGACCGAGCGCGACTCCGCGATCAAGGCCGCGATGGCCCGCAAGGAGGGGGACGTGGCCCGGCTGCGGGCGGAGGCCGAGCTCGCCGAGGCGACTCGCGACTTCGAGATGCAGCGCGCCGATTTCCAGGCCGACGTGAACGCGAAGCGCGCCCGCGCGGACGTGGCCTACGACCTCGAGCGCTCGAAGCTCGACCTGAGCCTGAAGAAGCAGGAGTACGAGGTCCGCCTGACGGAGAAGCACCTGGCCGCGAAGGTGGAGGAGGGCGAGGCCCTGCGGCGCGAGAAGGAGCTCGAGGCGAACGTCCGGAAGCCGGCCGAGGCGATGCAGTACCAGGCCCGCCTCGAGGCCGAGGCCGACGCCTACCGGAAGGAGCTCGAGGCGAAGGGGAAGGCCGCGGGGATTCGCACGATCGGAAGCGCGGAGGCCGAGTCGGCGCTCTCGCGGGGCAAGGCCGAGGCCGAGGCGATGCGCGCGAAGGCGTCGGCCTGGAAGGACTACTCGGAGGCCGCGCTCGCCGAGATGGCGATCAAGGCGCTCCCCGATCTCGCGCGGGCCGTCTCCGAGCCGCTCTCGAAGGTCGAGAAGATCGTGATGGTCGGCGACGCCAGCGGGGCGCCGAAGATCACGGGGCAGGTCGCCTCCGTGCTCGCGCAGCTCCCCACGGTGGTGGAGAACCTGACGGGGGTCGATCTGAAGGAGATCCTGACCCGCGGGGCGAAGAAGGAAGAGCCGAAGGCCGGGCGGTAGGGGGGCGCGTCGATGCTCTCGGATCGGGTCAACCGGATCGCCCTGTCTCCCACGCTCCGCATCGCGGCGAAGGCGGGCCAGATGCGGGCGCAGGGGATCGACGTCGTGGACTTCTCGGTCGGCGAGCCGGACTTCCCGACCCCGGAGCCGGTCAAGCGCGCCGGCAAGGCGGCCATCGACGCGAACTTCACGAAGTACACCGCCAACGACGGGATCGCGGAGCTGAAGGCCGCGATCTGCGACAAGCTGAGGAACGAGAACGGCCTCGCGTACTCGCCCGACGAGATCGTGGTCGCTCCCGGCGCCAAGACCTGTCTGTTCCACCTTGCGATGGCGCTCTTCGGGCCGGGCGACGACGTGCTGATCCCGTCTCCCTACTGGGTCAGCTACCCGGACCAGGTGTCGCTCGCGGGCGCCAACGCCGTCTTCCTGCCGACGAGGGAGGAGGACGGGTTCCGGCTGCGGGCGAGGGCGCTCGAGGCGGCGATCACTCCGAACACGAAGGGGCTGATCCTCAACTACCCGTGCAACCCGACCGGGGCCGCCTACTCGAGGGAGGACCTCGAGGCGATCGCCGACGTGTGCGCCCGCGAGGACCTGTGGGTGCTCTCGGACGAGATCTACGAGCGGCTGCTGTACGACGGCGCCCGCTTCGTCTCGATCGCGTCGCTCGGGGAGAAGATCAAGAAGCGGGCGATCGTCGTGAACGGGTTTTCGAAGGCGTTCTCCATGACCGGCTGGCGGCTCGGATACGCGGCGGGCCCGCGCGAGGTCATCCAGGCCTGCGCCAAGATCCAGTCGCACAACACGTCGAACGCGACCTCCTTCGTGCAGAAGGCGGGAATCGCGGCGCTCTCGTCCTGCGGGATGGAAGTCGAGCGGATGAAGCAGGAGTTCGAGCGGCGCCGGAACGCGATCGTGTACCGCCTCCGCTCGATGCCGGGCGTGTCGTGCCCGGAGCCGAAGGGGGCGTTCTACGCGTTCCCGAACGTGTCCCGCTATCTCGGCAGGGAGTTCGGCGGCGCCTCGATGCGGAACACTTACGGCCTCGCCTACTACCTCCTGAAGGAAGCGCACGTCGCGGTGATCCCGGGGCAGGCGTTCGGCTCCGACGAGCACATCCGCTTCTCGTTCGCGCTCTCGATGGACCGCCTGGAGGAGGGGATGCGCCGGGTCGAGAAGGCCCTGGCGCGCCTGGAGGAGCCGAGGCGGCTGCGGCCGAGGGCCCTCAACAACGTCGTCACGAAGGTGAAGAAGCCGGTCGAGGTGCACTCGGTCGCGATCGTGGGCGCACGGAACGCGGCCCTCGCCGAGGCCGAGGCCCACCTGTCCCCGGACGGGTACTTCGAGTGGAACGCGGCGATCGGCGGGATCGTCGTGCAGCTCCGCACGAACTCGCCGCACCTCGCCGACTTCTACCAGGAGAACTTCTGGCCGGCCTCCCTGGACCGGGACCTCGAGCCCCACGCCGTCGTCTACGCGGTGAAGGACGTTCCCGGCCGCGAGCCGCAGGCGCTCCTGAGCCTCGACACGGCCACCGGCTTCCTCCTGAACAGCGCGTTCTACGGGCAGCTGCGCTCGCTCGCGCTGTCGCTCTCGGCCGACGGGGCCGCGCGGACGTCGGGCACCCTCCTGGCCCACGCCGCCGCTCTCGAGACCGATCGGGGAGGCGTGCTCGTGTGGGGCGAGCCCGGCTCGTCGCGCACGGCGATCCTGGCGGCGGCCCTGGGTCTTCCGGGCGTCCGGCTCGTGGGCAGCGAGGACGTCTTCGTGCGGCCGTCTCCCGACGGCCCGGCGGTCGAGCTCCCCGAGCGGAAGCTCTACCTCAAGGCGAAGTGGATCCGCCGCCTGCCCGAGATCGAGAAGCTCCTGGACCGGACGAAACTCGAGAACTTCGTCGTCGAGCGCGAGCAGTGCCACGCGGATCACCCCGACGGGGAGTGCCCGCTCGACCGCGGAGCGGCGGTGTGCGTCGCCGCGTCGACGGAGGGCCGCGTGCTGGTCGACCCGTCCTGGCTCGGCGGCGGGAAGCGGTCCGCCCGGCGCGCGCCGCTCAAGGCGTGCGTCTTCCTCGCGAAGGACGCCGTGCTCCCCGCCTCGCAGCGGCTGGCCCCGCGCGACGCGGCGAGGAGGCTCGCCGAGGGGAACCTGCCTGGGAGCCGGGGGCCCTCCGCGCCGTTCCTCAATCCGCACCTCGTGGGCGCGGATACGGCCCGCGGCGAGGCGATGCTCGTCCAGTACGAGAGGCTGTTCGCGGTGGCGCCCTGCCACGCCGTGAATTCCGGGGTCGGCTCCGCGGAGACGGTGGCGAAGAGGATCCTGGATCTCGTGGAGTAGGCGGCCGCCGGCCGGGGAGGCGCGGCGCACGATGGCGGATCGAGCGGAGAGCGCGCCCGGCGGCCTCGAGATCCTGTCCCCGTGCCCGCACTGCGGCGGCGCGAACACCTGGCGCCTGCTGCAGACGCTCCTCCGGTGCTCGTACTGCGACTCGGCGCTCTGGTGGCCGCGGAGGGCGGACCGGTCCGGTCTCCTCGTCGCGGAGGATGCGATCGAGGGGCCGGAAGGCCTCCTGGACGTCCTCGCGACGCTCGACGCGATGCGGGAGAGGGCGCGGATCGCGGGGCTCCGCTCTCCCGGGCCCGACGACGACCTCGCGCTCCGCCCCGATGCGCAGGACGACCCGACGCTTCCCCCCCTGCACGAGATCAAGGCGCAGCGCCGCCACCTGTTCGCTCTCCACGAGCACCGCTCCCTCCTCGTGCCGTACCTCCTGACCGCGAGCACGCTCGTCTTCCACGCGCTCGGGAGATCGAGGGAGGCGGGGAGGAAGGAGCACCGGAGCCTCTTCTTCACGGCCGAGGAGATCGTCCCCGCCTACCCCGAGCCGTGGGACTTCCGCGACCGCGGCCTCTGGGTCGCCCGCCAGCGATTCCGCCCGCTGGACGACGCGGCGCTTTCGCGCGGCCCGATGCGGATGCGGGAGACCGGATCCGATCCCGACGAGGCCCTGCGGCCGTGGCGGAACCGCAGGCAGGTCCTCGAGCCGGACATGGACCCGATCCACTTCCTGGCCGAGGCGTTCGAGTCGGATCGCTTCTGGGTCTTCCGGCCGTTCCACCTAGTCCGCGCGACGAGCCCCCTCGAGGCGGAATGGCTCCTCCTCGACGGCCAGTTCGCGACGGTAGCCGGCCGCCCCGACCCGGAGGAGGTCCGGCGGATCCTCGCAGGATCGTGGGAGACGCTCCCCGCCTCGGAAGCCCGGGCCGCGGCTCCGCTCGCGATCCCGTTCCGCTGCCCCGAGTGCGGGCAGGACGTCCCGCTCGACGAGGCGGGTACTTGGCAGCTCTGCCGCGGCTGCGGGCGGGTCCTCGAGCCCGGCCGCCTCGGTCTCGAGGTCGTGCCGCAGCGCACGATCGACCGCCGCCAGATTCCCTGGTGGCCGCGTCCCGCCCCTTCGGCGACCGCGTGGCTTCCGTTCTGGAGGTTCCGCGGGCGGTTCCGTCTCGGCGGGGAGTCCTTCGACGATCTCTCCGCCCTCTCTCGTGCCCTGGTCCCGGCCGCCGGCGCGGTGCCCGTGACGTTTCCCCCCTCGTGCGGCGCGTGGCTCCTGCCCGCCTTCGACGTCCTCACCGCCCAGGGCCACGACGCCTGGGCGTTCGAGATCGCCGCGGAGCTGACCGCCCTGCGGCCGGAGCCGCAGGACGCCCGGCTCGGGCTCGACCAGCCGGTCGGGCCGAAGGACACCGTGCTTCCCCCTGCGCACCGCGCCGGCGCGTTCGCCCGCTCGATGCCCCGCCTGGTCCTCACGCTCCTGCCGCCCGCGATCCAGGCGCGCCTCAACCCCGTCGCCCTCCGCAAGCTCGACGGGGCCCGGTTCGAGACCACGGGCGTCGATCTCGTCTTCGTGCCCGCTCCCGTCGTCGAGGGACGCGAGAGTCGCGTCCTCGGCCCGCGCCGCTCGGTTCTCTGGGAGCGCCTGCGCGACCGCTCGTGGCCGCCCGACGCCTGCCGGACGGTCCGTCGGTGGCTGCAGAAGGCGAAGGGCGAGGAGGCCTCGAGGAAGGCGCCCCTGGGCGTGCCGAGGCTCCGGACGGACTGACCCCCGAAGGAATCGATCCGTCTCGCTCCCCGCTCGTTCCAAGGTCTTGACATTCTCAAGTTAACAATGTTTAACTAGGTTATCCGAAGGAGCTCGCCGATGGGACGACGGGGGAGAAGGCCGGGACCGGCGCCGAAGGCGCCCGAGGACCGGCGCGGCCTCCTCGTCGGGGTCAAGGTCTCCGCCCGGGAGCTGTCGGCATTTCAGGCCGCCGCCGGGGCGGTCCCGGTCGCCACCTGGATGCGGAGCCGCGCCCTCGAGGCTCTCGAGGCGCGAACCTCGCGGGAGCGGCTCGACGCGTACGTCGCGCAGGCACGGGCGCTCTCGGATCGCGCGGCGGCCACCCTCGCAGAGATCGACCGGAGGATCGGAGAGCGGATCACGGTCGTGGAGCGGCTCTTGCGCACGGCGGGGGCCGCGGAGGCAGGGAGACGATCCGGCAAGGCGCCGGTGGACGGGACGAAACGGAGGACGTGATGTCCGAAACGCTGACGACCCCGTGGAGGCTCGATGCCCTCTTCAAGAGGGCGGAGAAGTCCCGGGAGGAGGCCGAGCGCTGGTTCCGCTTCCAGAAGCGCTTCGACGCCTCGCGGAGGACGGAGCGCGATCTCGTCTCGAATCGCGTCGAGGCGTCGCCTCCGCCCTGGAGGGACGGCCGCTTCGAGCCCTGAGGGGGGGCGCGGGAGCGCCTGGTGCCGAAGCCCGGACTCGAACCGGGACGGGCTAGGCCCACTAGATCCTGAATCTAGCGCGTCTACCAAATTCCGCCACTTCGGCCCGCGGTGCGGCGATAAACTAGCAACCGGGCGCCGCCGGTGTCAAGGACGGCGCGGCGCCGAGGTCGCGAGGCGTCGGAAGGAAGCATGAAACGCACTCCGGAATCGATGCCCGACGACCGAGCCGGCGCCGAGGGGGCGATCCTCGATCACGTGCGGCGCGCCGGATACGAGCCGCTTTCGCTCCGGGACCTTTTGGACGGGATGCGGGTCCCGCGGAGTTCGAAGCCGCTCTACCGCCGCGCGGCGCGAGCCCTCCTCGAGAGCGGCCGGATCGTCCGCCTCCCGGGGGGGAGCCTGGGCGCGGGCGAATCGCGGCTCGCTCGCGGGCGGATCCGCGTGCACCCGCGTGGGTTCGGGTTCGTCCGCCCCGAGGAGCCCGGGCCCGACGTCTTCGTTCCTCCGAGGCGGCTCGCAGGGGCGAGGCACGGGGACTCCGTCGAGGTGCGGATCACCGCGACCGACCGGGACGGGAGGCTCGAAGGGGAGGTCGTCGCCGTCGCCGAGCGGCGCGGCCGGCAGGTGCTCGGGGTCTTCCGGAGCCGCGACCGCGGCGGGGTCGTGCAGCCGTTCGACCCGGACGCGCCAGGCCCGATCGAGGTCCCCGGCGCGTTCCGGATGGGGGCGGCGGAAGGGGACGCGGTCGAGGTCCTGGTCCTGCGCCCGGGCGGGCGCGACGAGCCCCCCGAGGGGAAGGTCGTGAACGTTCTGGGCCGCCTCGGGCGAGCCGGAGTGGACACGGCGGTCGTGATCCGGCGCCACGAGCTCAGGACCCGCTTCGAAGACGACGCGAGCGAGCAGGCGAGGCGCCTTCCCGGGGCGGTTCCGGCCGCGGAGGCCGCGGTCCGGGAGCGGTTCGACGACCCGAGGCCGGTGACGATCGACGGCGAGACGGCTCGGGACTTCGACGACGCGATCGCCGTGTCCGAGATCCCTGGAGGATTCCGGCTCTTCGTCCACATCGCGGACGTCGCCCACTTCGTCGAGATCGGCTCCCCTCTCGACCGCGAGGCGCGCGCGCGGGGCACGAGCGTCTACTTCCCCGACCGTGTCCTCCCGATGTTCCCCGAGAGGCTTTCCAACGATCTGTGCTCGCTGCGGCCGCACGAGCCGCGGCTGGTCCAGTCGGCGATCCTGGACTTCGACCGGAGCGGCGAGCCGCGCGCGGTCCGGTTCGCCGACGGCGTGATCCGCTCCGCCGCCCGCCTGACCTACCGGCAGGTCGCGTCGGCGATCGAGGGGATCCCGGCGGAGCCTCCGGTCCCCCGGAAGATCCTCTCGATGCTCCGGACGGCCGACCGGCTCCGCGAGATGCTCGAGCGGCGCCGCTTCGCCCGGGGGAGCGTCGACTTCGACCTCCCCGAGCCGAGGATCCTCCTCGACGTCGAGGGGGTCATGACGGGGATCGCCGTCGAGCCGCGGAACCGCGCCCACCGGATGATCGAGGAGTTCATGCTCGCGGCCAACGAAGCCGTGGCGGGCCACCTGGAGAGGGCCGGAGCGCCTTGCCTGTACCGGGTCCACGAGCAGCCGGATCCCGCGAAGGTGGAGGCGCTCGCGGAGTTCGCCTCCGCGCTCGGCTACCGGCTCGGCGCCGATCCCGAGAGGGTCCGGCCGGAGGACGTTCGCCGCCTCGTGGACGCGGCCGAGGGGCGTCCCGAGCACGCGGTCCTGAGCCAGGTGGCGCTCCGCTCGCTCAAGCAGGCGCGGTACAGCGCGGAGAACGCGGGCCACTTCGGCCTAGCCGCGCCGGTCTACGCGCACTTCACCTCGCCGATCCGCCGCTACCCCGACCTCGCGCTCCACCGGCTGCTCCGCGCCCATCGGAGGGGCGACCGGCGCGCGGTCGCGCGGGCCGGCGAGGGTCTCGAGGACCTCGCCGCCGCGTGCTCGAAGCTCGAGCGCGAGGCCGAGGCGGCGGAGCGCGAGCTGCTCGAGTGGAAGAAGATCTCGTTCATGAAGGGGCGCGAGGGAGACGCCTTCGACGGGATTGTGACCGGCGTCGCCCGCTTCGGGCTCTTCGTGCAGCTCCGCGAGACCCTCGCCGAGGGGCTCGTGCGGGTCGAGAGGCTCGGGGCGGATCGGTTCGAGCTCCTCGATCGCCGCATGGAGCTCCGGGCGGAGCGGACCGGGCGCGCGATCCGCCTGGGCGACGCCGTTCGCGTCGTCGTGGACCGCGTGGACCCGGTGCTGCGGCGGCTCGACCTCTCCCTCGACCCGTCCTGGGCTCCCACGCCCTCGGGCAGAAGGGAGAGGACGCCTGCGCGCGCCGCGCGCCGGAGGGGAGGCTCGCGGGGGAGCCGGCGTTGAGCCCGGAGGCCCCCTGGTACCGCCTCCTCGACCACGCCGGCGACGTCGCGCTCCTCGTTCGCGCCCCCACCCTGGCCGCCCTGTACTCGGCGGCGACGCGGGCGTTGTTCGACGTCATCCTCGACGTCGGGACGGTGGAGGCGCGGCATCGCGTGGAGGTCCGGATCGAGGACGCCGCCGACGCGGAGGACCTCCTGGTCCGGTACCTCTCCGAGCTGCTCTACCTCCACGAAGCGCAGGGATGGCTCTTCCGCGAGGCGCAGGTCCTGGAGTCGGAGCCCTTGCGCCTCGTGGCCGAGGTCGGCGGGGAGAGGTTCGATCCGGGGCGGCACGCGATCGCGAGGCAGGTCAAGGCGGTGACGTACCACGATCTGCGGGTCTCCGAGGACGCCGACGGGTTCACGGCGCGGCTCGTGCTGGACCTGTGAGCGCGGGTCGCGAGGCGCGGCGTTCTCGCTCCGGTCCAGTTGGGCTATAGTCCGCACGCGCGCGGGCCGCGGCTGGGCGCCCGCGAGGCGGAGCCGGTATGCGGGGCTCGAGGTCCATGCGCTGCGTGCTCCTGCTCGCCGCCCTGGCGGGGACGGCCCTCGTGGGCGGGGCGCCGGAGGCGCTCGCCGCCCCCCGGAGGACGTTCCAGAAGAAGCAGTGCCTCGACTGCCACCAGGAATTCGGGAAGCGCGTCGCGCAGCTCGCGAACGTCCATCCGGGGGTCCGGGAAGCCCGGTGCGAGGATTGCCACCTCCGCCACGGGATCGTCCCGAAGCTGATCCTCAAGCAGGAGGGGGGCGCCCTCTGCCTCTCCTGTCACGACCGGACGCGGCTCGGTCTCGAAAGGCCCGAGGTCCACGAGCCCCTCTCGATCGGGCGGTGCACGGCGTGCCACGACCCGCACGGGTCGAACCGTGCCCGCCTCCTGCGGCAGGAGGGGAACGAGGGGTGCCACGCGTGCCACGAGCGGGGGCCGTTCGAGCGCTCCGTCGTCCACGCCGTCCTGCGGTCCGGCGGCTGCGCGGCGTGCCACGTGGCCCACGCGTCCGACCAGCCCGCCCTCCTGACCGGGCCCAAGGGGCCCCTGTGCCTCTCGTGTCACGCTCCCGCGGAGGAAGGCTTCCGGAAGGCCCACGGCGGCTATCCGGTCGAGCGAGCGGACTGCTCGAGGTGCCACGACCCGCACTCGTCCGCCGGGCCGGGGCTGTTCAGGAGATCCGTGCACTCCCCGGTGGCCGACGTCTCGTGCGACGCGTGCCATGGGAGCGCGGACGGCGAGAATCCGTTCGCGGTGAACGCGGACGGCGGCGAGCTCTGCGCGGGATGCCACGATGCCTCCCCCGATTCTGCGGGCGCGGCCCGCCACCCGCCGTTCGAGGGGGGAATGTGCCTGTCGTGCCACGATCCCCACGCCTCCGACTTCGCGAAGCTGGCGGTCCGGGGCGGCAACGCGCTCTGCACGGACTGCCATCCGGACCAGGGGGCCGCGCGCGCCGCTTCCCACCCCGCCGTCACCGAAGGCGCCGGATGCCTCTCGTGTCACGGCGCGCACGGGGCGCGGACCGGGAAGCTGCTCCTCGCGAAGGAGGCGGACCTCTGCGCTGCCTGCCACCCCGCGGACCCGGCCGCGCAAACGGCGAAATCGGTCCACCCGCCGTTCGAGAGCGGGGAGTGCGGGGCCTGCCATGAGCCTCACGGCTCGGACTTCCGGAGCCTCCTCCGGGGCCGCGAGGACCGGATCTGCTACGCCTGCCACGGAGACGCGGAGGCGGCCTTCGCGAAGAGCACGGTGCACGGCCCGGTTCTCTCCGGCCAGTGCACCGCCTGCCACGGGGCGCACACGGCGCAGGGGGAGAAGCTCCTGAAGAAGGAGGGAGCCGCGGTGTGCGACGGCTGCCACGGCGACCTCCGGGCGGGTGAGACGGGCGGCTCGGGCCACGCGCCGTTCGAGAGCGGGGAATGTCTTTCCTGCCACGACCCGCACGCGTCCGGCCTGGCGGGAATGATCCGGGAGAGGCAGGACGCGCTCTGCGCCCAGTGCCACCCGGATGTTCCCTCGGCGCTGGAATCGGCCAGGAGCCGTCACCGGCCGGTCCAGGAGGGAGAGTGCACGAAGTGCCACCACCCGCATCGTGCGAAGCTCGCCGGCCTCCTCGTCGCTCCCCGGCCGCCCCTCTGCACCGCGTGCCACGCGGGACTGGGAGCCCGGCTGGAGAAGGAGCAGGTGCACGCTCCGGCCTCGGAGGATTGCGTGCAGTGCCACGCGCCCCATGCTTCGGCCGAGAAGTCGCTTCTCGCCAAGCCTGCGCTGGCGCTCTGCGGCGATTGCCACGATCTCGGGGAGGAAGAATTCTCGGCGGCCCACCTCGGCATACGGCCGGAAGCCATGCGCTGCACCGGCTGCCACTCGCCGCACGCGTCCCGGGATCCGAAGCTCTTCCGGAGCGAGCAGCACGCCCCCTTCGAGGGCCGCTCGTGCGAGGAGTGCCATGTCGTCGCGATGCGCTAGGGAAGGGGCGGCGATCCCGATGGACCGGGCCCTTCTGCTCTTGGCGCTGGCGCTCGGGTGGCCGGCCGTCGGCCGCGCCGCGGACGATGAGGCCTACCGGCTGAAGCCGGGTGCGAAGGGCAGGGTGTGCCTGACCTGCCACTCCGAGTTCGCGGAGGTGCTCGGGCGCCCGTCGGTCCACACGCCGGTGAAGGCCGGGGATTGCTCCGATTGCCACGATCCGCACGCGGCGGACCACGCCGACCTTCTCGCCGACGCGCCCGAGAAGGTCTGCCTCGCCTGCCACGGCGGCGTCGTTCCGGCGGGGGCGAAGAGCGTGCACCGCGTCGTCGGCGAGGGGGCCTGCGCCCGGTGCCACGACCCGCACGCGTCGGGCCACCCGAACCAGCTCCTCAAGGCGGGCGCCGATCTCTGCCTCGGTTGCCACGGGGACGTCGGGAAGGCGATCGAGACCGCCCGGTTCCGGCACGCGCCGGTGTCCCGGGGCTGTCTCGCGTGCCACGACCCGCACGCGTCCGGGACGGCGCCGTTCCTGCTGAAGAAGAGCGTGCCGGGGCTCTGCGTCGCCTGCCACAGAACGGACTTGCCGGCCTTCACGGCGGCGCACCTGGGCTACCCGGTGGGGAAGTCGAACTGCGGCTCGTGCCACGATCCGCACGGGTCGAGCGTCCCCGGCATCCTGCGGGCGAATCCTCACGCGCCGATGGCCGGCGAGACGTGCGATGCCTGCCATCCCGGGCCCGACGCGGCCGCGCCGCTCGCGACGAAGCGGCAGGGCGTCGACCTGTGCCGCGATTGCCATTCCGACGTTCTCGACGAGGCGCTCTCGAGGAACCGGATCCACTGGCCGGTCGTGGACCGGCGGGGATGCCTGAACTGCCACGAGCCGCACGCGGCGCGGGTCGCCGGCCTGCTCTCCGGCGCTCCCGGGGACCTCTGCGGGGGATGCCACCGCGACGCGGTGGAACGCCAGGCGAAGTCGCGGGTCAAGCACCCTCCCGTGCAGAAAGGGGAGTGCGGCGCGTGCCACGAGCCCCACGCGGGGAACGAGGTCCACCTCCTCACGAAGCCGGAGGGAGAGCTCTGCGGCGCGTGCCACGACTGGGCGAGGCACTCGGCGCATCCGATGGGAGCGAAGGCGATCGATCCCCGGGACCGGAACCTGGAGGTCGGCTGTGGGAGCTGCCACCGGTCGCACGGCACCCCGTTCAAGGCGCTGAGCCACTTCGACCCCGACAGGGAGCTCTGCGTCCAGTGCCACGAGGGCCTCAAGAGGTGAGCGAATGAGCGGGATCGGACGGTCCGGCATGGTGCTCGCGCTGGCCGTCGCCGCGGGGGCGGGGATCGCAGCGGAGGCGTTCCGTCTCCGCCCGGTCGGCGTGGCGTATGCGGACGGGAAGGGCACCGCGCTCCGGGCGCCCGAGGGCGTCGGCTGCGGCCCCGACGGCCTGCTCGCGGTCGCCGACACCGGGAACGGGCGCGTCGTCGTCTATGAGGTGCGGGACGAGGAGATCGTCCCGCGCACGGACTTCGCCCTCCCCGAGCTGCCGTACCCGCTTCGCGTTCGCGTGGAATCGAAAGGCGACCTCCTCGTGCTCGACGGACGGCTCCGGAAGGTCGGGAGAGTCTCGGCGAGGGGGGAGTTCCGCGGGTACGTCGAGCCGGCCGGGACGCAGGGGATCGCCGCGACGAGGGGCTTCAAGATCGACGGGCGCGGGGACGTGGCGCTCCTCGACGTCGCGGGGGCCCGGGTGCTCTTCCTCGGCGCCGACGGACGGCCGGGTCGCGAGATCCGGTTCCCCGACGCTTGCGGGTTCTTCTCGGACCTCGCCGTCGACGGCAAGGGGACCGTGTTCCTGCTCGACGGCGTAGGGAGGCGGCTGTTCACGGCAGGGCCGGACGACAAGGCGGTGAGGCCGCGCCCGGCGGCGCTACCGGACGGCGTCGACTTCGCCTCGTCGATCGAGGCCGACGGCGCCGGCCGCCTTTTCCTGGTCGACCAGAACGGCGGGGCCATCGTGATTCTCGATGCCGACGGCTCGATGCTCGGCAGGCAGTCGATGATGGGCTGGCGCGAGGGTCAGCTCCGATATCCGGCCTCGATCTGCCTCGATGGGAAGGGGTTGCTCTTCGTCGCGGACCGCGGCAACAACCGGGTGCAGGCCTTTTCCGTCGGGCGGTAGCCTCCTGTCGTCCTCTTTCCGTTCCGCCCGGGCAACGCCAGTTCGATGTGTAGAGGAATTCATCGATTTCGGGTGTATTCTGGGTGGCGGGGACTACAGGGGGGACCTAAATTGCCAGGGGGTGGCATGCTCGTGTCGGCCCGAGGAGGACGAATGGCTCGGCCCTGCCGGCGACCGAGGGGAGCGCGAGAGCGCGCGATCCGTCTGGCTGCGTCGGCGCTGGTCCTGGGCTCGATGCTCGGCGCCGCGGCCGCTGCGACGCCGACGCCGCTCTTCGCGCTCTCGGACTTCGGGGGCGTCATCCCGTACAGCGCGATGGCGCGGATGTGCGCCGACCGCGAGCGGGACGAGGTGTACGTCCTGGAATCGAACGTCGTGCGCGTGTTCAACGCGGCGGGGATGGAAGTGTACCGCTTCGGCCACGACGTCGAGCTGGGCTCCGCCCGCGACATCGCCGTGGACCGTTCCGGCGACATCTACCTGCTGTGCAATCCGACGGGCGCGATGGACGACCGCCGTTTCTTCCTCGCGCATTGCGACTACAGGGGCGAGTTCCTCGGCCGGATCGAGGCGACGGGATTGCCGCCGAGCCTTCGGGACTTCTCGCCGAACGCGCTCGTCCTCGCCGGCGACCGCTTCCTCCTGGCCTCCGCCAGAGGTCTCGCGGCCGTCGAGCTCGGCCGGGACGGGCGGTTCGAGCGCGCGTGGGACCTGGCGGAGATCGCAGGCCTCGACGCGAAGCAGAGGGAGAGCGCGGAGCTGGGCGGGTTCTCCGCCGACGGGGAGGGGAATCTCCTCTTCACGATTCCGGTGCTCTTCCGGGCGTTCGTCGTGTCCGCGGACGGCACGGCGCGGGCCTTCGGCCGGTCCGGCTCCGGCGCCGGCATGTTCGGGATCACGGGCGGGATCGTCCGCGGCGACGGCGGGATGCTCTACGTGGCGGACCGGCTGCGAGGGGTCGTCATCGCGTTCCGGGAGGACCTGAGTTTCGCTGCGGAGTTCGGCGCGGGCCAGGGGCGCGACGCGTTCCTCGCCGGCCCGGCGAACGTTCTCGCGGGGGCGCGGGGCAAGATCTACGTGACGCAGACTCGCGGGCGCGGGATCTCCGTGTTCGCGCAGGGGCCGTCGTGAAGACGGGTGCCGGTCCCCGATCGCGCGAAGACGGACGCCGGATCCGGGGGCCCGGGCGGGGCATCGAGACGGGAAGAAACCTCCCGCGTCGGGAGGGCTCGACGGGAGGATGGATCGCGGGGCTCATGGGGCGAGGAGATTCGGGATGCCGGATCTCCGAGGAGGTGGGGAGATGAACTCTTGCAGGATCCTGTTCGTCCTGGCGGCCGCGGCGGCGCTGTCGATCGCGCCCGCGGCGGCGTTCCACTCCGGCGGCGCGGCGGAGTGCGGAGGTTGCCATTCGATGCACGAGCCCGCGCCGGGCGGGGACTACCTGCTCACGCGCATCGACTCGAGCTCGATGTGCCTGTCGTGCCACGCGGCCGCCGACACGGCGCCCTCGCGCTACCACGTCATGACGTATCCGGTCCCGGGCTCGGGGCTGCCCCCGGTCGAGCAGACGCCGGGCGGGGACTTCGCGTGGCTCCTCAAGTCCTACACGTTCACCGTGCGGGGCACGACGCAGACCGAGCTCGGCCAGACGCACGGCCACAACGTGATCGCGGCGGACTACGGGCTGACCGTGGACACCGACTTCGCGACCGCTCCGGGGGGGACGTACTCCTCGAGCGAGCTTGGCTGCCAGAGCTGCCACGACCAGCACGGCAGGCTGCGCCGGCTCGGCGGCGACACGACCTACACGTTCGCGCACTCCGGCGCCCCGATCATCGGCTCGGGCTCCTACGACACGAGCGTGGTCCCGACCGACACGACGGCGGTGGGCGCGTACCGGCTGCTCCGAGGCGGCGTCCTCGGCAGCGTCGACGACGAGCAGCCCGGCGTGACGTACAGCAACGTGTTCCTCGCCATCGTCCCGTCGACGTACAACCGGGTCGAGTCCGTGACGCAGACGCGCACCGCCTACGGCGCTGCGGGAACGGACACCGTGGGGAACTGGTGCGCGAGCTGCCACCCCGGCATGCACTCGAGCGGCAACTACGTGCACCCGGTCGACCAGAGCCTCGGGACGAACGTCGCGAACCACTACAACTCGTACGTCAGCACGGGGGACATGACCGGCTCGTCGTCGACGTCGTTCCTCTCGCTCGTGCCGTTCTCGGAGGACACGGGCGACCTCGCCACGCTCAAGACCCACGCGCTCATCACCGACGCCTATCTGGACGGACCGACGGCGACCGACAAGGTCACCTGCCTCTCGTGCCATCGCGCGCACGCCTCCGGATTCGTGGACGCGCTTCGGTGGAACTACGAATCCGATTTCCTCACCGTCGCCGATTCCGGCGGGACGCCGATCTGGCCGGGGATCGACAACGGCGCCGATGCGTCGTATCACAGGGGCCGGACCGAGCTGGAGATGCGGACCGCCTACTACAGCCGGCCCGCCACCCTGTTCGGCGCCTACCAGCGCGCGCTCTGCAACAAGTGCCACGGGAAGGACTGACCAGCCCACGCCCGGAAGGAAGTCCGGATCGATCGTCCGACCGGAAGGGGGCCGGCCCCAGGGCCGGCCCCTCGTTCGTCCGGGCGGCGTTGCCATGGCGGGCGCGGTCGGATAGCCTAGCGCCCCCCGCGGCGGACTCCCGGAGATCCGGATGGCGACGGGAAAGCTAGCGCGCACGCTCTGGATCGTCCTCGCCGGAACGGGTTGCGCCCTGAGACCGGCGGAGCCCCTGCCTCCGGCGCTCGAGGAAGGGTCGGTCTGGGTGTACCTCGCGCCGCTGCCGCGGGGCGCGGACCGGCTGTCGGTCGAAGTCCGCGGCATCGCCGCGGTGAGCGAGGGGGGCGAGACCTCGCCGCTCCGCGTGACGCTCCGTCGGCTCGGGGGGGACGCGACCGCGCGGGAGCGGCTCGTCGCGTGGGGCGCCCTCCCGGCCGGCCGCTACGCCGGCCTCGATCTCGCGCTGCAGGAGGCCTCCGTGGTCGGGCCGGACGGCCCCTCGGCCCTGCGCGTGCCCGCGGGCCCGACCCGCGTGGACGCGCCGTTCGAGATCGGGCTGCGGACGGCCTCGGTGGTCGCGCTCTCGCTCGGGACGGGCGAGGCGATCGTTTCCGGCGACCGGTTCGAGCCGGCCTTCGGTGCGTCGGCGCCGCGGAAGCTCGCGACCGGGCTGACCGGCCTCGTGTCGAGCCGGATCGCCGGGACGGTGACCCTCTTCGACAAGGCCAGCCGGGCCGTCGGCGCGGTGATCCCGGTGGGTCCGGCCCCCCGCGGGATCGCGGTGGATTCGAGCCGGTTCCGCGCGTACGTGGCGGTTTCCGGGGCGGACGCCATCGAGGCCCTCGACGTTCCGACGGCGTCCCGCATCGACCGGCTCGCGCTGTCCGGCGGGGACCGGCCCACGGAGCTGGCGCTCACGCCGGACGGCAGGCGGTTGCTCGCCGTCGACTCCGGATCGAACACGCTGAGCGTGGTCGACGTCGGGTCGTTCGTGGAGGAGCGCCGCGTCCCGGTGGGGAACGAGCCGGCGTGGGTCGTTCCCGATCGAGCGGGACGCACGGCGTTCGTGCTCAACTCTCTGTCCGACTCGATCTCGGTCGTCGATCTCCTCTCCGACGCGCCTCCCCTCACGATCGCCGTCGAGTCGGAGCCGGTCTGCGCCGCGCTCGACCGGGACGGCGGCCGCCTCTACGTGGGACACGGGACGTCTCCGTACCTGCTGGTCCTCGACACGGGATCCCTCTCCGTGCGGCAGCGCGTCTACGTCGGGCCGGGAACCACCGCGCTGGGCGTCGACCGCAGGACGGACCGGATCTATCTCGCAAGGAGGAACACCGGCGTCGTCGAGGTGTACGACCCATCCTCCTTCCTCCCGGTGGATTTCATCCCGGTCGAGGGGGAGGTGGGGCACGTCGCGGTCGACCCGGAGGGGAACTCGCTGTTCCTCGCGCTGCCGGACGCGGGAGAGGTCGGCGTCGTCGCACTGACCTCCAAGCGCGCCGGAAGCGGCCTCGACGTCGGCCCGGGCCCTTGGCGCCTGGCCTTGATGGGCGGCGAGTAGGACCGGCGATGCGTCGGCCCCGCGCCGCGCGCGCCGGCTCCCCCCGCGCCCTTCCGGCGCTCGTCGTCCTTGCGTCCGCGCTCGCGGTCCCGCCGGCTCGGGCGGAGGGGGTCACCGGGTACGCGGAGTGGGCGTACGCGCGGACCGAGTCGTCGGACACGGACTCGCTCGGCACGCCGTCCGAAACCTTCGTCCGATCGTTCCGGCAGCGGTACAACCTGTCCTGGGAGCGGCGGCTCTTCCCGAACCTGCAGGTCCTGGTGGGCGGGCTCTACGAGCTGGAGCGCAGCAGGCCCGAAGCCGACGGAGCGGTTTTCGACTCGCGCGTCTCGAAGCTCCGGCCGTTCGTGCTCTTCCGGCTGCGCTCGCCCGAGTACCAGGCCGATCTCGGTTGGAGCAGGAACGAGGACCGGTCGAGGATCGAGGGGGAGTCCGTCTCGTCCCTGATCCGCGACACCTACAACGCGACCCTCGGGTGGTTCCCCGAGAAGCTGCCGAAGACGAGGTTCTACTGGATCCGGACCGACGAGCGCGACGGCGACCGCACTGCGCGGGACGTGACGCAGGACTCCCTGCAGCTGCTCTCGGACTATCAGGCGGCCGGGCCCGTCACGATCCGCTACCGGGGATCCCGCGTCGAGACCTCGGACCGCGTCCTAGGGCTCGAGAGCAGCTCCCTTCTTCACACCGCGCGGCTGACCTACTCCGACGCGTTCTGGAACCGTCGGCTCACGGTCGACGCGGACTACAACGCGCAGTACCGGGAGATCGAGACGCGGACCCGCGGGACCGGAGAGATCGGCCTCGCGCTCTACCCCGCCGCCGGGCTGGCGTCGCTCGACGACACTCCCGAGGAGGATTCGCTCGCCCCGAATCCCGCGCTGATCGACGGGAACACGGAGTCCGGCGCCGGGATCGACCTCGGCCTCCCGGTCCCGGGGGCGGACGACCGGCCCAGGAACCTGGGGCTCGATTTCCGCATCTCGACCGAGGCGAACACCCTGTTCGTGTGGGTGGACCGGGAGCTCCGCTCCGAGGTGGCCGAGTCGTTCGCCTGGGAGATCTGGACGAGCGACGACGGCTTCCGCTGGGTTCGCCGCCAGCTCGTCTCGCCGGCCCCGTTCGGGCCGTTCCAGAATCGCTTCGAGATCCGCTTCTCGACGGCGACCTCGCGCTTCCTCAAGCTCGTCGTTCGCCCCCTGGTCGAGACGGTGCCGTACGCTTCGGAGTACCCGAACATCCTCGTCACCGAGCTCGAAGCGGCGAATCGCGTCAGCGCCGCGGACGCGGAGGGCCGGGCGACGAGCCGCGGCGCGATCGCGGACCTCGGGGTGCGGGCGAGGATGACGGACAGGCCGCTGCTGTTCTACGAGCTCACGGGGTACTACAACAGCACGGGGAACCTCCCGGCCACCTGGAACCTCTCGAACGGATTCCTGCTGACGCATTCCTTCGACCGGGTGTGGTCCACGTCCGCGCGCTTCGCGCGGGAAGAGGGCCGGGAGCGCCAGCTCGATCGGACGGCCTACGTCTACTCGGCGTCGCTCTCGGCCGTGCCCCTCCCGGCGCTGCGGTGGAACCTGGTCTGGAGCGGCAAGGACGAGACGCTGGGCGGGTTCTCGCTCGACCAGGATACTCTGTTCCTGTACTCGATCGCAGCCCTTCGCGAGGGGGTGGACCTGAACGTGGGGGTGGGCAGGAGCCTGACCACGAACGAGATCGGGCGCGAGGTGGAAGGGAAGCAGGCGAACGTCTCGCTCGCCCTCGCGCCGCATCCCCGGGCTACGTTCCACCTGAGCTGGCAGTCGCGCTCCGACGACTCGAGCGGAGGCGATCTGGCGGTCCCGATCCGCGCCTTCACCCGCGCCGCCGAGGGGAGCGTGGCGCTCCGGCCGCTCGACGCGCTCTACGCGTTCGCGTCGTTGCGGAGGGACTGGCGGGAGGGCGAGGAGCCCGTGGAGACCCGGAACGTCGCCCTGAGCTGGGTCCCGTTCCCCGACGGGGATCTCCACGTCAACCTCGGCTTCCACGAGATCTACAGAACCGATCTCGATTCCCTGCAGCGGACGTTCGCGCCGAGCCTCCGCTGGACGATCCGGGGAGGAACGTTCCTGGACCTGGCGTACCAGAGCCTGAAGCTCGATTCGCTCGTGGCTCATCTCGACACGAAGATCCTGAGCGCGACCCTCCGGATCGCGTTCTGACGGATGGGTGTAGATTGGGACGGCGACATGAGGAGCGGCAGAATGCGTACCTCCAGGTGCCTGCATCCGTTCGCGGCGTTCATCGTGCTCACCGCGGTCTCGTGCGCGGCGCGGCCGGCTCGCGTCACGGCGTTCCACGACCCGAACATGGACTTCACCCTGGTGAAGACCGCCGCCGTGATGCCGTTCGTCAACCTCACCCCGTCGCAGCCGGCCGCGGAGAGGGTGAGGGACGTCTTCATGACGATGCTCCAGGCCACGGGCGAGATCTACGTGCTTCCCCCGGGCGAGGTGGCGAGGGGGATCTCCCGGGCGGCGATCTCGAACTCGGCGGCTCCCACGCCGGCGGAAACGGTCGCGCTGGCCAAGATCGTCGGCGCCGACGTGATCGTGACGGGGACTCTCCGGGAGTACGGGGAGGTCCGATCGGGGTCGAGCGCCGCGAACGTCATCTCCCTGAGCCTCCAGATGATGGAGTCCCAGACCGGCCGCATCGTGTGGAGCGGCTCGGCGAGACGGGGCGGCGTCGACGCCGCGGACCGGCTCTTCGGCGGCGGCGGGGAGGCGATGGACGTGGTGACGGAGAGGGCGGTGGCGGACCTGCTCGACCAGCTCTTCGCGCAGTAGGCGGCGCTCTTTCCCGGGCGGGGTCGTTCACGATGCGCGGAAGGCTCGAGCGGCGGAGGCCGCGGTCCCGCGGACCCGTCGGGGCCGTGGTCCTAGCCGCGGCCTTGGCGTTCGCGGCGGGGGCCTCGCGGGCCGCGGGGCCCCCCGACCTCCCGGCGGAGGGAGTCGTCGCCGTGCTGCCGCCGGAGAACCTCGGCGGATCGCCGGCGCCGCTCGCGGAGATCCGCGGGGCGTTCCGCGTCGCGCTCGAGGAGCGATCGATCCGGGTCCTCGACGAGGCGACGCTCGATTCCTTCCTCGCGTCGCGGAGGCTGCGGCACACCGGCGGCCTTTCGGCGGAGGCGGCGAAGGCGCTTCTCGAAGAGACGGGCGCGGGCTTCGCCCTGATCACGTCCGTCGACCTCCACGAGGACTCCCCGCACCCCAAGGTCGCCATGACGTCCCGGCTCGTGTCGGCGGGAAGGGAGGCGGAGATCGTCTGGATGGACTCGGTCGACGCGGTGGCGGCCGAGTCGCCCGGCCTGCTCGGGATGCATCGGGCCGGCGACGCCGGGGTCCTCCGGGAGCGCGTGATCGTTGAGCTCGCGGACGGTGTCGCGGCCCGCTTCCGGGAGCCGACGGGAGCCTCGGGGAAGGTCGGCGAGGGCGCGCCTCGCGCGGCGAGGCGGTTCCGGCCTCGCACCTTCCACCGGTCCCCCGGGCCGGCGCCCGGGGAGGGGCGGATCCGCGTCGCCGTGATGCCGTTCCGCAACGACTCCGGGCGGGCGGACGCGGGGAACCTCGTCGCCTTGCAATTCGTCCGCCGTCTCGCCGCCTGGCCCGGGGTCGAGGTCGTGGAGCCGGGGGTCGTCCGGGAGGTCCTGCTTCGGGCGCGTCTCATTCAGGCCGAAGGGATCTCGTTGCCGCAAGCCGACCTGGTCCGCGAGCTCCTCGATGCGGACGTCGTCGTCGCCGGACGGGTGGACGAGTGGCGGGACGCCCCGGGCGACGGACTGGTTCCCAGCGTGTCGTTCTCCGCGCGGGGCATCGACACGCGGACGCGTCGCGTCGTCTGGGCTTCGACCACGGGGTGCCGGGGAGATCGGGGAGTCTTCTTCTTCGGCGTCGGACGGAAGCGCACCGCGAACGCCCTGGCGGCCGAGATCGTGCTCGGGGTGGTCGAGCGCGCGCTGGGCGAGCGGCGGGGCGCGCCGCGGAGCGAGTGAGGGGTCGGGCGGGCCCCTTCCGGCCGTCCGGGACATCCGGTGGTAGCCTGGAACGACGGCGCGCCCCACGTTCGGGACGGCGCCGCAGAGGGGGACGGGATGGGTGTTCGTTTCCTCCGCCTCGCGGCCGTCTGGCTCGCGGCTTCGGTCGGGGCCGGCGCCGCCGCCGGGACGGCCGGGGTCCCGGTCGCGGAGGGGGCGGAAGCCCTGGCGGTGGTCAACGGCGAGCCGGTGACCCTCGGCGAGCTCAGGCTGCAGATCGCCGCCTTCCACGCGTCCCTGGGGGCCCGGCCGGAAGGCGGCGCCGGCCGTCCCGACGCCGCCGGCGTCCTGGACCGGATGATCCGGGCGAAGCTGGTCGCGCTGGAAGCGGAGAACATGGGTCTCGACGAGCAGCCGGAGGTCGTGGCCGCGGTCGGGGCGTTCGAGAGGGAGCAGCGGAGGAGGCTGCTCTACGATCTCGAGGTGGCCGGAATCGAGCGCGGCGACCCGGAGGTGGCGGATCGCCTGTACCGGAGAACGGCCGGCCGCTACCGCGTGTCGTCCGTCCTGTTCGAGGACGCGGCCGAGGCCGGGAAGCTGGTGTCCGCCGTCCGCGCCGGCGAGGACTACGACGCGCTCGCGCGGCAGGCGGTCGCCGCGGGCCGGGCGAGGCCGGGAGACGACGGCGTCTGGATGGGCGGCGGGGATCTGCGTCCGGAGGTGGAGGCCGTGGTCGCGGGTCTCGCGCCGGGCCAGACGGCCGGTCCCCTGCCGCTCGCCGGAGGCGCGGCGGTGATCCGGCTCCTGGAGGCGGGCCTCCCCGACGATCCGGCAGCGAGGAGGCGGGCGGAAGAGGAGGCGCTCAGGGAGCGCAAGGTCGAAGCGCTCCGGAGATTCGGCGAGTCGCTCCGACGGAGGTATTGCAGGATCGACCGTGAGGTCCTGAACGGGATCGATTACGACGCGCCGGAGCCCGGGTTCGCCGCCTACTCGAAGGACGCGCGGATCGTCGCGAGGGTGGACGGAGGAGAGGCGGTCACCGTGGCGGCCCTCACGGAGGCTCTGCAGAAGAAGTTCTACCACGGGGCGGATAGCCCGAACCCGAGGAGAAGATACGCGGAGCTGAAGGAGGAGGTGCTCGACGACATGCTGCTGCGCCGCGCGGCCGATCTCGAGGCGCGGCGGCGCGGGCTCGACCGGAGCCCCGCGTTCCTGTCGAGTGCCCGGGGTTTTCGCGAGGAGCTGCTCTTCGGCGCTTTCGTCCGGAGGGTCATCGATCCGGAGATCCGGGTCGAAGAGGCAGCCGTGAGAAGGCACTACGAGGAGAACCGCGCCGACTTCGAGGCCCCAGGGCAGCTGCGGCTCCGGGCCCTCTCCTTCGGCGCGAGGGCGGACGCCGACGCGGCGATCGCGCGGCTGAGGGAGGGAGCGGCGTTCGAATGGCTCCGCGGCAACGCCCGCGGGCAGGTCGCCCCGACGGAGGGCGCGCGCGCGCTCGAGCTCCCCTCGGGGCCCGTCTCCGTGACGGACCTGCCCGAGGGCCTCCGGAGCGTCCTCGCGGGCGCGAAGGCGGGGGACGAGCGCCTCTACGAGGACCCGGAAGGATCGTGGCACGTGATCCAGGTGCGGGAGGTGCGGCCGCCCGAGCCGGTGCCGTTCGAGACGGTCCGGGCGCGGATCGCGGCGAGGCTCGAGGACGAGGCGCGAAGGAAGGCCGTGGAGGAATGGGCCGCCAGGCTTCGGGAGATCTACGAGGTCGAGGTCCTCGTCGATCCCGCGGGGCTCGACCGCATGCTGCTCGGCGGGGCGGCGGGCGCGCCCTGAGAACGGGCGCGGCAGCGGCCGCCTCCGAAGCGGGACGGTGTCGCATGGGCCAGGTGCCGGTCGCCGAGCGGATCGACGCCTTCCGATGGCGGATCCCGAGGTCCGGCGCAATGCGCGCCGACGGAATCGTCTTCGCGAGCGACCGCCTGATGGAGGATCTGCGCGAGGACCCTGCCCTCGCGCAGGTGGCGAACGTCGCGTGCCTCCCGGGCATCGTCGGCCGGTCCCTCGCGATGCCGGACGTGCACTGGGGCTACGGGTTCGCCATCGGAGGGGTGGCCGCGTTCGACGCCGAGGACGGCGTCGTCTCTCCCGGCGGAGTGGGCTACGACATCAACTGCGGAGTAAGGCTCCTCCGGTCGAGCCTCGATCGCGACGCGGTCCGTCCGCACGTTGCCCGTCTCCTCACGGAGCTTTTCGAGACGATCCCCACCGGCGTCGGCTCGCACCGGCGCGACGAGGCGCTCACGCCGCGCGAGGAGCGCGAAGTGCTCGTCCGGGGCGCGGCGTGGGTCGTCGAGCGGGGGTGGGGCTGGGCGTCCGACCTGGAGGCGATCGAGGCGGGCGGGGCGCTGCCGGGGGCGGAGCCGGACGCGCTTTCCGAGCGGGCGCTCGAGCGGGGTCGCCCGCAGCTCGGAACCGTGGGGAGCGGGAACCACTTCGTCGAGGTCGGGTTCGTGGACGAGATCTTCGACCGGGCCGCCGCCGACGCCTTCGGGCTGAGGCCGGGCGGCGTCACCGTGATGATCCACTCCGGCTCTCGCGGGCTCGGCTACCAGGTCTGCGACGACGCCGTCAAGGGGATGGTGAAGGCGGCGGCGCGGTACGGCATCGATCTCCCGGATCGCCAGCTCTGCTGCGCACCGCTCGGCTCCCCCGAGGCGAAACGGTACCTGGCGGCGATGGCGTGCGCCGCGAACTACGCCTTCGCGAACCGGCAGCGGATGGCCCACGGCGTGCGCGAGGCGTTCGAGCGCGCCCTCGGGACGTCGCCCCGCGAGCACGGCCTGCACACGCTCTACGACGTCTGCCACAACGTCGCGAAGTTCGAGACTCACGAGGTGGAGGGGCGCCCCCGCCGGCTGTGCGTGCACCGCAAGGGAGCGACCCGCTCGTTTCCCGCCGGCCATCCGGAGGTGCCGCCGCGCTATCGCGAGGTGGGGCAGCCGGTGCTGATCCCCGGCGACATGGGACGCTGCTCGTTCGTGCTCGTCGGCCTTCCGGGAGCCATGGGGGAGAGCTTCGGCAGCACCTGCCATGGCGCGGGGCGCGTGATGAGCCGGACCGCGGCCAAGAGCGCCGCGAGAGGCCGCGCCCTCCTGCGCGAGCTGGCCGATCGGGGAGTCCAGGTCCGCTCCGCGGGCATGGCCACGGTCGCCGAGGAGATGCCGGAGGCCTACAAGGACGTCCGCGACGTCGTGGAGGTTGTCGAAGGCGCGGGCCTGTCCCGGAAGGTCGCCCGCATCGTGCCGATGGGAGTGATCAAGGGCTGAGCCGAGGCGGCCCGAGACGAAACGAGGCGGCCCCAAGGGGGGCCGCCTCTTGCCATACCGTCCAAGGAACTCCGGCGGGCGGGGAAAGCTACGCCTTCGCCTTCTTGTGGCAGGTCGGGCACTTCTTGTCCGGGGCCTTCTTGCCGGCGGCCAAGAGACTCTCGTGGCAGCCCTGGCAGTTCTTGTGGACCGCGTCCTTGAGCTTCAGGACCGCTCCCTTCGTTTCCTTGGCGTCGTGGCAGTCGGAGCAGCGGTCCTTCTGCGCCATGTCCTTCACGGCGTGATGGCAGTCCTCGCACTTGGCCCCGGCGGCCACGTGGGCCTTGTGCTCGAACGTCACGGTCCCCATGTTGGACTCGAACTTGAGCGTCTCCTTGCCCGCCGGGATCTCGGCGGCCGTCGCGAGGACGCCCAGCAAGAACAGCCCGGCCACCAGCAGCACCGCTTTCCTCACCGTCATCCCTCCTCTCTTCGGGAGGCCGGGATCCTCGCCCCGGCCCCGTAGGTTGGCCGCCCGCCTCCCCGGCGCTCCGCGGCCGACTCCACCTCGTTAGGCTACCACAGCTCGGTCCCCCGTGTCGCCGCTCCTCCCATCCGGGGGCCAGGAGCGCATGCGATTCCCGTGCCCGGCGGCCCGCCGGAGCGCCTGCGATCTCCTGGTCCTCGAGGAGGCCGAAAAACGCTGCGACTCGGCGACGATCGCCGGGCGGCCCGCCGCCGGCCGGGGCCGGCGGCCACGCGGTGCGTCCTCTCCGGAGTGCTTCCCGACCCCCCATGGTGATACGATGGCGCGCGCCGCGACCGGCGACGGAGGCTACGTCATGGGCCAAGCCGCCCGGGACATCATGAACCGGGACGTCATCTGCGTGTCGGAGACGACGGACCTTCGCGACCTGGCGAAGCTCTTTCTCGAGAAGGGGATCACCGGCGCGCCGGTCCTGGACGCGGAAGGCGACCTGGTAGGGGTGATCTCGCAGACCGACCTGCTCTATTACCAGCTCTCCCGAGGAGACGAGCTCATGCTCGACTCCGATTTCTACCAGAAGGTGAAGGTCGAGGGGCGGCACGTGCCCACCGGCTTCCAGGTCGAGGATTCGAATACGCAGAGGGTCTCCGACCTGATGACGCCGGTCGTGCACTCCGTCCGCGAGTCGGCGTCGATCGAGTCGATCGCGCGCATGATGACGCGGCGGCACATCCATCGCGTGATCGTGCGGAAGGGCCGCAAGGCGGCCGGGATCATCTCGGCCCTGGACGTGCTCAAGGTCCTGGCGCGGCCGGATCGCGCTCGCCGCGGGCGAGGGGGGAAGGAGGCGGCGAAGGGAGCGGGGAGGACGGGAGCCCGCCGCCGCTGAATCGGCCGGGCCGGTGACAGACGGGCGCGCCTCGGCGGTCCGGCGGAGCCTCCGCGGGCGTCGGGGCGCAACTCAATAAGGACGGGAGCCATGATCATCCGAGACACGGACGCGCTCGACTACCACGCTGGGCAACGCCCGGGGAAACTCGAGGTCGTGCCGTCGAAGCCCTGCCTGACGCAGCGGGACCTCTCGATGGCGTACACGCCGGGCGTGGCCATTCCCTGCCTGAGGATCCAGGAGAACCCGGAAGACGCCTTCCGGTACACGGGGAAGGGGAACCTCGTCGCGGTAATCAGCAACGGGACGGCGGTGCTCGGTCTCGGGGACATCGGAGCCATGGCCGGCAAGCCCGTGATGGAGGGGAAGGGGGTCCTCTTCAAGCGGTTCGCGGACGTGGACGTCTTCGACATCGAGATCGACACCCACGATCCCGACGAGATCATCCGCTGCGTGAAGCTGCTGGAGCCCACGTTCGGGGGGATCAACCTCGAGGACATCAAGGCTCCGGAGTGCTTCCACATCGAGGAGACGCTGAAGCGGGAGATGGGGATCCCCGTGTTCCACGACGACCAGCACGGGACCGCGATCATCAGCGGCGCCGCTCTCCTCAACGCCGTCGAGATCGTGGGCAAGGACATCCGGAAGGTCCGCGTGGTCTTCTGCGGCGCGGGCGCGGCCGGGATCGCGTGCGCCAACATGTACGTGGCCCTGGGCGTGGATCCCGCGAACGTGCTCATGGTGGACAGCAAGGGCGTCCTCCACCAGGGGCGCGAGAAGATGAACCCGTACAAGGAGAAGTATCGCCGGAAGACCGACTGCAAGGACCTCGCCGACGCCATGAAGGACGCGGACGTGTTCGTGGGCGTCTCGGTGAAGGGGATGGTCAAGCCGGAGATGGTCCGCTCGATGGCGAAGGACCCGATCATCTTCGCCATGGCGAACCCGGATCCGGAGATCACGTACCCCGACGCGAAGGGTGCTCGCCCCGACGTGATCATGGCCACCGGCCGTTCCGACTACCCGAACCAGGTGAACAACGTGCTCGGGTTCCCGTTCATCTTCCGGGGAGCCCTTGACGTCCGCGCGCGCGCGATCAACGACGAGATGAAGATCGCGGCGGCGCACGCCCTCGCGGCACTCGCCAAGCAGGACGTGCCCGACATCGTCGTGAAGGCGTACGGAGGCGAGCACTTCTCCTTCGGACGCGATTACATCATCCCGAAGCCGTTCGACCCCCGCGTCCTCACCTGGGAGGCGCCCGCGGTCGCCAAGGCGGCCGTCCGGACGGGCGTGGCCGCGCGTCCGATCGAGGACTGGGACGAGTACGTCGCCGTCCTCGAGCGCCGGATCCTCGGGAAGAGCCGCGAAGTGATGCGGGTCGTCCGGCAGAAGGCGATCAAGAGCGAGCCGCGGCGAATCGTCTTCCCGGAGGGGGACGAGGAGAAGGTGCTGCGGGCGTGCCAGCAGATCCTGGACGACAAGATCGCGACCCCGGTCCTCCTCGGCGACGGCGACGCCATCCGCGCGCAGGCGCAACGGCTGGGGCTCGATCTCGGCGGCATCCAGCTGGTCGATCCCCGCGGTCACGCCAAGCGCGAGGATTACGAGAAGAAGCTGTACGAGATCCGGAAGCGGACCGGCGTCACACCGTTCGAGGCGAAGCGGCTCATGGGAGACCCGCTGCACTTCGGCGTGATGATGGTGTGCGCAGGCGACGCGGACGGGCTGGTGTGCGGCCTGAACCGGTCCTATCCCGACACGATCCGCCCGGCGCTCCAGATCATCCGGCTCAAGGAAGGGGTGACCCGGGTCGCGGGGATGTACTGCATGGTGCTGAGGGACAAGGTGCTGTTCTTCGCCGACGCGACGGTCAACATCGACCCGACCGCGGAGCAGCTCGCGGAGATCGCGATCATGGCCTCGATCATCACGAAGGAAGATTTCGGGATCGATCCGAGGGTCGCGATGCTCAGCTTCAGCAACTTCGGTTCGGTGCACCACGCGTTCTCGGAGAAGGTGCGGAGGGCGACCGAGATCGTGCGGGCCGTCCGGCCCGATCTCGTGGTGGACGGAGAGATGGCGGCCGACACCGCGCTCGTTCCGGAGCTCTCCGCGACGACCTTCCCGCACTCGGCGATCCAGGGAGACGCGAACGTCCTCATCTTCCCGGACCTCCAGTCCGGCAACGTGGCGTACAAGCTGGTGCAGCACCTCGCGGGCGCGGAAGTGATCGGCCCGATCCTGATGGGGCTGAACCGCCCGGTCAACGTCCTCAACCACTACTCGTCGGTCAGCGAGATCGTCAACATCACGGCGATCACCGCAACCATGTCGCTGCGCGCGGACCAGCCGGTGCTTCCGAGCCGTCCGGCGGCGGGGGCGCGCTGATTCCTCGCGCGCCTCGATTCCGTCCCGCGGCGGGGCGGCGAAGCCGCTCCGCCGCCTCGGGGCGCCCGATCGAGATGAGGAGCCGCTTGATCCGCGTCCTGGTCCTGGCGTTCCTGGCGATCGCCTCCGCGTCCGGCGCGGCCGGGGCGGACGACGACACGTGCCTCGGCTGCCACTCGGGCGGGGCGCTGGAGAAGCCCCGCCTCGACGTGAAGACGGCCGTCCTGAGGGCGTCGGTCCACGGCAAGGCGGGTCTCTCGTGCACCGACTGCCATTCCGATCTCGCCGGCGTCGAGGAGTTCCCGCACGGCAAGGTCGCCGTGGTGAGCTGCGGGAACTGCCACGGCGAGATCTCGTCGGTCTACGACGGGAGCCTGCACGGCGAGGAGGCGCGGAAGGGGGTCGCCCTGGCGCCGCGGTGCACGACGTGCCACGGCACCCACGACGTGCCGGCGGTGAGCGACCCCGAGGCGAAGGTCGCGAGGGCACGGATCCCGTTCCTGTGCGGCTCGTGCCACAAGGAGGGGACCCCGGTCACGCGGACCTACGACATTCCGCAGGACAAGATCCTCGAGCACTACTCCGAGAGCATCCACGGCGAGGGCCTCTTCAAGCGGGGTCTGATCGTCAGCGCGGTTTGCATCGATTGCCACACCTCCCACAACCTCCTGCCCCACACGGACCCGCGCTCGAGCATCCACCGCGACAACGTGGCCAAGACGTGCGAGAAGTGCCACGCGCAGATCGAGCGCGTCCACCAGAAGGTGATCCGGGGGGAGCTCTGGCAGAAGTCCCCGGACCGGGTTCCGGTATGCGTGGACTGCCACCAGCCGCACCGGGTCCGCAGGGTGTTCTACGACACGGGGATCTCGGACGACCAGTGCATGCGGTGCCACGGGAACCCCGCGTTGACCGCCGACCGCGGCTCCGGTCCGGTATCGCTGTACGTGAATCCGTCCGAGGTCCACGGCTCGATCCACCGGAACACCCGCTGCGCGCAGTGCCACACCGGCGCGGACCCGACCGCGAAGGTCCGCCCGTGCGAGACGATCCGGACCCGCGTCGACTGCTCGATCTGCCACGCCGAGATCGCGAGGACGTACGCGACCAGCACTCACGGCGTTCTCGCGGAGCGAGGGGACCCGAACGCACCGGTTTGCCGGGACTGCCACGGCGTCCACGCCACGAGGAGCCGGAAGGATCTGGCGTCGCCCACGTTTCCCACGGCGGTTCCGACGCTGTGCGGGAAGTGCCACCGCGAGGGGAACCGGGCGGCGGTGCGCTACCGCGGCGACGAGCGCCGGGTCGTCGAGAACTACGTCGAGTCGATTCACGGGAAGGGGCTGCTGAACAGCGGGCTCGTGACCACGGCGAAGTGCACGGACTGCCACACCGCGCACCACGTGCTTCCGCACTCCGACCCGGTCTCGAGCGTGAATGCCGGCAACCTCCCGACGACGTGCGGACGCTGCCATACGGGGATCTACGAGACGTTCCAGCGGAGCATCCACTCGCCCGCCGTGTCGCGGAGCGATGAGAAGCTGCCGACCTGCTACGACTGCCACACGTCGCACCAGATCGTCCGGCACGACACCGACAAGTTCAAGCTCGCCATCATGGGCCAGTGCGGGAAGTGCCATCGGGACGTCACCGAGACCTACTTCGAGACCTACCACGGGAAGGTGTCGGAGCTCGGGGGGGTGACGACGGCGAAGTGCTACGACTGCCACGGGTCGCACGACATCCTGCCGCCGATCGATCCCGGCTCCCGGCTGTCGCGCCAGAACATCGTGAAGACGTGCGGGCAAGAGGGGTGCCACCCGGGCGCGCACCGGCGGTTCGCGGGATACCTCACGCACGCCACGCACCATGACCGGCACAAGTACCCGTGGCTCTTCTGGTCGTTCTGGTTCATGACCACGCTGCTCGTGGGGACCCTCACCGTGTTCGGCGTCCACACGCTCCTGTGGCTCCCGAGGTCCTGGCAGCTCATGAAGCGCCGGAAGACGATCGAGGCGGCGCCCCACGGGAAGGAGTATCGCCGGTTCCCGATGCTCTACCGGGTGCAGCACCTGATGGTGATCGTGAGCTTCATCGGGCTCGCGGTCACGGGGATGTGCCTGAAGTTCTCCTACCTTCCGTGGGCCCGGTGGATCGCCGCAGCCCTCGGCGGGTTCGAGTCGGCGGGGTTCATCCACAGGGTCTGCGCGATCATCACGTTCGCCTACTTCGGCATCCATTTCTGGGACCTGGTGCGCAAGAAGCGCGCCTCGGGAAAGAGTTGGGTGCTGTTCATCTTCGGACGGGACTCCATGATCCCGAACGCCGACGACTGGCGGGACCTCGTCGGCACCTTCCGCTGGTTCCTCGGGCTGGGCCCCAGGCCCGCGTACGGCCGCTGGACGTACTGGGAGAAGTTCGACTACCTCGCGGTGTTCTGGGGGGTGGCGGTGATCGGGGCCACGGGGCTGATGCTGTGGTTCCCCGAGGCCTTCACCTACATCCTCCCGGGGTGGTTCATCAACGTGGCGACCATCGTGCATTCGGACGAGGCCCTCCTGGCGACCGGGTTCATCTTCACGATCCACTTCTTCAACACGCATTTCCGGCCGGACCGATTTCCGATGGACCCCGTGATCTTCACGGGGAGGATCCCCGTGGAGGAGTTGCGCGAGGACCGGGGGAGGGAGTACGAGGATCTCGTGCGCACGGGGAGACTCGACGAGAACCTGGTCGACCCGCTCCCTCCGGCGGTGGTGCGCGGCTTCCGGATCTTCGGCGCCGCGGCCCTGGCCGCCGGAATCGGGTTGATTCTGCTGATCGTCTGGGCGGAGATTTTCGGGTACCGCTGAGGAGGCGACGTGAGAGACGAACGATGAGGGCCCGCCGCGCTTGGCTCGCGGCGATCGCCGCGGCGGCGCTGGCCGCCTGGGCTGCGCCCGCGGCGGCGGGGCCGGCAGACGAGGACTGCCTCGCCTGCCATTCCGGGGGCGCGCTGGACGACGCGAAGCTCGACGTGGACGCCAAGATACTGGGGGCGTCCGCCCACGCGGGGATGTCGTGCACGGACTGCCACGCGGATCTGGCGGGGGCGGATCTTCCCCACGGCACGACGGGGCCGGCGGCATGCGGGAGCTGTCACGAGGAGGAGGCCCGGGCGGTGGAGCGGTCCGCGCACCGGCAGGACGATCCCGACTCTCCGCGCTGCTGGTCCTGCCACGGGGGCCACGATGTGCGGAGGGTATCGGCCGAGGACTCGCGAACCGCGCCGCTCCTCCAGGACCGCACCTGCCTGGGCTGCCACGCGAACCCGGAGATCGCGGGGAGACACGCTCTTCCGGTCCGGGAGTCGGCAGAGGACTTCGAGCAGAGCGTGCACTATCGCGCGCTCCTGGGAGGGAACCCGGCGGCGCCTAGCTGCACGACGTGCCACGGAGCCCACGACAACGTGTCGCACAAGGACCCGGACTCGCCGATCGCCCGACCGAACGTCGCCTCGACCTGCGGGATGTGCCATGCGGAGATCGCGCAGGAGTTCGCGGAAAGCGTGCACGGGAAGGTCCTGGCGGAGGGGAACCCGGACGTGCCGACCTGCACGGGATGCCACGCCGAGCACGCGATCCGAGGGCCGAAGGATCCGCGGTCGCCGGTCCACCCGTCGCACATCGCCACGACCTGCTCTCACTGCCACGAGAACGAGAGGCTCGCCAGGGAGTACGGGATCGCGTCCGCGCGGCTCCGGACGTTCGTCGGCTCCTACCACGGGGCCGCGAGCCGGTTCGGGGACTCCACGGTCGCCAACTGCGCCTCGTGCCACGGGTCCCACGGCATCCGTCCGTCGAGCGACCCGAGGTCGAGCATTCACCCCTCCAACCTCGCCCGGACCTGCGGGACGTGCCACCCGCAAGCGGGGCTCAACTTCGCCACGGGGAAGATCCACGTGCGTGACCTTCCGGAAGACAACTACTGGGCCTGGCTCGTCCGGCGAACGTACGTCTCGCTCATCTGGGCGGTCATCGGGGGGTTCGTCGCCCTGATCGCGGTGGACCTGTGGTGGAGGTTTCGGACGCGGCGATCGAGGAGGGGCGAGGCATGAGCGACGGCAGGCACGCGTCCTCGCCGTTCATCGGCGACGACGAGATCTTTGTCCGGATGACGCTGCAGCAGCGGCTCCAGCACTTCCTCACGATCGTGACCTTCGTCACGCTCGTCGTCACGGGCTTCCCTTTGATCTATCCGGAGTGGCCGATCTGGTCCTGGATCGGGCTCGGCGAGAGGTCGTTCGCGCTCCGCTCCCTCCTCCACCGGATCGCCGGGACGGGCCTGATCGCGGCGAGCCTGTGGCACGTCGTGTACGTGATGGCGACGGAGGAGGGGGCGCGCTTCTTCCGCGAGATGCTGCCGAAGGCGATCGACATCTGGCAGCTCGTCGAGGCGGTCGGATACCAGCTCGGGCTCACGGAGACGCTCTACCGGCGCGGGAGGCTGCGCGGCTTCCTGGATCGCCGGCCGTGGTGGAGGTTCCGGGAGCCGCCGGCCTACGGGAAGTACAACTGGATCGAGAAGTTCGAGTACCTCGCGATCGTGTGGGGCAACATCGTGATGATCGTCTCGGGGCTGTGCCTGTGGTTCTTCGAGGCGGCCTTCGCGATCTTCCCGAAACCGGTCATGGACATCGTCAAGCTCGTGCACGGGTTCGAGGCGACGCTCGCGTTCCTGGCGATCGTCATCTGGCACATGTACTGCGTCCACCTCAACCCCGAGGCGTTCCCGATGAGCCGAATGTGGCTCGACGGGAAGATCTCCGGTAAGCTGCTTCGTCACCACTACCCGGGCTGGTACCGGGAGATCGAGGCCGAGCGCCTCGAGAAGAGGCGGCTCGAGACCGCGCTCCACTGGTACGACCGCGAGAAGCCGCCCGGATGGGAGGGACCGAGGGGTGTCGCCGGCGCCGGAGGGGAAGGGTAGGCGGGTCGAGAGCGCCGCGCGCGGCGCCCTGGCGATCGTCCTGGGCGGGATCGCCCTGGGGCTCGTCTTCAACGGGATGGGCAGGACGGGGCGGCCGCCCCGAGGCCTCGAGTGGATCGCCAGGCCGGCGGTGCTCCCGACCCTGGAGGGCTCGGGGGGGCCCCCGGTCGAGCCATCCCCTCCTGCGGACGCGGGTTCCCGGCCGGGGTCCTCCGGGGAGCCCGCCGAGCCGCAAGGCGATCTGCCGGAGATCCCGGAGCTGGACCAGCCGATTCAGGCCCAGCTGCCGACCGTCAAGAGGCTCTTCGACGCGAAGGCCGCCCTCTTCGTCGACGCGCGCGAGCCGGAGGACTATGGCGCCGGCCACCTGCCGGGCTCGATCAATCTTCCCTTCGACAAATCGGTGGCCGACCCCGAGACGGTCGAGAGGGTGGACGCCGGCGGGAGGCCGGTCGTGGTTTACTGCGAGGGGTTCCCCTGCGAGGTATCCACGCAGGTGGCGTGGGCCTTCGTCCAGGCCGGGCACCGGCGCGTGCTCGTCTACACCGGCGGGTTCGGAGAGTGGGCCGGCGCCGGCTATCCTGTCGCGAGGGGTGGAGGGAGCGCGGAGGGGGCGAACCGATGAGCGTCCTGCTCCGGCTCCTCTCGCGTTCCCCTGCGATCCGTCTCGGCCAGATCGTGATCGGGGGAATCTTCGTCGTGGCCGCGCTCAGCAAGATCGGGGACGTCGCGGCCCTCGCGACGCAGGTTCACAACTTCCGGATCGTGCCGATCTGGAGCGAGAACCTGATCGCGATGACGCTGCCGTGGATCGAGCTGCTGGCGGCGCTGGCGCTCCTCGCCGGGTACCGCGCCCGCGGGGGAGCCTGGGTCGTCGCCGCGCTCCTGGCGGCGTTCACGGCCGGCGTGGCGCTGGCCATGGCGCGCGGCTTCGACTTCGAATGCGGCTGCTTCGGGACGGCCGACCGGACGAGGGTCGGCGCGCTGAAGGTCGCGGAGAATCTGGCGATGCTGGCCGTGGCGGTCCTGGCCGCGCGCCGCCCAGCGGAGACCGACTAGGCGCCCTTCTTGGAGGCCTTCGCGCGGTTCACCGCGCGCGCGAGCCGCGACTTCAGGCGATCCGCCTTCCTCGCGTGGATCACGCCGTGCTTCGCCGACCGGTCGACGAGCGCGAGCGTCTTGGGAAGGGCGGCCTCCGCCGTGGACGCGTCGCCCGTCTCCGCGGCCTGCCGGGTCTTCTTCACGACGGTCCGGAGGCGGGAACGGTGCCGACGGTTGCGGTCCCGACGCTTGAGGTCCTGGTGGTGCTTCTTCAGAGCGGACTTGTGCGAAGCCATCTCGATCTCTCACCCCCGAAGCCGGGTGGCGACTCGGCTCGTTTCGGCGGAACGCGACGGCGGATTCTAGAGGAGCGGGGCCGAATCGTCAAGGGACGGGGGGATCGGCTCACCGTCCCGGGGCCCGCGCCCCCAGGCTCGCGAGCCGGTCCCGCGCGATTCGCGCCTCGTCGCTCTCGGGATAGGCGGAGACCACGTGCTTGAGCTGCACGATCGCCTGGGGGATCTGGTTCAGCTCGAGGAAGGCCAGGCCCTTCTTCAGATTCGCCGCCGCCGCCCGATCGCCGTCCGGGTACCTCTCGAGCATCCGGTCGAAGCCTACGATCGCCTCCTGGAACTTCCCCTGGCTGAACAGGCACTCTCCGATCCAGTAGAGGGCGTTGTCGGCGAGGTCGCTCGAGGGATACCGGCTCGCGTACTCCTGGAACCCGGAGATCGCGAGAGCGTAGCTCCCCTTCGAGAAGTCGGCGTAGGCCGTGTTGTAGAGCGCCTCGGGGCTCGGGAGGGCGCCCGCGGCGGCCGCCTCGGGCGGCGCCCCGGCGGCCGTGGCGTCCTGGGGCGCCGCCGGCGGAGCGGCCTCGAGCCGCCGGACGATCTCCCTGCCCGCCAGGACCTCCTGCGACAGCCGGTCGAGGCGCCGGTTCGCGTCGTCGAGGCGGTCGTCCAGCGCGGCCTGCTGCCGGGAGATCTCGTCCGACTGGACCTTGAGATCGGCGAACTCGGAGCGCCGGACCGGCTCCTCCGCTCCGATCCGCGCCTCCACCGCCGAGAGCCGCTCCGACGCCGCGGCCTGCTCGCGACGGATCTCCTGGATCTGCCGCCGGGCCTCGTCGACGTCCCTCTGGATCCGGTCGAGCTGGTCCGGCATCACGCACGCGGCCGTCGCGGCCGCGAGAGCGAGGGCGGCGGCGGCGGTCGTCCGCTGGATTCGAGGCATGGCTCCCCCTGGCGTCGATCCCGCGCGCTCAGGACTCGACGTAGAACTCCGCCCGGCGGTTCCGGGCGAAGGCTTCCTCGGAGCGGCCCGAATCGGCCGGCCGCTCCTTGCCGTAGGAGACCGTGCGGATCCTGGTCGCGTCGACGCCGAGGCTCACGAGGTAGTCCCTCACCGCCGCGGCGCGGCGCTGCCCGAGCGCGAGGTTGTACTCGACGGTGCCGCGTTCGTCGCAGTGCCCCTCGATCCGGATCGAGCGCTTGGGGTTGGCCTTGAGCCACGCGGCGTTCCCCTGGAGGACGGCGCGGGTCTCCTCGGTGAGGTCGGAACGGTCGTACCCGAAGTACGCGGTGCGGAGCACCCCGCGCCGGTTCCACTCGTCCACGCTCGGCTCCGTCACCGGCGCCGAGGCGACGGCCTGCGACGGGAACGACTCCGTCACCTCCTGCCTGGCCTCCGCCTCGGGGGCGGGGGCCGCGGGAGCGGGAGCGGCGGGCGGGGGAGTCGTCACCGCCTCCTCGGCCTTCTTGCAGCCGCCGAGAACGGCCAGGAGAACCAGGAGGGGGAAACCTGCGAGCGCGAACGTTCTGGGTCTCATGGGGCTTCTCCTCGCGCGGGCCGGAAGCGGCGCGCGAGGAATCGTACCAGCGCGGCACGACGCGACGCAACCGGTTCCGGCGCGGGCGCTGAACTCTCTCAGCGGGACCAGTCCGGCGTGTAGCCGTGCTCTCCCCTCGTCAGCCGGCGCACCGCGCTCCCGTCCGCAGCCATCGTGTAGATCTCGTAAGTCCCCGACCGGCTCGACGCGAACACGAG
>CALMJU010000100.1 GCA_937864465.1 uncultured Acidobacteriota bacterium
GGCGCGGGCGCGCCCTCGCCGGCTCCCGTGTCGGGGGCGCCGCGGCCGGCCACCAGCGCCCGGGCGACCGGGATCTCCGCGACCGGGTCCTCGGTCAGGGAGACCCGCACCGTGTCTCCGATCCCCTCCTCGAGCAGAGCGCCGATCCCGATCGCCGAGCGGACCCGGCCGTCCTCCCCCTCTCCCGCCTCGGTCACGCCCAGATGGAGCGGATAGTCCATTCGCTCGGCGTCCATCCGCTCGACGAGGAGGCGGTACGCGCGGAGGGCGACGACCGGATTCGAGGCCTTCATCGACAGGACGAGGTCCCGGAACCCGAGCCGCTCGCAGATGCGGACGAACTCGAGCGCCGACTCGACCATCCCCTCGGGCGTGTCGCCGTGGCGGCTCAGGATCCTCTCGGACAGCGAGCCGTGGTTCGTGCCGATCCGCATCGCGACCCCGAGCTTCATGCATCTCCGGACGAGAGGAGAAAGTGCGCCCTCGATCCTCGCCAGCTCCGCGGCGGGCTCCGGAGCGCCGCGCGCTCCGGCCGGCGGGCTCCCCCTCCCGGCGAAGTTGCCGGGGTTGATCCGGATCTTCTCGACGTGCTCGACCGCCCTCAGCGCGAGGGCGGGGGAGAAGTGGACGTCGGCGACGAGCGGGACGCGCACGCCCCGCGCGGCCAGGGCGTTCCGGATCACGGGCAGCGCGTCGGCGTCGGCCTGCGTCGGCACGGCGAGACGGACGATCTCGCACCCTGCCGCAGCGAGGCGGGCGATCTGGTCGACCGTCGCCGGAACGTCGCTCGGCGCGGTGGTCGTCATCGACTGGATCCGGATCGGGTTGCATCCGCCGATGCCGACATCGCCGACTCGAACCTCTCGCGTGGGCCGTCGTCGGGGGGTCGGCGTCCTCTCCGGATCCTCGCTCACGATTCCGTTCTCACGGCATCCCCTCTGTCCGCATTCTAGCCATCGCGCCCGCCGGGTGCGAGCCGCGTGACCAAAAATGCCAGTAGCGCGACGCGACGGGAGGGCGCATACATAAGACGGGGGGATGCCTCGCTGCGCGAGGCGGGGAGACGAGATGTCGAAGACTCACCGCCGGGTTGCCCTGGTGCTCGCCATCGCGGGGACGGCCGCGTGCCTGGTCGCGCTCGGGGCGTTCTTCCGGGAATTCGTCGGGAACCGGATCCCCTGGCGTCCGCTCCTCAGCGCGCGAGAGCACTACCTGGCGGTCGGAAATGCGTTCAGCCGCGGGTTCACCACCGGCTTCTTCCTCTGCTTCTTCCTCGTGCTGACGGCGATCGTCGTCGGGGCCTCGCGCGACAGCCGGCGCCGGGCGCAGGGCGCCGCCGGCCTCGACTGAGGCGGCCTCCCTCCCTCTCCCTCTGCTACGATTTCCGGGCCGAGATCCGCCCTTGCGGGGCGGGCCGAGGGGTGGAGGGACCGTCATGAGGGGAAGGCTCTGGATCCTGGGTTGCCTGCTCCTGGTGGGGCTGGGGTTCATCGTCGGGGTCGGCTTCGGCCGGGGGGAGACGGGCCGCACCGGCGCGGCGAGCGCCGCCGAGCCCGCGGGAGAGCCGGTCGCCGCGGAGGTCCGCGTCGAGAGCGCCCCCGCGGCCGTCCTCGCGCCGGCGGCCGGGAGCATGCCGGAGATCCTCGGCCCCGAGGAGAGGCGCGACATCGAGGTATTCCGCAAGGCGTCCGGATCGGTGGTCTTCATCACGAGCATCGCGCTGAGGCGCGACTTCTGGTCGTTCGACGTGCTGCAGATCCCGCAGGGCACCGGGAGCGGCTTCGTCTGGGACCGGAAGGGGCACATCGTGACGAACTTCCACGTCCTGGAGTCCGGGGACAAGTTCTCGGTGACGCTCGCGGACCAGTCGGAGTGGCCGGCCGAGATCGTCGGCGTCGCCCCCGAGAAGGACCTTGCCGTGCTCCGGATCGAGGCCCCCGCCGAGAGGCTGTCGCCGCTGATGCTGGGCTCGTCCCGCGACCTCCTCGTAGGGCAGAAGGTCCTGGCGCTCGGCAACCCCTTCGGCCTCGACCACTCCATGACGTCGGGGATCGTCAGCGCGGTCGGGCGCGAGCTCAGGGCTCCCGGCGGGCGCCTGATCCGGGACGTCATCCAGACGGACGCCGCGATCAATCCCGGGAACTCCGGCGGCCCGCTCCTCGACTCGACCGGCCGGGTGGTCGGCGTCAACGCGGCGATCTTCAGCCCGAGCGGCGCGTCGGCGGGCGTCGGCTTCGCCGTGCCGGTGGACATCGTCAAGCGCTACGTACCCCAGCTGGTCCAGCGGGGCCGGGCGATCCGTCCGGACATCGCCGCTCGCTATCTGACCGACACCCAGGCGGAGAGGTTCGGCCTCGACGGGGCAGGCGCCGTCGTGCTGAACGTCGTCGCGGGGGGGCCGGCCGACCGGGCCGGGATCGAGGGGATCGCCCGGACGCGCCACGGCTACGTGCTCGGCGACGTGATCGTCGCCGTGGACGGGAAGCCGGTCCGCTCCGGCGAGGATCTCGCGTACTCGTTCGAGACGGCGGGGATCGGCCGGGAGGTCCGGCTGACGGTGCGGCGCGACGGGAAGGATCGCGACGTCGAGGTCACGCTGGTGGACGCGGAGTGACGGCGGGGCCGCGCCGGACGAGACGCCGGCCTCCGAAGCCGATGGCCGACGCGAGGCAGACCGCGCCCCCCGTCCCGATCGCCGCGGGCGTGCCGAAGTGCTTCGCGAGGAAGCCGAGGAGGAGCGATCCGAAGGGAGCCATGCCGAGGAACATCAGCGTGTAGAGGCTGATCACGCGGCCGCGCAGCGCCGGCGGCGCGGCGAGCTGCAGGAAGCCGTTGCTCACCGCCATCTGGACGATCATGGCGGCGCCGACGACCACCAGGAACGGGAACGACGTCGCGAAGCTCCGGGACAGCGAGAACGCCAGGAGGCCCCCTCCGAAGACGGCCATCCCGAGCGTCGCGGCGCCCTCCGCCCCCTTCGCCGCCCGGCGTCCCGCGACGACGAGCGCCCCCAGGATCGCTCCGGCCCCGGAGGCGCCCATGAGGTACCCGAGCGTCCGCTCGCTTCCGCCAAGGACGTCCCTCGCGACGGCCGGCATCAGCACCGAGTACGGCATCCCGAAGACGCTCGACACGGCGACCAGCGCGAGAAGGCGCCGGACCCGCTCCTCGCGCCACGCGTAGGCGAGGCCGTCGCGGATCCCCGCCAGCCAGGCTCCCTCCTCCGCGTCCTCGCGCGCGGCGGGAGCCACCCGGATCGCCGCGAGGGCCGCGAGCACGGCCACGTACGAGACGGTGTTGATGAGGAAGCAGACCGTCTCGCCGGCGGCGGCGAGGACCAACCCGGCGATCGCGGGGCCGATCAGGCGCGCCGCGTTGAAGGCGAGCGAGTTGAGCGCGATCGCGTTCTGCAGGTCGTCTCGTCCGGTCATCTCGTGGAGGAACGACTGGCGGATCGGAATGTCGAAGGCGTTGATCGTCCCCAGCGCGAAGGCGAGAACGGCCACCTCCCAGGCCTGGATGCGGCCGGTCCAGGTGAGGATGGTGAGGGTCAGGGCCTGCGCGGTCGCGAGCCCCTGCGTCCAGAGAAGAGCTCGGCGGCGCCGGACGCGGTCGGCGGCGAGACCGCCGACGAGCGCGAAGAGAAGGACGGGGAGGAACGCGCAGAATCCGACCAGACCGAGCTGGAAAGGGGAGTTCGTCAGCCGGAGCACCAGCCACCCCTGGGCGAGCGACTGCATCCAGCTCCCCGTCAGCGAGACCAGCTGCCCCAGCCAGAAGAGTCGGAAGTTGCGGTGGGCGAGCGCCCGGAACGTGCCCGGAGCGAGCGGGAGGACCCGGCCCTGGAAGGGGATCGGCACGCCGGCATTCTATGCGCGTCCCGCCTCTCCCGCCCGACGGCGACGCGCCCGGAGCTCGGCCGAATGTTCCTCGGAGCGGCGGGCCCCCCTTGGGGAACTCCGCGCTTGGCCGGGCCCCTGGGCGATGCTATATTCCCCGCATCCCCGAACGGCCGCCCGCGCCGGGCGCGCCATGGAAGGGAGGAGGTGTCGAATCGACGAAAAGGTCCGGGTCAACAACCAGATCCGTTTGAGTCCGGTCCGTCTCGTCGGCGCCGACGGCCAGCAGGTCGGCGTCGTTCCCCTGGAAGAAGCCCGCCGCCTCGCGGAGGAAGCGGGGCTCGATCTCGTCGAGGTGGCCCCCGAAGCGCGGCCGATCGTCGTGCGCATCATGGACTGGGGCAAGCATCGGTTCGAGACCGCGAAGAAGGCCAGGGAAGCCCGGAAGAAAGAGACGCGCATCACCGTCAAGCAGATCAAGCTCCGCCCGAACATCGACGGTCACGACCTCGAGACGAAGGTGGGCCACGTCCGCCGCTTCATCGAGGAAGGGGACAAGGTCAAGGTCACGATCATGTTCCGCGGCCGCGACCTCAGGCGGCCCGAGAACGGCCGCAAGGTCCTCGACCGGGTGATCGAGATGCTCGCGGATACGGCGATCGTCGAGTCCGCTCCCGGGGAGATCGTCAATCGCGACATGAGCATGGTCGTGGCGCCGCGCAAGCATTGACGGCCGCCCGCCGCTCGGCCCGGCGCCCCGGACGGGACGCGGGGGCGGAGCCGTGTCCGCCCGGCCGTCCGGTTGAAAGACGCTGCACGCTCGCGTATGCTCCCCCGTTCGGATCGGAGATCGTCTCCATGGAAGCGACGGGGAACCCCAGGGATGAGGCCGCGGCGGCTCTGCTCGTCGGCGAGTCCGAGGCCCGGGCGCTGCTCGACGGGGACCACTCCGAGCCGCACCGCGTCCTGGGTGCGCACCCGGCCAACGTCGAGGGGCGCGGGGGCGTCGTCGTGCGCGCGATGCACCCGGACGCGATCGGCGCGGAGTGCATCCTCGACGGCGTCGGCAGCCGCGTCATGCGGCGCATCGCGCCCTCGGGGTTCTTCGCGATCTTCCTCCCCGGGGAGAGCCTCCCCGTCCGCTACCGGATCCGGTTCTGGTTCGCGGACGGCGAGACGCTCGAGCGAGAGGACCCCTACCGGTTCCTCCCGACGATCGGCGACCTGGACCTACATCTCTTCAACGAGGGGACGCACAGGAAGCTCTGGCGGTGCCTGGGGGCGCACCCGAGAAGGATGGACGGCGTGGAAGGCGTGGCGTTCGCGGTCTGGGCTCCGGGCGCGCGCCGGGTGAGCGTCGTCGGCGACTTCTGCCGCTGGGACGGGAGACTCCTCCCGATGCGAGTCCTCGGGAGCTCCGGCATCTTCGAGCTGTTCGTTCCGGGGATCGGCCCCGGAACGCTCTACAAGTTCGAGGTGAAGACCGCGGACGGGACGCTGCGTCTCAAGGCCGACCCCCTGGCCTTCGCGATGGAGCTGCCGCCCGGCACGGCGTCCGTCGTGTCGTCCTCGTCCTTCGAGTGGGGAGACCGCGAGTGGATGGAGGCGCGGCCCGGGCGCGACCCGCGCCGAGGGCCGATCGCCTTCTACGAGGTGCACCTCGGCTCCTGGGCGCGGGTCCCCGAGGAGGGGAACCGCTTCCTCACCTACCGGGAACTGGCGCCGAGGCTCGTCGAGCACGTGAAGAGGCTCGGGTTCACCCACGTCGAGCTGCTCCCGATCGCCGAGCACCCGTTCGCGGGGTCGTGGGGGTACCAGGTCTCGGCGTACTACGCTCCGACGGCCCGGCACGGGACTCCGGACGACTTCCGCTTCTTCGTGGACCACTGCCACCGCAACGGGATCGGCGTGGTCCTCGACTGGGTGCCCGCGCACTTCCCGAAGGACGACTTCGCGCTGCGGAGGTTCGACGGCACCGCCCTCTACGAGCACGAGGACCCGCGGCTCGGCGAGCATCCGGACTGGGGGACGCTGATCTTCAACTACGGCCGGAACGAGGTCCGGAGTTTCCTGATCTCGAACGCGCTGTACTGGCTCGAGGAGTTCCACGTGGACGGGCTCCGCGTGGACGCCGTCGCGTCGATGCTCTACCGGGATTACAGCAGGAGCGAGGGGGAGTGGATCCCGAACCGCTGGGGGGGGAGGGAGAACCTCGAGGCGATCGATTTCCTCAAGGCGATGAACGAGGCCGTGCGGACCGACTGCCCCGGAGCCATGACGATCGCCGAGGAGTCCACCGCGTGGGGGGGCGTCTCGCAGCCGGTATCCGAGGGGGGGCTCGGGTTCTCGTTCAAGTGGAACATGGGGTGGATGCACGACACGCTGCTGTACTTCTCCAAGGATCCGGTGCATCGCCGCCACCATCAGAACGACCTGACGTTCGCGATGCTGTACGAGCACTCGGAGCGGTTCGTCAATCCTCTGTCGCACGACGAGGTCGTGCACGGGAAGCGCTCTCTCCTGGACAAGATGCCCGGTGACGTCTGGCAGAAGTTCGCCAACCTCCGTCTACTCCTGGCCTACCAGTACCTGAGGCCCGGCAAGAAACTCCTCTTCATGGGGACCGAGCTCGCCCCGTGGCGGGAGTGGAGCCACGACACGAGCCTCGACTGGCACCTCCTGCACGACCCGCTGCGCCGGTCCTTCGTGCGCTTCCTCGAGGAGCTGGGGAGGCTGTACCGCGAGACGCCGTGCCTCTGGCGGTCGGATCCGGACCCTTCCGGCTTCTCGTGGATCGACTGCAACGACCACGACGCCTCGGTCCTGTCGTTCCTCAGGAGGGACTCGGAGAGCCACGTCGTCGTCGTGATGAACCTGACGCCGGTCCCGCGCCACGACTACCGGGTCGGCGCTCCAGCGGCGGGCGCCTACGCCCTCCGGTTCTCGAGCGACGCCCGCGAGTTCGGCGGGAGCGAGGTCGAGACCGCCACCCGGGTCGAGACGGAGGCCGTCCCCTTCCACGGCCGGCCGCAATCCATCCGCCTCGACCTCCCGCCGCTCGGCCTGCTCGTGTGGGGTCAGACGTTACCTGCGTTGCCGTTTGCCGGCAAACGGTAACGCAGGTAACGTCTGACCCCTACTTCCAGCGGAAGATCCGGAGCGCCAGAGCGAAGCTCGCGGCGGTCCAGACGGCGAGGACGAGCCCCTCGGGCCAGCGGTCGGAGAGCGCCGCCCCGTCGTTGACGACGGCGCGGAGCGCGTCGTTGAGCGCGGTCAGGGGCAGCGCGCGGATCGCGGGCCGGAGCGTCTCGGGGAAACGCTCGTACGAGAAGAAGGTTCCCGACAGCAGCCACATCGGGAGCATCACGAAGTTCATCCAGCCCGAGACCGCCTCGATCGTGCGCGGCCTGGCCGCGACGAGGAGCCCGAGCCCCGCGAACGCGGCGGCTCCGAGGAGCGACACGAGCGAGAGATCGAGGATCGACCCCCGGACCGCGACGCCGAAGGCGAGCCAGCCGAACCCGACGACGGCCGCGACCTCGAGGGCGAGGAAGACGAGGCGGGAGAGGGCGAACGACAGGAGGTAGTGCGATCGCCGCATCGGCGTCGCGGCGAAGCGCTTAAGCAGCTTCCGCGTTCTCGCAACGACGACGGAGAACCCGATCCCCCACATCCCGCTCCCCATCAGGTTCAGGCCGACGAGGCCCGGGATCAGGAAGTCGATATAGCGCGACCCCCTCTCGGTCTCCGGCCTGTCGGCCGTCGGGACCGCGTCGGCGCGGCCCCCTGCCCGCTGGAGCGCGTCGTCCACCGCCAAGCGGGCCGCGCGCCCTTCCGGCCGGGTCGGGTCGAAGCGGTAGGTGACGAGGGCCGCCGGCGGGGAGGCGCCCGAGACCTCGAGCACGACGTCCACGCGCCCCTTCCGGAGCGCTTCCTCCGCCTCGGGTAGATCGAGGAGGCGGACCTCGACGTCCGGCGCGCGCCCCAGCCTCTCCGCCGTCTCGCGGGCCGCCTCGGAGCCCGAGACGACGGCGGCGCGGGCGACCTCCGCCGGCCGGCTGCGGAACGCGATCCCGAGAGCGAGCGCGAGGAGAACCGGGAACACGAACACCCAGAACACCGCCTCCGGCTCCCGCAAGAACTCGAGGACCCGCGCGCGGGTCAGCTCGAGAAGAGGATGCGGCCGGTCAGACATCCCGGAGCTCCCTGCCGGTCAGGTGCACGAAGACGTCCTCGAGGGTCGCCTGGTGCGTTCTCAGACTCTCGAGCCTCGCCCCGCGGGCCCCGACCTCGGCGAGCAGCGCGGGGAGGCCGGAGCCGATGTCGCCGACTGCCAGCATGAACCCGCGCGGGCGCGGGCTCACCGACCGGACGCCGGGGAGCCGGCCGAGCGAGGCCCCGTCGAGCTCTCCGTCCGCCTCGATCTCGACGATCTGGTCCGCTCCGAGCGACGCGACGAGATCGGCGGGCGTCCCGAGGGCGATGCGGCGCCCGTGGTCCATCACCGCCACCCGGTCGCACAGCCTCTCGGCCTCCTCCATGGCGTGCGTGGTCAGGAGCACGGTCCCCCCGCGCGATCGGAACTCCGCGACGATCTCCCAGACCTTGAGCCTCGCCTGCGGGTCCAGCCCCGTCGTCGGCTCGTCCAGGAAGAGCAGCTCGGGGTCGCCGACGAGGGCGCACGCGAGGGCCAGCCGCTGCTTCTGCCCCCCCGAGAGCTTCCCGACGCGCGCGCCGCGCTTCTCGTCGAGGCCGACCATCCCGATGACGCCGTCCGCGTCCCGCCCCCTCGCGTAGAAGCTCCGGAACAGCCGGACGGTCTCCCGCACCGTCAGCTTCTCGGCCAGGAGCGTCTCCTGGAGCTGGACGCCGAGCCGCGCGCGGAGCGCGCGGTCGGCACCGCGCCCCCAGCGCGCGCCCAGCACCTCGACGTCCCCCTCGTCCGGGGCCGAGAGCCCCTCGAGGATCTCGACCGTCGTCGTCTTCCCCGCGCCGTTCGGGCCGAGCAGCCCGAAGCACTCGCCGGAGCGCACCTCGAGGTCGAGACCCGCCACCGCGACGACGTCCTCGAACCGCTTGACGAGACCGGCGCAGCGGACCGCGAGAGGCGGCGCCTCCTCCATCGCGCGCCCGCCCCTCACGTGCCCCGCGCGGTCACGCGCGGCCCGTCCCGCCGCCGTGGCGGCTGAGCACGTTGAGCGCGGACCCGGCCCGGAACCAGCCGATCTGCTCCTCGTTCAGCGTATGGCGGAGCGCGATCCGGTCCTCGGTCCCGTCCTCGTGGTGGAGGACGGCGGCCACCTCCCGGCCCGGGGCCAGCCCGGCGAGGCCGAGGACGCTGATCCGGTCGGTCTCCCGCACCCGGTCGTAGTCGCCGGGGTCCGCGAACGTCAGCGGGAGGATCCCCTGCTTCTTCAGGTTCGACTCGTGGATCCGCGCGAACGAGCGCACGACGACGGCGGCCGCCCCGAGATGCCGCGGAGACATCGCCGCGTGCTCGCGGCTCGACCCCTCGCCGTAGTTCTCGTCGCCGACGACGACCCAGCGCAGCCCCCTCGCCTTGAGCCCCCTCGCGACCGCCGGGACCGCCTTCCCGGCGTCCCCGGTCAGCGGGTCGCGCGTCTTCCCCGCCTCTCCGGAGAACGCGTTGACCGCCCCGACGAACATGTTGTCCGAGATGTTGTCGAGGTGGCCGCGGAACTTGAGCCAGGGGCCGGCCGGCGAGATGTGGTCGGTCGTGCACTTTCCCTTCGCCTTGACGAGGAGCGGCAGCTTCTCGAAGTCCTTCCCGTCCCAGGGCGCGAACGGGGAGAGGAGCTGGAGGCGCTTGCTGTCGGGAGCGACGCGAATCTCCACGCGGCTGCCGTCCTCCGACGGGGCCACGTAGCCCGCGGCGCCGCGCACGAAGCCGGCCGCGGGGAGGTCCGGCGCCTGGGCCGGCGGCTCGAGCCGGAACTCGCTCCCGTCGGAGGCCCGGAGAGGGTCGCGCAGCGGATTCCACGAGAGGCGTCCCGCGAGCGCGTAGGCGGCCACGATCTCCGGGCTGGCGATGAACGCGAGCGTGTCCGGGCTCCCGTCGTTCCTTCGCGGAAAGTTCCGGTTGAACGACGTCACGATCGTGTTCTTGACCCCGGGTTGGAGCCCGTCCCGCTTCCACTGCCCGATGCACGGGCCGCAGGCGTTGGCGAGGACCTCGCCGCCGATCGCGCGCAGCTCCGCCATCTGGCCGTCCCGCTCGATCGTGGCACGGATCTGCTCCGACCCCGGGGTCACGAGGAACGGCGCGACCGCCCGGAGCCCACGCGCCTTCGCCTGGCGCGCGACGTCGGCGACGCGCGCGATGTCCTCGTACGACGAGTTCGTGCAGGAGCCGATCAGGGCGACCGAGACCTTGTCCGGATACCCCTCCGAGGCGACGGCCGCGGCGACCTTCGAGATCGGCCGGGCGAGATCCGGCGTGTGGGGGCCGACGAGGTGCGGCTCGAGCTTCGACAGGTCGATCTCGACGATCCGGGAGAAGTAGCGCTCCGGCTCCTTCTCGACCTCGGGGTCGGCCCGGAGCAGCTCCCGGTTCCGCGCGGCCAGCTCGGCCAGCGCCGCCCGGTCGGTTCCGCGGAGGTACCGGTTCATCGCCTCGTCGAACGGGAAGACCGACGTCGTCGCTCCCAGCTCCGCCCCCATGTTCGTGATCGTGGCCTTTCCTGTGCAGGAGATCGTCTCGGCGCCGGGGCCGAAGTACTCGATGATGGCGTTCGTCCCCCCCTTGACGGTCAGGACCCCGCACAGGAAGAGGATCACGTCCTTGGGCGCTGTCCAGCCCGAGAGGCGCCCCGTGAGGCGGACCCCGACGAGCTTCGGGTACTTGACCTCCCAGGGGAACCCCGCCATGACGTCCACGGCGTCCGCTCCGCCTACGCCCGACGCGAACATGCCGAGCCCCCCGGCATTCGGCGTGTGCGAGTCGGTGCCGATCATCATCCCGCCGGGGAACGCGTAGTTCTCGAGCACGACCTGGTGGATGATCCCCGCGCCGGGTTTCCAGAACCCGATCCCGTACCGGTCGGAGGCGGTGCGGAGGAACTCGTACACCTCGCGGTTCTCGTCGAGGGCGACCGACGTGTCCTTCTCCGCTCCTGCGTGCGCGCGGATCAGGTGGTCGCAGTGGACCGTCGTCGGCACGGCGACGCGGGGGATCCCGGCCTGCCCGAACTGGAGCAGCGCCATCTGGGCGGTCGCGTCCTGCAGCGCCACCCGGTCGGGCCGGAGGCGGAGGTAGCTCTCGCCGGGGCGGAGGTCCGCCCTCTCCGGGTCGGCGAGATGGCCGAGGAGCACCTTTTCGGCGAGCGTCAGCGGCCGGCCGAGCCGCCCGCGGATGACCCGAAGGTTGTGCTCCATCCGGGCGTAGGCGTTCCCGACGAATTCCGGCGTGCTCTCGATGCTGGCCATGGGGGCTCCCTCCTCCGTTCCGCGGCCGAGCGCCCCGTGCCGCGACACGGGGCCGTCGCGCAAGCGACCACTCTATCGGAAACGGGGGAGGGGGTGCAAAGGATCCGGGAGCTACTCCTCCCCGCCCTCCACGACGGGGTCGGCGTCCCCTTACTCGATCCACGGGTTGTCCAGGCCGATTTCCCACATCTGGACGATGTAGAACATCTCCGGGTCGGCCCAGAGACAGGCGATCCGGTCCACGCCCCGGATCACCAGGTTTCACATTCATTCGCAAGCCAGACGGGACCGCCCCGTCAACCCCGGGGGTCGGTCGCTCCGCGGCGAGCCGGTCGAGATCTACCTCACGGCACAGGTGGATTTCAACCCGGATGGACACCCCCGGAGGCGCCGCGCATCCGCAGCACGAGACCGGCGACGAGGATTGACTCGGCCCTCCGGAAGGACTATCGAGGATGCGACCGAAAGGGGGCTTCGCGTGGTTCTCGGGAGAAGGCCCCGAACTCGCCCCGCCCCGGCGAGGCTCGTCGCCGCGGCGTCGCTCGCGGCCCTCCTCGCGATCTCCTGCGTCGGCGCACTGGCGGCCGGAGAGGAGCCCCGCCGGTCCGGCCTGACCGAGACCGTCCGCGTGGACCTCGTGCAGATCGAGGTGACGGTCTGGCCCCAGGTCCCCGGATCGGACGCGTGCCTGGGCCTCACGGAGCAGGACTTCGAGCTTCTCGTGGACGGGAAGACCCGGCCGATCTACGCGGTGGACGCGATCGGGTCCGACGAGGAGGTCTATGCCGTCGAGTCGGAGCCCGAGGCCGATCGATCGGTAGGCGGCATGTCGCTCGTCCTGTTCTTCGACCTGTGGCATTTGGATCTCTTCTGGCGAAACTTCGATGCTTGTCCCAGAACACGGCCGATGGCGTTCGAGGAGGCCCGTCGCCTGGTACGCGAGGAGTTCCGCGAGGGGGACCGCCTGCTCCTCGTGACCTTCGCGGGATGGCCGGTCGTCCACTATGGCTGGATCCGGCGGCCCGAGGAGGCCCTGGCTGCGCTCGACCGTCTCGAGAAGAGCCGGAAGGTGATGTCCCCTCACCGGTACCATCTCCACCACAACAACTGGATCGCAGGCGTCGAGAGCCTGCTCCTCGCTCTCGGCCGCTATCCCGGGCGCAAGGACGTGATCTACCTCGGCGACGACTTTCGGTTCGACGACGTCGCGTTCCGGATGTACGAGATCGCAGCCCGAGCCCAGGCCAACGGCGTCGTGGTGAGCGCCGTGGACCTCATCGACATCTGCAGGAGAGTGCCGGGACCAGGGCAGGGTCCAAACTGCCCCCGCCGAGGCGGGCTCGCATGCACCCAGTTCCGCAGCCCCCTCGCCCTCGGCCCCATCTCCCGCGACACCGGGGGGGAGCTGTTCCGGATGGACCGGATCGTGCCCGCCGTGCGCGAGCTCCGATCGGTGCGCCGGTGCCGGTACCTCGTCTCGTTTCGCGAGAGAGCGGAGGAGCGCAAGCGGACCCCGTGGATGACGGTCCGCCTCAGCGGCAATCGTAAGGACATCGCTCTCCACGCTCCTTCGAGTTTCGTGACGCGCAAGGAAGCGCCCACGAGGAGGGAGAAGGACGAGGCGCTCTTCCTCCTCCCGCGCTTCGGGCGCGGGATCGGCGCGGAGGTCGGGTTCTGGCCCTACCGGCCCGAGGGAAAGAGATGGCAGGCGCTCGCGCTGGCGCGCATCGAGCGCACCGACGAGGAGGCGTGGCCGGAGGAGCTGACGGAGATCGTCGTGAGCCTGATCGTCCGAAAGGACTCCCGGATCTACGCCCAGGTGCGGAAGACGATCTCGGGAGAGGACCTGAAGGAGTTCCGGAGGACGGGGGACGAGAGGCTCCTTGTGCTACCGGTCGAGAAGGTCCGTCCGGGGGAGACGACGCTGGACCTGATCGTCACGGCGGACGCCGAGGGGATCTCGGCCCGCGTGCGGAAGTCCTTCGAGCTTCCCCGACCACCGGCCCCCGGCGAGGCGGGTCCCTGGCTCCTGTCGGACCGCTTCGTCCGGCTCGGGGAAGCGGTCGTGCGGGCCCCCGCGCTCGACGGGTCCGTCTCGCCCGGGGAGGCCGGGGCGGTGATGGCGTACGCGTGCCGCGCGGAGGGGGACGCGTCGGAGTCGTACGAGGGGGATCTCCTCCGGTTCGCTGGAGGCGAGCGCGTGGCGGTGGCGCTCGGCTGGGTGGATCCGCCGCGGCCCGCGGCCGGTGGGTGCGGCTGGCTCGTCGGCGCGCTCCCCGATTCCCTGCCGTCCGGCCTGTGGTCGTTCGAGCCGCCGGAGGAGTTCGAGAGTGGAGCCGGATCGCCTCCGATCGAGTTCGCGGTAGAGTCTGCCGGGCAGGAGATGGAGTCCGGATTGGAGGTCGGCGCCCCCCGGTCGCGATGACGGCGGCGGGGCAGGCGCTCGCGGACGAGACGCCGCGGACCGCGGGCCTTCCACGCCGAATCGGCGGCGGGAAGCGTATCAAGAGCACGGGGGGCCCCCGGGTCCGGCATCGCCGGATCGGAGAGAGCCCGGACCCCGGGTGCCGCGCCGAGCGCGGCAAGGGAGGCGGCCATGAGAAGAGCCCTCGCGGCGTCGGCCCTGTCGCTCGCCGCGATCGTCTTCGCGGCCCAGGCGCCGATCCTGGCGGATTGCAGCACCGAGGCGGGCGACTGCTGCTCGGCGTCGGCGTCCTGCCCCTACGAGTGCACCTGCGCCTGCACGAAGTCGTGCACCGGGAACACGGGGGTCTGCACGTGCTCCTGCTCCTGCGGAGGGACCGAGCCGGTGAAGCTCGGCGCTCTCCTCGACTCCCTCCGTCTGGCCGTCCACTCCAACGACGTCCTGCGCAACGTGCTCTCGCAGATCACGGAGCAGACCGGCGTGAACTTCGACGTGCCGACCGATCTGGCCGAGCGTCCGGTCGTCTTCAAGAATCCCGGCTGCGAGCCGTTCGGCGAGGTGCTGACGAGGCTCCTCAAGACCGTGGACGCGACCTGGGCGATCGCGGCGGCCGACCGGACGATCCTGGTGCGCCGGGCGAAGTAGAGCGGCAGGTCCGGCGGAGGTGCGGGATCGCGGGCACCCGGATTCACGACAGCTTCGATCGGGCGTCGCGCAAGACATCGCCTACGGGGCGCAGGGAAGTCCGGTCCGAGTCCGCGTTGGCGTCGCGCCGGCCGGCTTCCTCGGCCCAGATCGCCTCGTTCTCTTCCTCGCCGAGCTCCTCGAGGCTCCGGAGGAGCTTCTCGGCGAGCCGGGCTCGCGACCTGGGGTCGAGCCTCATCGCTTCGGCTTCGATCTCTTCCATGTCCATGCCTCCGATCGTAGCGCATGCCGGGGGCGCGCCGGCGCCCGAGGGGCGGATTGCGGCGGCCGCCTGCAAGCTAAGGAAGCGATCGGATCGAAGCAAGCCGCGGGCTGCAATCGACTTTCCCGGAGGCAACGACGGGAGCGAAGGAGAGACCCGAGGGCGGACGTTGCTGCGCGCGACCTTCTCGGCCTCCGAAAACAACTGCGCCCGCCGGACTTCGGCGGACCGAACGCGCCGCCAAGACTTCAAAACCGCAAGCGCTTGGAAGACCGGCGGCGCACGTTGCGAATCCGCAACGCGAAATCCGCAGTGGGGCATTGACGGGACCGGCAGAGCGGCGTATCAGGGGGCCAGTAGGTTGCAGTACGGCTCGCGAAGCGTTCGATCGGGGGCGATCGTGGAAGAGGTTCTTGTCGAAGGGGCGGGGAGTAGAGCGATGCTCGGCGCTTCCGCTCTCTCTCCGACGGCCCCGGCTCGTGCCGTGAGGATTCCCTCAGTTACCCGCCCCCCAGAATGGATAGCTCGCGACGCTGACACCGGCTGCCTCGTAGTTCTCGCTGCCGCAGTGTCCCAAGCGCGACGCCGCCCTCGCCACTCAACGTCGCTGCCGGTCAAGACCCAAACAACGAACCCCGTCCAGGCGGAGGCCCTGTCCGGACACCGGCTCATCGTCCACGCACCGCCGCACAGGCGGCACACCCAAGGAGTCGTCATGAAGAAACTTGCTCTCCTCGCGATCCTCGTCCTCGTCTCGGCCTCGGCGGTCGTGGGAGGGGGAGCGAAGACGGAGGCCGAGGGGGCGCCGCCTGCAGGGCCGGTGATTTCGTCTGACGACATGCGCGGGGCGCTCGTCAAGGTCCGGTTCCTGCTGGGTACGACCGAGGAGATTGTGCGGGTTGTGGACATCGAATGGCAAAGGCTAGCGGACGGAACGCTGACGTATCGGAAGCTTGAGGGGAAGAACTCAAGCGGGGAAGACGTCTACGATTTCCAGGAGATGGCGGACACCGTCCCGGTGGACGTGAGGGACGTGGGTCTATTCGTCCGCTCGGACGGCTTTCTCGCGCTGGAGCCAACAGGAGATCCGCTGATCTTGCTGCAGGAGCAGCAATGTGGGATATGGCACCCCATGATTTGTGAAGATCAGTGCTACGGCGAGTGCGACGCGGGCTGCGCAGTCTGCGAAGGGTCCGGATGGTGTCATTTGAACGAAGGCGAGGTTTGCACCGGATCGTGCCCGGAAAACACGATTTGCAACACGGCGTTGAAGGACTGCAAGTGCGTTCCGAATTGGGTTTTTCGCCCTCCCCTTCCGACATCTCCGGGCGATGACGGGATCAACCCACCCGACGACGGCAAGGCAAAGAAGCTTGAGCCGAAGTGATCCGGCGCGGACCGTTGGACAAGCATGTCGACCGTCTCGACTTCGAGGCGACGGCGAAGATCACGGACGACCTGCGGCGGGCGCTGGTCGAGGCGGGGATCGCGGACCGGATCCAGCGGAGGGTGGATACCGAGGTTTCGAAGGAGAGGAGCGGCGAAGCGGACTGACCGCCGCTCGAGCTGCACGGCCTCCGAAAACAACTGCGCCCGCCGGACTTCGGCGGACCGAACGCGCCGCCAAGACTTCAAAACCGCAGGCGCTTGGAAGACCGGCGGCGCACGTTGCGAATCCGCAACGCGCCCTTTGCCGCGGCGGCTCGGCGGGCTGTCCACCAGGTCGGAGGCAACGACTTGAATTCTCGTCAAAGGCTGGCCCGCGCGGTGCTGTACTTCGTGGCGGCGTCTCTTCTGGCTGCCGGTTGTCCGATGAATCGGCGGCCGATATGCACGGACGCGGCCTTCGCTCCGGCCGAGCGCTGGTTGTTCCGCATGGTCTTCACGATGCGGGTCTCGCGACGACCGGACGGCACGACATCCGTCAAACTGACGCCGGGGCACATTCCGCTTCGGGGTTTTCCGGAGGAATCCGATGCCAGGGTCTTCAGTGATTACATGCGGACCCTTTCGACGGCTCATCTCGATCTTCTGAGGGAAGACGAGGCCTTCGCTCGCCGGTTCTCGGAGTTCGAGGGGGACATGATCTCGCGGCTCGGCCTTCGCTCGTCTTTCGCGGAGGGGAGCCGAGTCGTTTACGCCGAGGGGGTGCGACGGGGAATCTTCGAGGCGATTCTGGCGCGCGCGGGTCGCTGCCCGATCGCAACGGTGCCACCTCCGTTCTCGGAGTACGACGAGAACGCGGCCAGGGAAACTCCGTTCGCGTCCGGCGTGGATCTCTTCGGCTCTCCCTCCGACGCCTCGGAGTCGGTTCGTCCGTTTCACTACTGCTCCGGGACGGGCGGGATTACGATCTCCGGAGGGGACGCCGACCCTTACGTTCGCGCGCATCGGTGGCTGCGCCGGCACGAGCGGGAGTACGCCGCGAAGTTCGACGAGGTATTGGCCCCGTTCGTAGAGCAAGCCGAGGAGGTCGACCGATTCGACTTCGAGGCGACCGCCAAGATCACGGACGACCTGCGGCGGGCGCTGGTCGAGTCCGGGATCGCGGACCGGA
>CALMJU010000101.1 GCA_937864465.1 uncultured Acidobacteriota bacterium
ACGACGAGCGCCCCCGCCTCCCGGTACCGCCGCGCCAGCTCGTAGGCTTCGTCGATCTGGGCGCTGTAGCTCGAGATCGCGACGAGATCGAACCCGGGCAACGGGCCGGAGCAGGCCCGGAGGTCCGGAACCTCGAGGTACTCCGCGACGTGCCTCGGGGGCGTCATGCCCGCGAGCGTGAGCAGCCCGAGGCTCGGGAGCGAGGCGATCGTCTTGCTCCTCTCGACGAAGCCCGGCAAGGTCAGCCCGAGGCGGAGCAGCTCGGCATCGCACGCCCGGATCCCACTCATGGCGACGAGCCCGATTCTCACGTTGCGAGGACCCTCGCGAGGAAGAGCACCACGGCGATCCCGACCGCAAGGGCCGGGACGAAGAAGAGGTGTCGGAACGCCGCCCGATAGGCGCTCAGGTAGCAGACGAGCGGCATCGTCGCGGCACCCAGGATCAAGAGCGCCGACGGCAGGCCGAGCCCCGACGAGATCCCGAGGGCTCGCGAGGTCAGAGCGAACGCGAGGTTCAGGATCCCGATCCCGAAGAACGCGACGTGGCCGAGCCGCACCATGCGGCGCCTCCACGACGCGTAGCCCCCGAGCCATTGCTCTTCGTGGAAGAACAGCCCGGTGACGGCCCCCGCCGCGGTCCCCAAGAGGAAACCGACCCACGCCGCGTGGAGGTTGATCGTCACGGCAGCGTCCCGAGCGCGCGGCGAATCCTTCGCACGCACGCCTCCCGGCCGAGCGTCTCCATCAGCGCGAAGAGCCCAGGCCCGGCGCCCATGCCCGTGCACGCGAGGCGGAGGGGATGGACGAGGTCCGAGACCGCGACCCCCTCCCGCTCGGCGAGCCCGCGCACCTCGGACTCGAGGGACCCGGCGTCGAACGGCGAGCGCTCCAGGACCGCGAGCGCTCTCGAGAGGAGGCCCCGGCTCTCCGGCTTCCATCGCTTCGCGACCGTCTCCGCGTCGTGCTCTGCCGGGTCCGCGAAGAACCATCCCGCCTTCTCCGGGACCTCCCGCACGAACGCGATCCGCTCGATCATGAGGTCGAGGACCCGGTCGAGCCACGCGTCCCCGGGCCACGTCCACCCGCGCGCTTCGAGAAGCGGCTTCAGCTCCTCGCGCAGGACCTCCCGCGGCAACGACCGCAGGTAGCTCGCCTGGAGCCACCGGAGCTTCTCGAGGTCGAAGATCGCGCCGGACTTTCCCACCCGCTCCAGGGAGAACTCCCGCATCAGGTCGTCCATCGAGAACACGTCGCGGTCGTACCCGGGGTTCCAGCCGAGGAGGGCGACGAAGTTGACGAGAGCCTCCGGCCGGTAGCCCTGCGCCCGGTAGTCCGACACCGCCACGTCGGCCTGCCGCTTGCTCAGCTTCGAGCGGTCCTTCCCGAGCAGGAGCGGCAGGTGGGCGAACCGCGGAGGTGCCCATCCGAGGAACCGGTACAGCAGCACGTGCTTCGGCGTGCTGGAGAGCCACTCCTCGCCGCGGATGACGTGGGTCACCTCCATGAGGTGGTCGTCCACGACGTTCGCGAGGTGGTAGGTGGGGAATCCGTCCGACTTCAGGAGCACCTGGTCGTCGAGGACGTCCGTCGAGAACTCCACGGTCCCCCGAACCAGGTCCTCGACGACGACGGATCTCTCGTCGGGGATCCTCATCCGCACGACGTGGGGCTCTCCCGACGCCCTCCTCCGCTCGATCCCGGCCGCGCCGAGCCCGAGACAGCGCCGGTCGTACTTCGTGGACTGCCGGGCCTTCTCCCGCTCCCGGCGCATCGCGTCGAGCCTCTCCGCCGTGCAGAAGCAGGGATACGCGTCGCCCGACGCGATCAGCCGGTCGGCGGCCTCCCGGTAGCGATCGAGCCGTTCCGACTGGAAGTAGGGGCCGTGCGGGCCCCCCACGCCGGGCCCCTCGTCGTAGTCGAGCCCCGCCCATCGCAGCGATTCCACGATCATCTCGACAGCGCCGGGAACGTAGCGGCTCCGGTCGGTGTCCTCGATGCGGAGCAGGAACGCGCCGCCGTGCCGGCGCGCGAACAGGTAGTTGTAGAGCGCGGTCCGGAGCCCCCCGACGTGGAGCAGCCCCGTCGGGCTCGGCGCGAACCGCACGCGAACGGCCTCGGCCATCGGACCCTCCGGCCGAAGTATAGATCGGGGACGGCAACCGTTTTGAATCGGTTGCCGTCCCCGATTCGATGGGAGCGATTTGAACTTTCGGGCGCGGCCGACTAGAATCCCCGTCGTCCCGGAGCCTGCTGGGGAGTCGTCCAATGGTAGGACATGCGGCTCTGGACCGTAGAATCGGGGTTCGAATCCCTGCTCCCCAGCCACTCGCTCTCGACCGATCCCGCTGACTCGCGCGCTCCGGAGGGCGCATGGAAACCCTCTGGTTCGTCCTCGTGGCGATGGCGCTGTCGCTGTACGCGATCCTGGCCGGAATGGGCCTCGGGGCGGGCCTCCTCCACCCGATCGTCGGTCGCACGGATCGGGCCCGCGACGATTGGATCCGCTCGATCCGGTCCCCTGCGCGCGGCGACGAGATCTGGCTCCTCGCAGCGGCCGCGGCCCTGTACCTCGCCTTCCCCGCCGTGCTCGCCGCCGGGGGGCGCGGACTCCCGCGGGCGGCGGGGCTCCTCGCGGCGCTCTGGGGAGTCCGGTGGGTTGCGGCCGCGGCTCGCCCCCGGATCTCGAGGCCGGCCTCCAGGAGACTCGGCGACGCGGTCCTGTCGTTCGCGAGCCTCGCGCTCGTCCTTCTGTTCGGCCTCGCGCTCGGGAACGTCGTCCGGGGAGTGCCGATCGATGCCGGAGGGCGGTTCCGTCTCCCGCTCTGGCGCGGCCCGTGGCCCGGATCCGACCCGGCCTGGATCGACCCGTACACGATCTCCGTCGCGCTCTCCGCGGTGGCGGCCCTGGCCCTGCACGGCGCGCTCCGCACGGTGCGGAAGACCACGGGCGCGCTCCAGGCGCGCGCGCGCCGGGCCGCGGACCTCGCCTGGTGGGCGGCCGCGGCCGCCACCGTGCTCCTGACCCTCCTGACGATGCGGGTCCAGCCGCAGATCGCCCAGAGCCTCCACGAGCGGCCCTGGGGGTACGCGTTCCCTTTCGCGAGCCTCGCGGGACTGGTGCTCGTGCTGTGGTTCTCCTCGCGGGAGCAAGACGGCCCCGCGTCGTTCGCCTCGGGCGTCTACCTTGCGGGGATGATCGCGAGCGCCGCCTTCGGCATCTACCCTTTCCTGGTGCCCGCGACGACCGACCCCTCCCGAGGCCTCACCGTCTTCAGCGCGGCCGCCCCCGCCGGCGATCTTCGGATCGGTCTCGCCTGGTGGATTCCCGGCGCGCTGGTCGCCGGCGCCTGCATGATCCTCCTGCGCCGGCGCAACGAGGACCGATGATCGCGCCCGCGATCCCGGAGACCGATCGATGAGAGCGATGCTCCTCCGCAGGAACGCCCCGATCGCCGAGCGGCCGCTCGACCTCGTCGAGATCCCCGACCCCGAGCCCGGCCCGGGAGAAGTCCGCGTGCGCGTTCGCGCCTGCGCGATCTGCCGGACCGACCTCCACGTGATCGAGGGCGATCTCCCCCCGCGCAGGCTCCCTCTCGTGCCGGGGCACCAGATCGTGGGGGTCGTCGATCGCCTCGGCCCGGACGCGCGCACGCTCGCGGTCGGGGACCGCATCGGCATCGCATGGCTACGCGGAACCTGCGGATCCTGCGAGTTCTGCCGCTCGGGCTCCGAGAACCTCTGCGAGCGCTCCCGGTACACCGGCTGGCACGAGGACGGAGGCTACGCGGAGATGGCGGTCGTCCCGGAGGACTTCGCCTACAAGATCCCGGACGCCTTCGCGGACCACCGCGCCGCTCCCCTTCTTTGCGCCGGGATCATCGGCTACCGGGCGCTCCGGCGGAGCGGGCTGCCCGCCGGCGGCCGCCTCGGCCTCTTCGGGTTCGGCTCGTCGGCGCACGTCGTGCTCCAGATCGCCCGCCACCGGAGGAGCGAGGTCTACGTCGCGACGCGAGGGGAGAGCCACCGCGAGCTCGCCCGCTCGATGGGGGCCTCCTGGGTCGGCGGCGCATTCGATGTCCCGCCCGTACCGCTCGACGCGGCGATCGTGTTCGCTCCGGCCGGGGAGATCGTCCCGCCCGCCCTCCGCTCGCTGCGCAAGGGGGGGACGGTCGCGCTGGCGGGGATCTACATGACGCCCGTGCCCCCCCTCGACTACGAGGAATGCCTCTTCCACGAGAAGAGCCTGCGAAGCGTCGAGGCGAACACTCGCGCCGACGGGGAGGAGCTGCTGCGCGAGGCGGCGGAGATCCCGCTCCGCCCCGAGGTGACGACCTTCCCGCTCGAGGATGCGAACGAGGCCCTCTGCCGCCTGAAGGAGGACCGGATCGACGGCACGGGAGTGCTGGTCGTCAGCGGCTCGGCGTCCGCCTCCGGCGGCGCGCCGGAGGCCTCCCCGCGCTGCGGACCTCCCGGACCTCGGGGCTGACGTCGTCGAGGAGCTTCCCGTAGTACGCCGCCTCCTCGAGCTCGACCGCCGCCCGGCTCGGGTCTCCCGCACGCTCGTGCGCCTTCCAGAGGTGATAGTGCGCGTAGAACCGCGCCACGTCGTCGCCGATCCGGATCGCTCCCGAGAGCGCCTCTCGGAAGAGATCGATCGCGGCTTCGGTATCGCCCGACCCCGCCACGGCCCGTCCCTCGTCCAGGAGCCGCAGGACCCTCACGCGCCGGAAGCCGTGCCGCTCCGCGTGGGCCCGGCCCCTGCGCGCGACCCGGAGGGCCTCCGCCCACTGCCCCGCGGCCAGGCGGATCTCCGCGCGCACGCCCATGGCCCGGCATTCTCCGTACGCATCCTTCGCCCTGCGGTAGCATCGCAACGCCGCCCGGAGCGCGCCTTCCGCCCCCTTCAGGTCTGAGAGGTCCAGGAGGGCCTGGGCCTTCTCGTGGAGCACGAACGCGCGCTCCTGGCTGCCGGCCGGACCCTCCGTCCTCTCTTCCGCCCGGAGCAGGAACGCGAGGCACGCCTCCGCCGACCCGAGGTGCCTCCAGCAAACCGCGGCCTGGACCAGGCACCTCGAGATCAGATCCGGCTCCGGCGGCTCGCGCAGCAGCCCCTCCACGATGTGCCGCGACAGCTCGTAGCGCCCCAACCCTCCGGCCGCGACCGCCATCGCCAGCAGCGCCTTCTGACGAGCCGACCGGTCCGCCTTCGACTGCTCCTCGCCGGTCCGCAGCGCGAACAGATGCGCCAGTCCCTTCCTGAGATCCCCGGCCTTGATGTACTCGACACCGCGCCGGCCGAGCACCTCTGGCGGAGCCGGCGCGGGCCGCTCGTCCGCCATCGCCTCCAGATCGAGCACGTCCGCCGCGAACTCGACGGGCAGGCCGTACATGCGGAGCAGCGAGTGAAGCCGCCGCACGCCGGGGTCGACCTTCCCCTGCTCGACCCGGGCCAGCGTGGAGAACGGAATCGGGTCTCCCAGCGACGCCGAGCGGGTCTCCGCCTCGCGAAGACTCAAGCCCAGACGATTCCTCTGCCTCCGGAGCAGGTCGGCGATCGCGGCCGATGGATGTATGGCGACGCGCGGCATCGCCGAATACATACACCGGATTCGGACAACGGGCAACATGCAGCCGCGCCGCCCTCCGGTGGTCCGCCGGGATCGCCCGCTTCTTGTGTTGTTGTAGTTTTATAGCTACGCTTCGAGCCGCAGAACCCGCGAGAGCCGCGGTCGGCCGCCCCGGCGCGAGCGCGAGCATCCGGCGGGAACGGCTATCGAACTTGACCGGTCCCGCCCCGCACCTCACGCCGCCGCCGTGCGGGTCGAGCACGCGGAGGGCCGCGTGCGGAGCGCCCCCGGCCTCCGGGAGCGCTCTCGTCCCGAGACGGCCCCGTCCCGAGGCGAGCCGCCGCCGGATGCGGGCGTTCCGGCGGCGGCGCTCGTCCGCTCCTCCATCCCGCGCGCCCCCCCGACCGCCGTGTCGGATCGTCACCACCGTCTCTCACCAACTCCGAAGGAGGATTCCCATGAGCAAGCTTTCGCGATCCTTCGTCCCCGTCCTCGCCGTCGCAGCCTGTTCCGCGGTCCTGGCGCCGCTCTCCCACGCGCTCTACTCCGACCTCGTCGCGAGCGTCGTCTCGGTGGAAGCCTCGAGCATCACGGTGGCCGTCCACAACCCGCTGCCCGCGCCGGAGACGGCGCGGGCGCACATCTGCGTCGCTCTCGACGACGGGACCGAGCTCGACCTGACCAGCACGGGCTTCACGGTCGCCGCCGGCGACACGGTCCTCGTCACCCTTTCCGCCTCCGGCACGATCCTCTCGCCGAGCGACGATCCGGAGCCGTTCCCTCCGTACTAGGCGATCGCCGAGCCGCGGGGGCGCCCCCTCTCCGGCGACGCCCCCGCGGCTCCTCCCGTGCGCATCGCGCCGCGACGATGCCCCCGAAATATCATGTGGCTATTTCGACACCGACAGGTTATCCTCGATCGCGAGGTGGGTCCTGGAGAGGGGCATGCGGGCGTGCTCCGCGCCGCGATCCCGGACCGGGGAAGCGCCCGCCGACCGGCGCACGCCGCGCCCGCCGGAGGGGAGAGCCGAACGGAGAGTCCGCGGGGCCCTCGTCGCCCTCCTCGCCCTCGAGTGCTCGGCGATCCCCGCTCTGCGCGCCCGGGAGCGAGCGCTGTCCCCCGCCCGCCCCCCCGCTTTGCGCGTCCTCCCGGCCGCCGCCTCGACGCCGCGTCTGGATGCCGTGACGCGCGTCTCCCCCGAGGGCCGCGCGCTCCCGGGAACGACGCTGACCTACACGGTCGTCGTCACGAACGTCGGCTTCGGCGAGGCACGCGGCGTCGTGATGACCGGGCGGGTCCCGGCGCACACCACCTTCGTGCCAGGCTCGATCACCTTCGACGGCTCGGGGCGCACCGACGAGGCGGATGGGGACAATGCCGACTTCGACGGGACCGGCGCGGGAGCGATTGCCGTCCGGGTCGGGACGATGGCCCCAGGGGCAGCGGTGACGGTCGCCTTCCGCGTGACGATCGACTAGTCGCCCCTCCCGCCCGCCTCTCCCCCGTCCTCCCCCCGCCTCGCGCGCCGGGGAGGAGGACCGGTACAATCCGCCCCGGGGAGGTTCCCATGCTGCGAGCACGGGTCGCGTTCGTCGTGGCGCTCCTCGCCGTGGCGCCAGCCTTGGGGCAGGCCGTGCCAGGTCCGACGGCTCCCGCGCCGACGCTCGAGGAGGTGCGGGAGGCCATGGGGATCCCGAGCGCGGGCGAGGTGCGCGGCCAGCTCGACACGGTCGGATTCGCCTCGCGACCCGGCCAGATGGCGAAGGTCTGGGATCTCTCCGAGATGCCGCCCGCGCCGGAGGCGCTCGGTCCCGATCCTCCGCCCGGCGTGCTCGCCCTCATCGCGCCGCACGACGACTACCTGTACGCGGGCCGCGTGTACCGCCGGGTCCTGCCGCTCGTCACGGCGCGCACCGTCGTCGTCGTCGGGGTGTTCCACAAGTACCGGCGCTTCGGCGCCCGGGACCGCGCCGTCTTCGATTCCTACCGGGCGTGGCGGGCGCCCGACGGCGAGGTCCCGGTGTCGGGGCTCCGCGGGGAGATCCTCGAGGCCCTTTCCATCGAGGATTATGTCCAGGACACCGCGATGCAGGACTCGGAGCACTCCGTCGAGGCCCTCGTGTACTGGCTCCGGCATGCGCGTCCGGACCTCGAGATCGTCCCCGTTCTCGTGCCGGGGGCGCGCTTCGACCGGCTTCGGGAGATCGCGGAGCGGGCGGGATCCGCCCTGGCCTCGGCCATGAAGCGCCGAGGCCTCGCGCTGGGAAAGGACGTCGCGGTCGTGATCTCGACCGACGGCGTGCACTACGGCCCCGATTTCGGCCACGTCCCCTTCGGCGACGGAGGGATCGAAGCGTACGCCGCCGCCACGGCGAGGGACCGCGAGATCCTGACGCAGCGCCTGTCGGGAACCGTGACGGTCGAGGGCGCGCGGTCCCTCCAGGCGACGCTCGTCGACCCCGACGATCCCGACCGCTACCGCATCCCGTGGTGCGGCCGATTCTCGATCCCTTTCGGGCTCCTCCTGGTACGGCGCGCGGCGCTCGATCTCGGTCTGGGAGAGCCCCGGCTCCTCCCGCTGGCGTACGCGACGTCGGTGGGCTCGCCCGAGATCCCGGTCCGCGACGTGGGCCTCGGAGAGACCGCCCCGGCGAACCTCTACCACTTCGTCGGGTACCCCGCGGCCGCCGTCGTCGCGGGGCCGTGAGGCCAGGAACGCGGGGCACGGCGGTCGCTCGAGATCGGCGCCCCCCGCGGGGGGGAGAGGCGCCGGCGAGACGCCCGCCACATCGAGGATGCAGGCGGCGGGAGCTCGACCCCTAGCCGCCGAAGAAGGAGCGCCGGGGAAGGGAACCGGAGCAGAGACTTCGCTTATGATGCTCGCGGCGGCTTCGTGAGCGCGGCACGCAGGGACCGGGGGAGCCTATCGTCGCGCGCCGAGAAGAGGCCATGGGAGAGAGGGGAGCGGACGGCGCGGGCCTCGGGGAAGCGGTAGTTCGCTTCTTCGATTCGGCGATCGCAGCGCTGTGGATCGCCGACGAAGACGGGCGGCTGCTCCACGTCAACGCGGAGTGGGAGCGCGTCCTGGGGCACCGGGCCGAGGACGTCCGGGGGCGCGGGCTGCTCGATCTCGTGCACCCGGACGACCTCCTGGACGCCGCAGAGGCGATCGGCGAGCTCGCCCGGCGGAGCGAGGTGCGGAACCTCGTCCACCGCTTCCGCTGCGCCGACGGCTGTTACCGCTCGCTCCAGTGGCGCGCGACCGTGCGGGACGGCCTGGCGTTCGCGAGCGGCTGCGACGTCACGGAGGAGGTTCGCGCCCAGTCGGCGCTCCGCGAGAGCGAGGACCTGCTGCGCCAGATCATCGATCTCGTCCCGCAGTACATCTTCGCGAAGGACGAGAACAGCCGGTATCTCCTCGTCAACCAGCGGGTCGCGGACATCTTCGGGACGACGGTTTCCGAGGTGATCGGCAAGTCGGACCGCGACCTCTCGGCGACGGAGGACGAGGCGAGCAAATTCCACGAGAACGACCGCGACGTCATCCGGAGCGGCAGGCCCAAAATCATCCCCGACGAGCGGCTCACGGACTCGCAGGGCCGGGTGCATCGCCTCGAGGCGATCAAGATCCCCTTCCGCTACGGCCCGGCCCGGGTCCCGGCGATCCTCGGCGTGGCGACCGACGTCACGGAGATCCGGGATGCTCAGGACCGGCTCGCGAGGAGCGAGGCCCAGTACCGGCAGCTCGCCGAGACCACCCAGGACATCATCCTCCTGTACGACCTCTCGGGCGGGATCGCCTACGCCAACCCCGCCCTCTGCCGGCTCAGCGGATACTCGGAGGAGGAGATCCGGTCGCTCGACATCATGCAAGCGATCCTCCCGGAATACCGCGACCTCGAGCGCGAGCAGATCGCCCGCCGGATCGCGGGCGACACCGGCCCCCACCGGTACGAGATCGTCGTGGCGACGAAGGACGGCCGGAAGGTCGTCCTGGAGATCGACAGCACGGCGATCGTCGAGGAGGGGCGCGTCACGCAGGTGCTCGCGGTCGCCCGGGACATCACCGAGTACAAGGCGGCCGCGGAGAAGCTCGCCGAGTCGCAGGCCTTCTTCGCGGCGGCCATCGAGCAGTCGCCGTCCGGCATCCTCGTGGTCGATGCTCCAGGCATCCGGGTCCGCTACGCGAACTCCGAAGCGCTCGCGCTCCACGCAGAGATGGGCGGCTGGCTGACGGCGCTCTCCGAGGATGCGCGCCCCTCGAGATGGAAGGCGTTTCGGGGCGACGGTTCCGGGCCGTACGCTCCGGAGGACCTGCCGCTGTCCCGCGCGGTCCTTAGGGGCGAGGTCGTCCGGAACGAGGAGATGCTCCTCCGGCAGGAAGGCGAGGACGAACGCTGGCTCTCGACGAGCGCCGGGCCGATCCGCAACCCGAAGGGGGAGATCGTGGCCGGCATCGTCGTGTTCCACGACATCACCGCCCAGAGGGAGACGGAGGCGGCGCTCCTGGAATCCGAGCGGCGCTTCCGGGAGATGCTGGAGAACGTTCGCCTGGCGGCGGTCATGCTCGACCGGGACGGGCGCATCGCGTTCGCCAACGACGAACTCGCCGAGCTGACCGGCTGGTCGAAGGAAGAGCTGGTGGGCCGCGACTGGGTCGACACGGTCGTCCCGGAGGCGGAACGATCCCGCACCCGGGAGGAGATCTCCTGCCTCCGGGCGACGTTCGAGCCTCACGTCGAGCGTTCCATCGTCACGAAGCAGGGGAGGAGCCGCGAGGTCGCCTGGGACACGACGTTCCTCCGCGGCCCCGACGGGACGGTCATCGGCCTCGCGAGCCTGGGGCGGGACGTGACGGAGATCCGGAGGCTCGAGGAGCAGGTCCGGCAGTCCCAGAAGATGGAGGCGATCGGACAGCTCGCGGGCGGCGTCGCGCACGACTTCAACAACTTGCTGCAGGTGATCACCGGCTACGTCCGGCTCGCCATGGACGACGTCCCGGCCGTCGGCCAGGCCAGGAGCGAGCTGGAGCAGGTGGCCGACGCCGCTTCCCGCGCGACGGCGCTCGTCCGGCAGCTCCTCACCTTCAGCCGGCGCGAGACGGTGCGGCGGAAGAGCCTCGACCTCGGACGGGTCATCGCCGACACGGCGAAGATGCTGCGCCGCGTGATCGGGGAGACGATCCGTCTCGAGACCGCCGGCGACCCATCGCTCCCGAGGGTCTACGCCGACCCCGGCCACGTCGAGCAGATCCTGTTCAACCTCTGCGTGAACGCCCGGGACGCGATGCCCGAAGGGGGAACGCTGCGCATCGAGACGAGCGCCGCTCTCGGCGATCCTTGGCTCGCGGAGAGGCTCCCAGGAGCCGGCGAGGAGGAGTACGTCCTGCTCGTCGTCTCGGACACCGGCACCGGCATGCCGCCCGAGGTGCTCGACCACGTGTTCGAGCCGTTCTTCACGACCAAGGAGGTCGGCAAGGGAACGGGGCTCGGCCTCGCGACCGTCTACGGGATCGTCCGGCAGCACGACGGGCTCATCCGCGTCGAGAGCGATGTAGGGCGCGGGACGACGGTCCGGATCTATTTCCCGGTCGCGCGGGGCCCCGAGATCCCGATCGAGGAGGCCCCCGCGGCGGTGCCGTCGACGGCCGGATGCGGCGAGACGATCCTGATCGCCGAGGACGAGGACGAGGTGAGGGACCTCGTCGCCGAGATCCTGCGGGGCGCCGGGTATCGCGTCCTGACGGCGCGCGACGGAGAGGAGGCGGTGGAGATCTTCGACCGCGCGTGGCGGGAGATCGATCTCGTCGTCATGGACGCGATCATGCCCCGCCGCAGCGGGCGCGCCGCCTACGACGCGATGAAGGCGACCGACCCGACGACGCGCGTGCTGTTCTGCAGCGGCTACAGCTTCGACTCGCTCGAGGCCGAGTCCTTTCCCGAGGGAAGCCCCGACGTGCTCGCGAAGCCGTTCACCCCCGACGCGCTCCTCGAGAAGGTGCGCCAGGTTCTGGACCGGCGGCCGTAGGCGGTCCTGGGCGCAGGAGCGGTTCGTGACGGCCGACGCCCCGCCCCGGGGCGCCGGCCTCGCACCGCGACCGGCTCCTGCCTGCTCTGCCGGATCGCCCGAAGGCTTGATCCGCTTTATCCCGCCCTATTTCCGAGTCGTATCGGCCGGCTCCTCTGCCGGGGCCTCCCTGGGCACCGAGATCCCGGCGAGCTGCTGGTAGATCGCGAAGCGCTGCTCGGCGAACCGCTGCCCCTCCTCGAGAAGCCTCTTGAAGCGCTCCGGGTCGAGCTTCTCCACCATGCGGAACCGGGTCTCGCTCCTCATGTAGTCGGTCACGGAGCCCTTGGGGGGTCCGGAGTCGAGAACGAGCGGCGGGAGGCCCTGCGCGATCCGCCGCGGGTCGAAGCGGTAGAGCGGCCAGAGCCCCGAGTCCACCGCCGCCTTCTGGTGCTCGGGTCCTTGGGCCAGGTCGTACCCGTGCGCGATGCAGTGGCAGTAGGCGATGATCAGCGAGACCCCGGGGTACGCCTCGGCCTCCTGGAACGCCCGGACCGTCTGCGTGTCCTTGGCGCCGAACGCGACCCGGGCCACGTAGGCGTGGCCGTAGGCCATCGCCATCATGCCGAGGTCCTTCTTGCCGACCTCCCGGCCCGCCGTCGCGAACTTGGCCGCGGCGCCGAGGGGGGTCGCCTTCGACTGCTGCCCCCCCGTGTTGGAGTACACCTCGGTGTCGAGCACCAGGATGTTCACGTCCCGGTTCATGGCGAGGACGTGGTCCAGCCCCCCGTAACCGATGTCGTACGCCCAGCCGTCGCCCCCGACGAGCCAGACGCTCTTCTTCACGAGGTAGTCCGCGAGCGTCTCGAGGCGCCGGGCCTCGGTGGCGTCGATCCGGCGCAGCTCGGCCCGGAGCGCCGCGACCCGCTCCCGCTGCCCGGCGATGCCCGCCTCGCTCCCCTGGTCGGCATCGAGAAGACCGGCGACGAGCGCGCCGGGGAGCCGGGATCCGAGGCCGGCCAGCAGGCCGCGAGCCTGGCGGATGTGCGTGTCGATCGCCAGGCGGAATCCGAAGCCGAACTCCGCGTTGTCCTCGAACAGGGAGTTCGACCAGGCCGGACCGCGGCCGTCACGATTCACGGCGTACGGCGTCGTCGGCAGGTTGCCCCCGTAGATGGACGAGCACCCGGTCGCGTTCGAGATCAGCGCCCGGTCCCCGAACATCTGCGTGAGCAGCTTGACGTACGGAGTCTCTCCGCACCCTCCGCAGGCTCCCGAGTACTCGAACAGCGGCTGGAAGAACTGCGTCCCCTTGTTGTCGAGCTTGACCTTGGTCCGGTCGGGATCCGGCAGGTCGAGGAAGAAAGCGTAGTTCTCCCGCTCCGCTTCCCGGAGCGGCATCTGCGGCGCCATGTCGATCGCCTTGTGCTTCGGATTCGACTTGTCCTTCACCGGGCAGACCATGACGCACAGCGTGCAGCCGGTGCAGTCCTCCGGGGCGACCTGGAGGGCGTACTTGGCCCCCTGGAAATCCTTCGCCTTGTAGTCCGCCGACCGGAACGTCTTGGGCGCCCGATCGAGGTGCCTCGCCTCGAAGACCTTGGCCCGGATGGCCGCATGCGGGCAGACCAGGACGCACTTGTTGCACTGGGTGCAGATCGAAGGATCCCACACGGGGATCTCGAGCGCGATGTTCCGCTTCTCCCACTGGCTCGTCGCGACCGGCCAGGTGCCGTCGGGCGGGAAGGCGCTCACGGGGAGCAGGTCCCCCCGGTTGGCGATCATGACGGCCGACACACTCTTCACGAAGTCGGGCGCCCCCTCGGCGACGATCGGCGGCCTGGACGCCGTCGCCGTCGCGGCGGCGGGGACCTTCACCTCGTGGAGGTGGGCGAGTGTGTCGTCCACGGCCTCGAAGTTCCGGCGGACGACCTCCGCGCCCTTCTTCCCGTACGTCTTCTCGATCGCTTCCTTGATCTTCCCGATCGCCTCGTCGCGCGGCAGCACTCCGGAAATCGCGAAGAAGCAGGTCTGCATGATCGTGTTGATGCGCCCCCCCATCCCGGTGTCCTTCGCGACCTTGTACGCGTCGATCACGAAGAACCGCAGCTTCTTTCCGAGGATGGACTCCTGCACCTCCCGCGGCAGGCGATCCCAGACCTCGTCGGGCCCGAACGGCGCGTTGAGGAGGAACGTCGCCCCGGGCCTCGCGATCTCGAGCATGTCGTACCGGTCGAGGAACACGAACTGATGGCAGGCGACGAAGCTCGCCCTGCCGATCAGGTAGCTCGATCGGATCGGCCGCGGTCCGAACCGGAGGTGCGAGATCGTGACGGCCCCGGCCTTCTTGGAGTCGTAGACGAAGTACCCCTGGGCGAAGTTCTCGGTCTCCTCGCCGATGATCTTGATCGAGTTCTTGTTGGCGCCGACCGTGCCGTCGGCGCCGAGACCGAAGAACACCGCCCGGACGACGTCGTCCGGCTCGATGTCGAACTCGGGGTCGACCGGGAGGGACATGCGCGTGACGTCGTCCACGATCCCGACGGTGAAGTGGCTCCTGGGATTCGCCCCGGCGATCTCGTCCAGAACCGCCCTGACCATGGCGGGCGTGAACTCCTTGGACGAGAGGCCGTACCGACCCGCGACGACGGCGGGCTCGGACCGGAACGTCGAGAATCCGCCTTCCCGCGCCTCGCGGAGCGCCGCGACGACGTCGAGGTACAGCGGATCCCCGACCGCTCCCGGCTCCTTGGTCCGGTCGAGGACGGCCAGAGCGCGGACCGACGACGGGAGCGCCGCCACGAAGCGCCGGACGGAGAACGGCCGGTAGAGCCGCACCTTGAGCAGCCCCACCTTCTCCCCCCGCGCGACCATCCACTCGACCGTCTCGTGCGCGGTCTCCGCGCCCGAGCCCATCATCACGACGACGCGCTCCGCCTCGGGGTGCCCGACGTAGTCGAACAGGTGGTATGCGCGCCCGGTGACCTCCGCGAACCGATCCATCGTCGCCTGGACGCCGTCCGGGCAAGCGAGGTAGAACCCGTTGCAGGCCTCGCGGGCCTGGAAGAACGTGTCGGGATTCTGCGCCGTCCCGCGCAGGGCCGGACGGTCGGGGGTCAGGGCGCGCAGCCGGTGCGCCCGGATCAGGTCGTCGTCCATCATGGCGCGGAGGTCGTCGTCGCGCAGCTCCTCGATCTTGTCCACCTCGTGCGACGTCCGGAAGCCGTCGAAGAAGTGCAGGAACGGCACCCGGGAGCGGAGCGTCGCTGCCTGGCCGATGCAGGCGAAGTCGTGCGCCTCCTGCACGGAGCCCGAGGCAAGGAGGGCGAAGCCGGTCTGGCGGCAGGCCATCACGTCCGAGTGGTCGCCGAAGATCGAGAGCGCGTGCGTGGCGACGGTCCGGGCCGAGACGTGCATGCAGTACGAGTTCAGCTCGCCCGCGATCTTGTACATGTTGGGGATCATCAGCAGGAGGCCCTGCGACGCGGTGAACGTCGTCGTGAGCGCCCCGGCCTGGAGCGCTCCGTGGACTGCCCCGGACGCGCCCCCTTCGGACTGCATCTCGATCACGTCGGGAACGGTTCCCCAGATGTTCTTCCGCCCCTGGGCGGACCACTCGTCGGCCCACTCGCCCATGTTCGAGGACGGCGTGATCGGATAGATCGCGATCACCTCGTTCGTGCGGTGGGCCACCGAGGCGGTCGCCTCGTTCCCGTCCACCGTGATCTTGCGCCTTGCCGACATGAAGTGCCTCCTTCGGCCCGTGGGAGTGCCCCGCGCGTCCGGTCCCGGACGCCGTCGCCGCCCCGCGCATGAATTCCGGCCGAGCGAATGAATCCGAGTATGGGGATCACCATAGCACGTCCTACCCGGACCCGGCACGGCGCCCCGCGCGCCTCCCCGGACGGGCCGTCCCGGGCCGGGTGCTGCTATCCTGTTCGGCCGATTCGACCCAGGAGGAACCATGAGCAAGCCGGTTGCGTTCGTGACCGGGGCGGGCGGCGAGATGGGGCACCTGCTCCTGCCCGCCCTGAAGTCGCGCGGCTACGACGTCGTCGCGCTCGACCTCGTGCCTCTTCCGCCCGAGATCGGCTCCTCGTGCAAGGCGGCCATCGAGGCCAGCATCCTCGACGCGCCGGCTCTCGAGGAGGTCTTCAGGCGGCACCATCCGCAGATCCTCCTGCACCTGGCCGCGGTGCTCTCGACGAAGGCGGAGAAGGATCCCGACCTGGCCCACGACGTCAACACCAACGGCACGGTGGCGCTCTTCCGCCTCGCACGCGAGGAGGCCCTCGCCGCGGGGCGGAACGTCGTCGTGATGTTCCCGAGCAGCATCGCGGTCTACGGCCTGCCCGACGCCCGAGCGAAGGAGGCTGCGGGAGCGGTCCGGGAGGAGGACTGGGTCCGCCCGGCAGGGATGTACGGCATCAACAAGGTCTACGGCGAGATGCTCGGATCCTACCTCACGGCCCGGGCAAGGAAGGCCGGCGAGCCGGGCCTCGACTTCCGGGCGATCCGGTTCCCGGGACTCGTGAGCGCGGAGACGCTGCCGAGCGGCGGCACGAGCGACTACGCCCCGGAGATGATCCACGCGGCCGCCCAGGGAAGGCCGTACTCGTGCTTCGTGAGGCCCGACACGCGCCTCCCGTTCATGACGATGCCCGACGCCGTCGAGTCCTTCCTCTCGCTCGCCTCCGCGCCGGCGGAGAGCCTGACCCGCCGCGTGTACAACATCGGGGCGTTCAGCCCCTCGGCGGCGGAGATCCGGGAGGCCGCGCTCGAGCACTTCCCCGGCGCCGAGATCGGATTCGACCCGGTTCCGGCGCGGCAGGCGATCGTCGACTCCTGGCCCGCGGACGTGGACGATCGAAGCGCGAGGGCCGATTGGGGCCACGCCCCTCGCCACGGCCTCCGCGAGGCGGTGCGGGACTATCTCGTTCCCGCCCTGCGACGCCGCTATGCGGCGGGAGCGGCGCCCGCGCGGTGAGCTCCGGGCGGTGCGCCTCGAGGGCGCGCGCCGGAACGGCCTCGGGTCGCCAGGCCCCAACTTACTGACAAGAAAGAGCTTGCCTCGGCTACGCGCACGGGCGAGCCGCCGGCTCCCCGCGCCGCCGCTTTGAACTGCGCCGCACCCATTTCGGGAACGCGTTGGAAACTCGGAGGGTTATAATCCGGCGCGGTCGGGTATGGCGCCCGCGCCGGTGAAGGAGGTCGTCCGATGGCGAAGGCAGCAAGAAGGAAGGCCGCCCCCAAGAAGAAGGTCGCAAAGAAAAAGGTCGCCAAGAAGAAGACGACGAGGAAAGCGCCCAAGAGGAAGGTCGCGAAGAAAAAGCTCGCCAAGAAGAAGGTCGCAAAGAAAAAGGTCGCGAAGAGAAAGGCTGCGCCCAGGAAGAAGGTCGCCAAGAAGAAGGTTGCGAAGAAGAAGACCTCGCCCAAGAAGATGAGCGCGAGGAAGCCCCTCCCGCCGGCTCCGCCGGCCAAGGAGAGGATCGCGCCGCTGGAGAGAGCGGGCATCGGGATGCCGTTCCCCGTTCCGACGGAGGAGCCGATCCGTCCCGAGGAGATGCGGCCGGGGCCTGCGCTCGACAAGCCGCTCCCGACGACGGGCGAGGAGTTCTAGGAGCACGGACGGGGCGCGAAGCAGACCTCGCCGCCCCGTCCGCGCGCGGCTCCCGCCCTCCTCGCGCATGCCATCCCTCGCCCACCGCTGCGCGCTGCGCGCGAGCCGCGCTCTGTTCCGCCCCGTCGGAGCGCTCGCGTGGGGCCTTCGCTCGAGCGGCGGGGAGAACGTCCCCGCATCGGGCGGCGCGATTCTCTGCGCGAATCACGTCTCCCTGCTCGATCCGATCGTCCTGCAGGCGGTCGTCCGGCGGCCGGTCTGCTACCTCATGACCTCGGAGTTCTACTACTGGAGGCCGATCCGCTGGGCGTCGCGGCTCTTCGAGGCGATCCCCGTCGAGCCGTCCGGCGGAGGGCTGGCCTCGCTGCTCCGGGCCGGAAGGCTCCTCGAGCAAGGCGATCTCCTGGGGATCTTCCCCGAGGGCAGGGTCTCCCGCGGCGCGGGACTTCAAGCCTTCCGGCCGGGCGCCGCGCTCCTGGCGCTCCGGCACGGCGTGCCGCTCGTGCCGGTCTGGATCCACGGAACGCAGGAGGCGCTGCCGCGCGACGCGAGGCTTCCGAGACCGTCGCGCATCTCGGTCGCGATCGGAGACGCGATCCCGGTGCCGAGAATCGGGAACGACTCCGTGGGGAACGGCGACGTCGCCGTCCTCACGGACCGGCTCCGGGCCGCCGTCGCCTCGCTCGAGCCGCCCGCCGCCGGGGGCGGCGGCGGCGCTTCCGCCGCGGGCTGAGGAGGCCGATCAGGCGGAGGTCCCCGCGAGAGCCTGCACGACCACCCTTCGGATGTCCTCGACGTCCAGCGGCTTGGTCAGGACGCGGTTCGGCACGCTCGCGAGGAAGCGCTGCGTCTCCTGGCGGACGAGGTCGCCCGTCGCGAAGATGAATCGCCGGATCATGTCGGGCCGCTCCGAGGCGACCTTCTCGTAGAGCTCCTGCCCGTCCAGGTTCGGCATGCGCATGTCGGCCAGCACGAGGTCGTAGTCCGTCGCCGTCAGGCACTCCCAGGCCTCGAGGCCGTCTCGTGCCGACACGACCTCGGCCCCCTCCTGCCGGAGCACGCGCGAGACCAGGTCGAGCACCGCGGGCTCGTCCTCGGCGACGAGGATCCGGCGGCCCCGGAGGAGATCCGAGAGCCGGCCGGGCTCGCGGGCTTCCCCGGCCGGATCGGCGTCTCCGTCGCGGGCGACGGGGAGGCTGAGCACGAAGCGGGCTCCGGGATCCTCGGTCGAGGAGGCGAGGCACAGGTCGCCGCCGTGCTCGCGGGCGATCCCGTACGACACGGAAAGCCCGAGGCCCGTTCCCTGACCGGGCTCCTTGGTCGTGAAGAAGGGGTCGAAGACACGGTCGCGGATCGCGGCCGGCACGCCGGGGCCGTCGTCCTCCACCTCGAGGCGCACGACGCCGTCGTCGCGCCGCGTCCGGAGCGCGATCTTGCCCGGCGCGCCCGTCTGGGCGATCGCCTGCTCGGCGTTGTTCAGGAGGTTGAGAACGACCTGCTCGACCTGGTGGCCGTCGAACCGGGCCGGCGGGAGATCGGGCGCGAGATCGAGGAGGACTTCGATCCTCGACGAGCGGAGATGGTACGCCTTGAGGTCCAGCACCCGCTCGACGCACGCGTTGAGATCCTGCGTCCGCTTCTCGGGCGGGTGCTGGCGGGCGAAGGAGAGCAGGTTCAGCACGATCCGCTGGCAGCGGCGCGCGGACTCCACGATCCTCTGGAGATCGCGGCATTGCGGCGAGTCCCGGAGCTGCCCCTCCAGCAGCTGGGCGAACCCCAGCACGCCGGACAGGGGGTTGTTCAGCTCGTGCGCCACGCCCGCCACGACCTCGCCGATGCTCGACAGCCGCTCCGTCCGGGCCAGGGCCTTCTCGGCGCGCCGGAACTGCGTGACGTCGCGGCCGATCCACACTCTTCCCACCGGCTCGCCCGCGGTGCCGACGAGGGGCGCGTCGACGAGGCTGACGCAGACCTCCGTCCCGTCGGGGCGCCTCAGAGCGACGTCGCGCGGCTCCCGCGGCTCGGAACCGGCCTGCGGCGGCGCGGCGTCCCCGAGCACCTCCGCCACCGGCCGGCCGACGGCGTGCGTCGGGGTCCGTCCGGTGATCTTCTCGGCGCCGCGGTTGAACTCGGTGACGATCCCCTGGGAGTCGGACCCGAGGATCATGTCGGGCGTGCAGTCCAGGACGCGCCGGAGCGTCTCGCTCGTCGTGCGGTGCCGGGCGGCCTCCATCGCCACCTCGCGGTACAGGAGCGCGTTCTTCAGCGCATTGGCCGAGGCGCCGGCCGCCACGCGGCAGAAGCGGATCTCTCCGGCCGTGAACGGGCGCTGGCGGCTCGCGCGGAGGAACAGCGTGCCGAGGACCTCCTTGCCGAAGACCAGGGGGAGGACGACCACGGAGCGGTATCCGAGGCGCAGGAGCTGCTCCCGGACCGGCGCCACGAGCGGATCGCTGGCGACGTCGCGGACGACGACCGGCTCGCGCGTCTCGATCGCGTGGCGGATCTCCGGGTACTTGTCGAGATCCACCTCGAGCATGTCCACGTCGGGGTCGTCGTTGGCGGCGACGACGAAGCAGTTCCTCACCTCCTCGTCCACGAGCAGGATCGAGCAGCGCTGCGCGCGGACGACGTCCCCGACGCGCTCGACGATCAGCCGCATGACGTGCCGGACGTCGAGGGAGCCGGTGACGGCGTCGGTGATCTCGAGAAGGGTCCGGAGCTCGTCGCTCTCGCGGCGAGCGCTCTCCAGCGCCCAGAGGCTCCGGGAGGCCTCGGAGGCGAGCGCGAGCGCCCAGAGCGAGGCGGCGACGACGAGCGGATATCGGAGAAGGAAGGCGGCGCTGTGGAGCAGCGCGGCGTCCGGGAACGCGGGGAGGGACGCAACCGCGACCGACAGCCCGAGGACCCAGGCGGCCGAGGAGCGTCTCCCCTTCCGCAGCGCCACGGCCGCGACCGCCGCCGTGAGGAGAGCGACGAGGACGCTCGGCCCGGCCGCCGGGGCCCACCCCAGGGCGAGCGACGGCAGCACGGCGTCGGCCGCGATCAGACAGGCGACGTGCCGTGGGCGCACGAGCTCGCGGGTCGGGAACGCGTGGGCGGCGAGACCGCTCGCGAGAAGCGTCCCGACGGCGACGATCGCGAGGGGTGGCGGGGCTCCCGCGGAGACCGTCGCAAGGGCCGCCGTGAAAAGGAACGCCCATCGCAGGCCGAGGAACGCGGAGGGACGGAGCGACTCGGTTTGCGTGTCCATGACCTCCCCGCAGCGCGTCCGCCTGAACACAGATGCGCTTTGTCATGAAGACATAGTCGAACGTCGCCAAATATATATAAGGAAGGAGGGGGAGCAAGCCCGGGCCGCCGGGCCCTTGACGGTGGTCCAGCGGTCCCTATAATGTGGCCGGCGCTATCGTCTAGGGGTTAGGACGGGTGGTTCTCAGCCATCAAACCGGGGTTCGAATCCCCGTAGCGCTACCAGTTCCCCCGCACTCGCAGGAAACCCTTTCCGCTCAGTCGCCTGGGGGGGCCGCTCGCTCCGTTCCCCGGCATGCGAAGATCTCGAGGTTGGCGGGCAGGCGGGTGTCCGGGCACAGCCGCTGCAGGATGCTCAGGACATTCCGGCGGACGTCGTCCACCCTTTCCGTGGTCAACCGCTCGGAAACCACCTTCCCGACGTACTCGTGCTCCCCGAGCCGGCAGATCGTCAGGAAGGCCGTGTCCTCGGTGGAAACATAGGCCCTATCGGGACCGGTCAGGCCGTGGAGCTGCCGCCGGAGCTGGCTGTCGAGCCGCAGCCCGACGAAGATCGATTGGCCATCGCTCAGGTCCAAGGCCCGCGGCCCCCACCGAAAGAACGCCCGGCGCATCCTGGCGTCCCGATTGCATAGGAAAGAATGCAGGATGCGGCGAGAAAGTCAAGTCGCGGGAACGGCCTCGCGGGCCCCGAGCCGGCCTCGCCCTCGCCTCAGGCGCCCTCGAGCGCGGCCAGGATCTCCCGGGCCTTCTCCTGCACGAGCGCGGCGTCGCCCCGCGACTCGACGTTCAGACGGATCAGGGGCTCGGTGTTCGAGGCGCGCAGGTTGAACCTCCACCGCTCGAACTCGATCCCCACGCCGTCGGTCTCGTCGATCCTGAGGGCCTTCGGGCCGTAGGACTCCTTGAGCCTCCGGATCGCGCCGGCGGCGTCGGACACCCGCCGGTTGATCTCTCCGCTCGCCGGGAACCGGCGCATGCGCTCCCCGACGAGCTGCGACAGCGGCTTCCCCGCGGCGCGCAGGATGTCGAGGACGATCAGCCACGGGATCATCCCGCTGTCGCAGTAGGAGAACTCGCGAAAGAAGTGGTGCGCGGACATCTCGCCGCCGTAGACGGCGTCCTCCCGCCGCATCACCTCCTTCATGAACGCGTGGCCGGACTTGCTCTGGACGGGAACGCCGCCGCATTCCCGGACGACCTCGATCGTGTTCCAGGTCAGGCGCGGGTCGTGGACGATCCGGGCCCCCGCGTGGCGCTGCAGGGCGTGGCAGGCGAGCAGGCCGACGATGTAGTAGCCCTCGATGAACTCCCCCCTCTCGTCGAACAGGAAGCACCGGTCGAAGTCGCCGTCCCAGGCGATCCCAACGTCCGCCCGCTCGCGGAGCACGGCCTCCGCGGTGACCTTCCGGTTCTCCGGGAGGAGGGGGTTCGGGACGCCGTTCGGGAACCGCCCGTCCGGCTCGTGGAGGAGCTTGACGAACCGGAGCGGCAGGCGCCCCTCCAGGCGGTCCACGATCGCGCCGGCCCCGCCGTTGCCCGCGTTGGCGACGACGCGCAGCGGCGGGAGATTCGCCGCGTCCACGTACGCGAGAAGGTGATCCACGTACGCGGGCACGACATCCACCGGTTCGGTCCTCCCGCGCCCCGCGCTCGCCCCGAGCTCGCCCGCCAGGACCCTGCGCTCGATCTCGAGGAGCCCGGTGTCCGCGCTGATCGGCCGCCCCCCCTCCCGGACGAGCTTGAGCCCGTTGTAGTCCACCGGGTTGTGGCTCGCGGTCACCATGACGCCGCCGTCGAGGCCGAGGTGGAACGTCGCGAAGTAGACCATCTCCGTCCCGCATTCGCCGATGTCCACGACGTCCACGCCCGACGCCTCGAGCCCGTCCCGGACCGCCCCTGAGATCTCCGGGCTCGTCAGGCGGATGTCGTGGCCCACGGCGACGCGCTTCGGCCGGACGAACGCCGCGTACGCGCGGGCGATCCGGAAGGCGAGGTCGGAGTCGAGCTCGTCGGGAACCCGTCCGCGGATGTCGTAGGCCTTGAAGCAGGCGAGGCGGTCGCGGGGCTCGGTCATGATCCGGTCCTCCTCGAGGGGTAGGGCCGAGCATAGCAGATCGCAAATCGGGGACAGCGACCGATTCAAATCGTCAGCTGTCCCCGGTTTTCGAACAGCACCCCCGGCGCCATCCTCCACGAAGGGTCGAGCGCCGACTTGATCGCGCGCATCTCGCGGATGGCGGCGTCGCCGAGGAAGCCGCGCATCGTCTCCTGCTTGATCGGGCGCTTTCGGAGACCTTGCTAACGCCCCAGCCCATTGGGCGACACCGTCGTACGGGAGGGAAGTGTGGTGACCGGCGCGATCGCTGGATTCGGGCCTGGAGCCATTCGGGGTTACAATCCCGCCATCCGGTGGAGGGACATCATCAACCGCGCGAGGACGCCAGCGACGCGATCGACCGAAGATGCAAGCTGGGCGAACGCCGACTGGGGGCCGGCATTGGCGCGGCGATTCGTCGAAGGAGACGACCGCGCGGTTCGAGCGGTCGAGCGCTTCGTCGCGATGATCGTGAGCTGCCAGCAGGGCCACGCCATACCCCACACTCATCGCGACGACGTCGTCCAGGAGACCCTCCTGAGCCTGCTCCGGGCGATCCCTTCCACGGGGTACGAGTTCCGTACAGGATTCCAGGCGTTCGTGCGCCACGTGGCTCACGCCCGCTGCGTGGATTGGATCCGGCGGCAGCGAGATGCCGTGTCGATGGACGAGGCGCTGCCTGCCCCTGCAGGGGATCCGGCGGATCCCCTCATCGAGGCCGACCGCCGGAGGCTCATGGCGGAAGTGCTGCGCCGGATCGGTCCCGCGAACGTGGAGCTGATTCGACTCCACGCCATCGAGCGCGTTCCGTGGTCCGTCATCGCCGAGCGCCTCGGGCGTAGCGAAAAGGGGTTGCGTGTGCGGATGTGCCGATGCCTCAAGCAGGCGCGGACCATCAGCCTCGAGCTGTCGGCGCTTCTTCCGAGAACCGAACGGAAGTCCGGGGTGGCGCGATGAGACACTCCAAGGCCATCCTTCTCCTGCCGGACCTCGCGCAAGGCCGGGTGACGAACCGGCAGCGCCGCGCGCTCCTGGCGCACCTTCCCAGATGCCCGGAGTGCCGCGATCTGCTGCGAACCTACGGCGACCTCGGCTCGGCGCTCGCGCTCAGCGGCCCGGCCGCACCACACCACGTGGACAGCGTCGAACTGGTTTCTTTCGTCCTGGAGCCCGATGCGCTTGAGCCGGCGGACAAGCTTCGTGTCGGGGCCCATCTCGAGGTTTGCTCGGCGTGCCGGGCGGATGCGGACGCAGTGCGCAGGACCGAGGCGTCGCTTCGGCGCGAGTCTTCGTCGGGGCGTGTGGGATGGGTTGCACGTATCGCGTCGTGCCTCGAGGCACCATGGATCCCGGCGCTCGCCTCCGCCACGATCGTTGCCGCGTTGGCCGTCTACCCGGCATGGATCGGACTCGTGAAGGCCCCGGCCCTGCGGCAGGACCTGGATCGCGCGCTGAGTGAAGAACAGGCGCTGTCGAGTCGCGTCGCCGCGCTGCGCTCCGAGATAGAGCAGCTCCGCTCGCGACCTCCGGACGTTCCTGAAGGCGCGTACGCCCCGGCGATGCTTCGCCCCGGCTTGCGGGGAGCCGGCGCGACGGCGGTCGTGGAGCTTTCCGAGGACGATCGGCTCGCGGAGCTCGTCGTCGAACTCGCGACGGAGGGGCTCACAAAGACCGGCGTGCGCCACCGGATCGAGGCGGTGCGAAGCGATGGGACAGTGGCCTGGTCGGAGGACATCGAAGGTGCCAGCCTCGTCGATCTCCTCAGAACCTCCGACGGGGTCCTGTACCTCCGAATTTCCGCGAAAAAGCTGCCGCCCGGACGGTACGAGCTCCGCCACTCTCTCGTTTCGGGAGAGGCCGTCGAGGCGATCCCCTTCGAGGTGGTGAAGAAGGCGCGCTAGCGCCAGTCACCTACCGCGACGAAACCTCCCCAAAAGAAGGGATGGGTGTCCCTTCCCGCCGCTCTCCTGGCCCTCAGGATCTCCATGGAAGCTTCACGGACGGCCGCGGCCGTCGAGCGACCTGCGAGTCGCTTCCCGTAAAGCGCTCGCGTCCACTCCGCGCTCGCGCTATCGCTCGCGGCCCACAGACTCGTGATGACGGTCCTCGCCCCGGCGACCACGAACGCTCGCCGCAGCCCGACGAGCCCCTCGACGCCGCGGATCTCGCCCGCGCCGGTATCGCAGGCGGACAAAACCGCCCACTGCGTGCGCGAGAGATCAAGAGACGCGATCTCCTCCGCGGTGAGGATCCCGTCATCCCGATCCTCCGTGCCCTTCCCCTCCACCCGGACATTGGCGCCAGCGAACGCGAGCCCGGCCCGGAGCAGCGGATTCTCGGCGGATGGAGCGATCGTCGCGCTGGACGCCGTCGTGTTCTTCAAGGGCGGCGAAGGCGGGGACTCGAGTGCGCATTGATCGCCGAGGAAAAAACCGTGCGTCGCGAGATGAATGACGCCGTGACCGGGAGCGGAAGCCTTGAATTCCGTCTCGCTCGCGTCCCGGCCGAGGAGCACGCGAACGTCGGAACGATCGCCCCGCTTCGAAGCGGCGTCGGACCAGGAACGCGCCACCTCCTGCGCCTCCACCGCAGAGCCGGGCAGCGGGCCGAAGCGCAAGGATCGCAAGTCCGAGCAGCGGGAGGAGATTCCCCGCAACTTCGCCGCTTTCACGACCGCCTGCGCGCCGCGCGGGGCGGTCCGGTACGCCGGGGCTTCGTCGTAGGCCGGCCCCCCGGCTGCGATGAGGCCACCGACCGTCGCTCCTTGCGTGCCAAGCGTCAGAAGGTCTCGCTCGGCCGAGAGGTAATGGAACTCGAGGCCGCTCTCGAGGAGATACCCGCCGCCGGGATCCGGCAGCGCGGCGAAGCTCAATTGATGGAGCTCGCCCTCCGGAACCACGAACACCAGGCCGGCGCCTTCGATCGCCTGACGCAGAGGTTCCAGGACCGCGCGACGCAATGACGAGCCGGTTTTCCGGAGATCGTTCTCCTCCAGCTTCGCGGCACGGACTCGCGCGGGAGGAAGAGTCCCTGCTTTCAGGCGCCAGCGCGAAACGAGGTCGTCGATTTCGCGGGCTGTGCCGAGATCGACCCAAGCGGGCTTCCCCTCGTCCGCTCGCACGACGAAGGCGCCGTAGCGCTGAGGGTCACCGTAGCGCACGTAGGCAACAAGGGCGGAGCCTGCCGGCAGCGCAGGCAGAATGTCCGAGAACCCTTCCCTCCGAAACGAATGCGCGCTCCCGGCATTCCCGACAACGGCGGCGAGCTCCCGTTCGGCGCTCTCCTTGGCATCCCGTGCGGCGAGGACTCTGCCGCTGTAGCCAGCCGGGTCTTCCTCCCCAGGCCCGACCAAGATAAGCCTCGCCAGTCTGCGCCGAGCCGCGTCGAGAGACTCGCCGAGCTCGGAAACCCTTGCATCCCGACTAGCGGCGAGAGAGCGGTTCCGCTGCGCCAGCTCATCCAGGATTGCCCCACGGGACCGGATCCATGCGTCCCACACGTCAGCCACCGGGAACCCGTCGGCGAGGTCCGTCGCCGCGCTGGTCACCTCGAGGAGTCCCCCCCGCGCACGCTCGCCGAAGTTGAGAGCCTGCCGTTCCGGAAGGGAACGAGCCACCTCTCGAAGACTGTCGTTCCGAATCTCCCATGCTCGCCGCGCGAGGAAATACGCGTCGCGGAATTCTCTTTCCGCCGTCGCGATTCTTGAAAGATCCGAAAGTGTCTCCGCAACCGAGGGGTGCCGCTGTCCGAGGACTTGCTCCTTGATCCCCAAAGCCCTCTGCGAGTGGGCGCGTGCCGATTCCCAAAGAGACTCGATCTGGTCGACCCGCGAGAGAAGGTCCTCGATCTCAGCCACCTCGGGGTGTGCCGGCGCGAATCGTTCCCGTGCCAGATCCAGCGCGCGAACGAGCAGAGGTCTCGCCTTCTCCCCATCGCCTTCCTCGATGAAGAGGGCGCCGAGTCCCTTCAGGGCAAGGAAGTAGTACGGATAGGGGCGTTGCCCTCCCGCCGCTTCCAGATCGCGGATCGCCTCCTCGTAGGCTCGGCGGGCGCCTTCCCGGTCGCCGGACGCCGCCAGCGACTCACCGAGCGCTGCCAGGGGAAGCGTGTACTCCAGATCGGGCGGCACACGCTGCCTCCAGATCTCGACCGTCCTGCGAAAGCGTTCCTGAGCGAGCTCCGGCTCCCCCATCTCGAGAGCGAGGGAACCGAGGTTATGAAGGGTCTGTCCGATTTCCGTGTGGCCGGGCGGGAACAGGCGTTCGCGCATCGCGAGCGCCGTCTCGAAGGCGGCAGACGCCTCGGGATAGTCGCCTTCCTGCATCGCGATGAGCCCGCGGAACTGGGTTGCCGCGGCTACCTCTCGGCTCTCGCGGCCGAAGCTCTTTTCCAGGAGCGGCCAAACCTCTTCCAGAGAACATCGCGCCCGCGAGAAGTCTCCGGAGTAGTAGGAAAGTCGCGCGATCTGGTAGGCGGACCATACGGTACCAGGATGATCGGGCCCCAGGTATCTCGACTGAATGTCGAGAACCCGTTCCTGCAGCGCGAGAGCCTCGGCGAATCTTCCAAAGACCTGATGGAAATCGTTCAAGTCCTCCAACGGCTGGACCAGGCGCAGATCATCCGGGGGCATCTGCGCCTCGGCGATGGAAAGCGCACGCCGCGCATAACCGAGCACTTCCAGCTCGCGCTTCTGTCCCGTTGCCACCCTGCACAAGACGTGCAGGGCCGGGAGCAGCTCGATCGCTTCTTGCCCGAGAAGGCTCTCCCGTATTCGGAGCGCCCGATCGGCCAGGAAACGGTCGGAATCCGTTTCGAGACGTAAACGAAGTTCCTTGGCCTCGAGCGAGATCTCGATGGTCGAGGCCGCATCGAGCGAATCCTCCCCGCCAGCGGCGTCCAAACGCTCTATCTCGGCCTGCGCCCAGGACTCCAGTGCCGAGAGCCCCTCCAAGTCCCGATCTTCCCTGCGGACGATCGCGGCCTGCCGGGCGAGGAAATCGGAGGCCGCCGCGGCGGTGAATGGCCGATGCCAGGACGTCGGGACGGGAGCGTCGGTTCCCGCCACGGCGGGTAGGGCCGGGAATCGAGTGAGCAGGAGCGCCAAGAAACCGCAGCGCAGCGCCTTCCTCATGGGGAGCCCACCCGCCGCGAGGCCCGAGCGAGCGACGGCCTCGAGGGCGTCACGCGCGCTATGTACTCGCCGCGAGCGCCCCCGTCAAGCGGACAGGCTCGAGCCGTCCTCGGCATCGCACACTCGCCGTTCCGACCCGCAGGGCGCGTGCGAAGGAGCACGAGCCGTCATACCAAGCATAAGCGATGCGATATCAAGCGTTTACGGGAAGCGAGCGCTCCCTAGGCGACCCCCGCCAGCCACTCCGGATGATCCAGGCAGCGGAAGTTCTTCTTGGCGAATGCAAGCGAACCCTCCCCTGCGGTCCGACGCTTGAACGCAGGCGTCCGGTAGACCCACAACCCTTCCGCACGCCCCCGACCGTCTCGGCATGATCGCCACCTCGGAGAGGTGGCGGATGGCGAAGTCAGCGGCAGAAACCAGTTCTCGAACCCCGGGCGGCTTAGCACGTCATGCTTCACCGCCTAGGGCTGGTGGCTTTATGAGAAAGCCAGTCAGTGTCAGGGCCGTGGCGGCCCAGTCGAGTAGCCTTGGGAGCAAGAGATAACGGACTTGATCGTTTGAGTTCGAGCTAAAGACGTCCAACAGTAAGAAGAACGCTGCCAAGCTTGAGCCGGCAAGAAAGATCCACCTCTTTGGATACTTGAGAGCCAGCACAATGAATACGATGTTGCTTGCGAAAACCAGCACCAAGAACATGGCCAAGCCAGGGCTGCCTTGGGAAACCATGCGAGCAAAGGAGAACATGCTCAGAAGCTCTTCCTTTCCACCGAAACCGAAGAAGCCTCCGACGCGCGCCTTCACTGCTGGTACGAACCACAGAACGATGTTCATTGCGTAGCCGAGGAGAAAGAATCGCCTCAGCGTCTCGTAGTGTGCGATCGCCGGAACGCGGTCAACATCCTGGCCTGTGTTCATGTGGCCCTCCTTTCTGTCCATAGCCTGCTGTATGACGCTTGCAATCAGCGGCGGGCGGCGTAGCCGACCGTCTGCTGCGTGGTTAGGCGATGCTGCGCCAGGACTCATTTTGCTTTTTTGTACCTCGAAACCTCTCCATCTGGCATTATCCAAGTCAATTCGTCACCCGAAATGGAGACCCTTACCACGAGCGGCCCGACTAGTTCTCCCAAACCATCGAAGTCAACCCTGATTCGGTCCTGATCAACCAGGGTGTAATGCCCACCCATATACATGCGCCCGTCCGCTACCGTGATGGTGCCATCTTCGAAAAACTCCATCTTCTCAGTGCCACCAATTTCGCTCCACTTACCTAGAATTGCGTCTTCCACGTTCGTCGAACAAAACACCAATGGGAGCAGAATGAACGCAGCGGCAAGGAAGCCAAGCAGTTTCGTGAGGTCAACTCGTCCGGTTTTCATAATCCCTCCTTTGAGCAACTAGCACGCAGACGGCGGACCGCTTCCGCTTCACGGGCCACTTGCAGGTCGTTCGCGCTTTCGATGGTGAGGGGGCGGTCATTGTCCACAATCCAACCCGGGCCCGTGGTGGCGCCGCCGAACCCGGGACTTCGAAGAGCAACTTTCTGTGACCCTCATTGTTCGGAACCTTCCCCTGCTCACTGGACGAGTCGGAGCAGATCTCGCGACGTTAGCGAGCGCACATCACGGTTCCGGCCTTGGTTCTTGGGATCCCTGCTCCGTGGCGTCCCGAGCATCACCGCAGCGATGTTCCCGCGCTCACAGTCGACTCTGTCGGCAGCCTGCTAACGTCGCGAGTTTTGCTCCGACTCGGTCACCGAGCGGCAAGAGTTTCCGAACGATGGCAATCGTACAAAGTCGCGTTTCGAAGTCTGGGACCCAGCACAGACATCGCGGGCCGAGGCTGAGTTGAGAATGGTCGGGGAAGAAAACGACCGCCGCCTGTAGAAGAACGGACCAAGGCCCCGACTGACAGTTGCTCCAGGAGGAGGATCTCAAGATGCGATGTGACAGAACCACAGCCACCGTGCTGGCGGCCATTTTCTCCGCCGTGATTCTCGCCGCGCCGGCGTCTCTCACTCTCGCCGCCAAGGAGAAGGAGCCACCCTTCCAGCCGCCGGCCGGATGGGGGGCCTACTTCAAGGACGAGAAGGGCAAGTGTTCGCCGCTCCTCGAGCCGGTGGAGTTGAACAAGGACAAGGACTGGCTCGGCCTCCAGTTCACGCCCTACGACGGACCGAAGATCCGGCTCGCCGTCCAGAAGGTCGAAAACAAGACGGCCACCATGGAGCAGGCTGCCGCGACGGAGACCTTCGTGGTGACCAACCGGATCGTAGAGGTTCCGGTGGCGGGGATCGAGGAGTTGCTCACGACCGCGCTTCACGCCACCAACCGGTTCACGCTCGTGGAACGAAAGGCGCTCGACGGGGTGATGCAGGAGCAGGATCTCGGCGCGTCCGGCCGCGTGGCGCAGCCCAGTGCCGCAAGGACGGGAGTGATTCTCGGTGCGCAGCACCAGATCTTCGCCGCCGTCAACGAGTGGACGCCGGTGAAGAAAAAGACCCGGGGCGGGCTGGCCGGAATCGCCCCAGGCGCCCTTGGCGGCGTCACGGCGGGGAAGAGCGAGGCCGAGGTGGCCATGTCCTTCCGCATCGTGGACGCCACGACCAGCGAGGTGCTTCAATCCATCACCGTTCGAGCCACGGCCAAGGACTGGAATCTCGGGTTCGGCGGGGCCGGTTTCGGCGGCTCGGGCGCGGTCGGCGGTGCCATGGGAATCGAGCAAAACTCCCCCATCAGCTACGCCGTCCAGGCCGCGATCAACAAGGCGGCCTACCAGATCGCGCTGGCCCTGGCCGACTTACCTTGGTCCGGATCGGTCATGAAGATCGTCAACGACAAGATCTATGTGAACGCCGGGTCGAACGCGGGAATTCCGAACGGCGCCAAGCTGACGGTGCTCTCCAAGGGCGAGGATCTCATCGATCCCGAGACGGGCGTAACGCTCGGATCGGACACGACAAGAATCGGGTCGCTCGAGATCGTGGAGGTTTCGGAGAAGTACTCCGTCGCGAGGATCACGGAAGGCTGCGAGGGCATCAAAGCAGGCGACCGTGTGAAGGTTCAGAAGTAGCAAACGAGGACCTTCAACCGATATCAGAACCGGGGTCGGAGCTGGATCCCTGGCGGATCACCGAAGATCGGGGATCGTCACCGGATCGGAGACACACCGTCAATCATCGAGCTCCGACCCCTGAAACACTCCCCCTGCCCGCCCTCTCACCTCCCGAACAGCACCCCCGGCGCCATCCTCCACGAAGGGTCGAGCGCCGACTTGATCGCGCGCATCTCGCGGATGGCGGCGTCGCCGAGGAAGCGGCGCATCATCTCCTGCTTCACCGGGCTCTTCCCCACCCCGTGCTCCGAGAGCGGGCAGCCGCCCCGGCGGGCGGCCTCGCCGGCGAACTCGAGGAGCGCCTCCGCGGCGAGCCTCGCCTCCGCCGACGTCCTCGGGATCGCGTTGGGGTGGAGGTTCCCGTCCGATGCGTGCCCCCAGATCGCGAAGTCGAGCCCGCGGCGGGAGAAGCCGTCCTCGTAGATCCGGAGCATCTCGCCGAGCCGCTCGAACGGGACGATCAGGTCGCCGCCGACCTTCCTCGCCCCAGGATCGTCGAGGCGGCACGACGCCAGGATCTCGTTGACGCGCTTCGGGACCGCCTCGCGGAACTCGCGGAGCGCCTCGCGGCGGCGATCGTCCTCCGGGAACGCCAGCTCCAGAGTGTCGAGCGCCCCCCGCCGCGCGAGGATCCGGTAGAGGCGAGGCAGCGGGCCCTCCTCGGCGTCTTCTCCCGCGATCGTCGCCGCGAGGAGGTCCTGCGCCCTCTCGTTCCCGGTCGCCTCGGGGAGCTCCAGCTCGAACAGGAGCGCCGCGCCCGCCCCGGACGGGATCTCGACGCGCAGCCTCCGCGCGTCCCCGTGCTCGCGCAGGAGCGCGAGCGATCGGCCGTCCATCATCTCGATCGCGCGAACGTCCGGCCCGCGCGGGTCGCCCTCCCGCCGCGCCGCGAGCGCGGCGTCCCGGAGGTCTCCCGCGAGCGCCAGGAGGTCTCCCGAGTCCCGGACGAACGCGAGGCCGGTCACGACCGCCGCGGGAAGCGGGACGAGCCCGATCTCCACCTCCGTGATCAGGCCGAGCGTCCCCTCCGCCCCGACGAAGAGGTCCACGAGATCCATCGGGTCCGACGCGTGGTACCCGGCCGACACCTTCTTGAGGTCCGGGAACCGGTAGGTCGGGACCGGCACTCGAGCTTCGCTCCCGTCGGAGAGGAGAATCCGGAACTCCCCTCCCCTCCTCTCGACCCGCTGCCCGCGCTCGAGGTCGAGCGCGTCCCCGTTCCACAGCAGCACGCGGAGGGCTCGCACCCATTGCCGGGTCACGCCGTACTTGAACGTCGCAGCGCCCCCCGCATTCGTGGAGACGGTCCCGCCGATCATCGCCTCCTGGAACGTCGGCACCGGCGGGTAGTAAAGGCCGCGCTCAGCGAGGTGCCTCTGCAACTCGTCGAGCCGGACGCCGGCGCCGACGCGGACCCGCGCTTCCGTGCCCGAGGCCGAGACGGCCCCGATCCAGCCGAGCTTCTCGACCGAGACGACGACCTCGCCCGACGGGACGGCCCCGCCGGTCAGGGAGGACCTCGCGGCCTGCGGCAGCACGGGGGTCCCCGCCTCTGCCGTCGCCCGGAGCCACGCGGCCGCCTCATCCGCCGAGGACGGCCGCAGGAGCCCCGCGGCGCGCCCCGGAGGGTTGCCCGACGCGTCGTCGAGATAGGCCTCGAGGATGGCGGGATCCGTCACCGGCTCCGGGACGGGAACGGACGGCGCGCGGCGCGCGCGGGCGGCGGGATCGCTCAAGGGTCACCTCGCCCCGCGCGAGCGCTCTTCACGGTCGCGGCGCGCGGGACGAGGGAATCGTCGGGTGTCGCCGGTCCCCCGTCAAGCCCGGACCGGACCTCGGGCGAGCCGGACCAGCCCCCAGACCGCGGCCGCGGCGAGCCCCAGGAGCGCGAGGGGAACGGCCAGCAACGCGAACAGGGCGACCGCGGGAACGACCAGCACCAGCAGCACGAGGACGGCGAGAGCCACCGCGATCCCGAGCGCCCCCAGCACGAGCCCGAACGCTGCCCCGACGATCTTGAGCGGAAGGATCAGGATCTTGAACGCGAGGTGGAGACCGAGCCCGACCAGGAGCAGCGGGAGCAAGACGAGCAACGCCCCGACCAAGAACACACCCAGCAGAAAGCTCACCATCGCACACTCCCCAGCCCTTTCCGGCTGCCGCATCATGATACGGCCGGACCGCGGGCGGGTTCCCTCCGGTTGACAGCCGCGGGTCTTCGCGGTACAGGCCATACCGTACCGGAGCGCGAAGACCAAGGCGCCGGGGAGGGGGAAGTGGTCCGAACGAAGGGTCTCGACGTTGCGGGCGCCGCCCTGCTCGCGGCCGCGTTCCTCTGGATTCCGGCGGCGGCCGAGGCCGGATCGCCGCCGGCGCCGGGGAACAAGATCGATCCCGGGCTCGCGGCCCGTCTCGCCGGAGGAGGGAGCGAGCCGTTCCTGGTGCTCTTCGACCGTCCGGAATCGCTCCGGGCCGCCCTGGCGGGCATCCGCGGATCCGAGCGGCCCGGCCGCGTCGTGTACGACACGCTGCGCGGGCGCGCTCGCGCGTCGCAGGCCGCGGCCCGAGCCTGGCTCGACGCCCGCGGGATCCCGTATCGGAAGCTGTACATCGTCAACGGCCTCGCGGTGTCGGGATCGGCCGATCTCGCGCGGGCGCTCGCCGCCCGCTCCGACGTCGCGAGGATCGTCGGCGATCCCCCGGTCCGCGGCATCGAGAGATCCGCGACGGCGGAGAAGGCGGTCTGCGGCCTGCCTTGGGGCGTGCAGACCGTCGAGGCCGACGACGTCTGGTCGCAGGACGGCGTCCGCGGCGAAGGGATCGTGATCGCCTCGGCCGACACCGGCGTGCAGTGGGACCATCCCGCCCTGATCGCCGCGTACCGGGGCTGGGACGGGGTCGCGGCGAGCCACGACTACAACTGGCACGACGCGATCGACGACGTCGCCTCGCCGATCGACGACCACAGCCACGGCACGCACACCGTGGGGACGATGGTCGGGGAGGACGCCGCCGCGCGGGAGCAGATCGGCGTCGCTCCCGGCGCGAAGTGGATCGCCTGCCGGAACATGGACCTCGGCGTCGGGAGCCCCTCGACCTACATCGAGTGCAACCAGTTCTTCCTCGCGCCGTGGCCGCAGGGCGGCGACCCGGAGACCGACGGCGACCCGTCGAAGGCCCCGGACATCGTCAACAACTCGTGGGGATGCCCGACGTCCGAGGGGTGCGATCCGTGGACGCTCGAGAGCAGCTTCGCTGCCCTCCGGGCCGCCGGGATCCTCGCCGTCGCCGCCGCCGGCAACGCCGGGCCCAACTGCTCGACGGTCACCGACCCCCCCGCCATCTACGAGGAGGCCTTCGTCGCCGGCGCCACCGATTCCTCGAACGCCCTCGCGTACTTTTCCTCCGCCGGCCCGGTCACGGTGGACGGGAGCGGGAGGCTACGCCCCGACGTCGCCGCCCCCGGCGTGAGCGTCTGCTCCTCCGTTCCCGTCAACGGCTACGCGTCCTTCTCGGGGACGAGCATGGCGAGCCCGCACACGTCGGGGGTCGCCGCGCTCCTCTGGTCGGCAAGGCCCCAGGTCAAGAATTTGGTCGACATCAGCCGCTGCATCCTCAGCCGCTCGGCCAATCCCTCGGTCGCCTCTCCCTACGTGACGGAGTGCGGCGGAACGACGTCGGCGACCCGGCCGAACAACTTCTTCGGCTGGGGGCTCGTCAACGCCCCGGACGCGATCCACCTCCTCCCCGACGCGGACGCCGACGCCGTCCCCGACTCGTGCGACTGCGCTCCGGGGGACGGCGGCGCGTACGACTTCCCGGGCGAGATCGGAGGGGTCCGATTCGACGCGGGCCCGACGACGATCTCCTGGAATTCCCTGGCGCTCGAGGCCGGCGCCGGCACCGTGTACGACCTCCTTCGCGGAGACCTCGCGGACCTGCGCGACCAGGAAATGATCGAGAATGCGGTCTGCTTGGCCGGCGGAACGCCCACGGCCTCTTTCGACGACTTCGACTCGCCCCTCCTCGACGCAGGCTTCTACTATCTCGTGCAGGCGCGAAACGGATGCGGGACCGGCGGATGGGGCGCGGACTCCTCGGGTACGGAGAGGGTGCACGCGAGCTGCCCCTAACGGACCTCACGAAAGAGTCCGCCGTCGTGACCGCGCGGAGGATGGGTCGGTCTCCCGACCCTTCCGTAGCGCGGTTGCCGGGGGGCCCGGAGAGCGGGTGCCCCCCGTCAATTCGGGAATCGGCCGGGCTCCCCTCGACCCCTGACCGTCACGGGCAGTGTCCTACGGCCGCCTCGATCTCGGCGTCCCGGCTCCCGATCTGCCCCGGCGCGCCGGAATCGTACGTCCCCGACTCGCA